>NZ_CP064955.1:314633-629267 GCF_011038645.2 Corynebacterium qintianiae | reverse complement strand
GCAGTCGCTTGGAGAGCTGGTAGACGGAATCACCTTCGGGCATAACTCAAAAATTCTTTCCTGGGGGCTTGACTATCGAACTAGTGTTCTATACAATGGCGTTCAAAGAAAGGGGGAGACATGCAAACCACGACACTCGAGGGTTCTCGCGCAGCCGGCGCCCGGCTGATCATCGAGGGCGAATACCTGGTCTTTTGCGCATATTCCGCAGATCATGCCCACAGCTTAGACGGCGACTACGACATCGAAGTTACACAGCTCATGGCACTGACCCAGCGGGGCAAGAGCTTCGTCGAAGCTGGTATTGACGGGTACAGCCGTCTCCGCGATCTGCCGCGATTGCGCACCATGCATGAGGAACACAAGCTTCTCGACGTCCCCCGGCTCGCCGCCATCGACAAGACGCTACGCGTACTGCCCCCGGAGGCCGATACGGAAACATTTTCTGTGTTCGATGACGCGCTGGTAGACATGTTTACCCTCACCCGCGCCGGTCAGGCACTACCCAGCCCGTGGAGCATCACCCGCCGGCTCCGCCGCCTCGTCGCGGAGATCGACGCATCCGTCAATTTCAACCCCAAGAAGCGGCGCAAGCGAGAGGCGTCCAAAGCCGCGACCGCGGCGTTCCATCCGGTCGCCGAGGATTACGGTGAACGGACTGCCCTGACTCTTGTTGCCGATACTGCAACTATGGCCTGCGTGGGTGCGTTCCTCGACGCAACCGCAAAGGAGAATAATCTCGGCCGCGCCGAAACGATGGTCAAGCTCCTCACCGGGGAATTCACCCCCGCCCCGAACCCGGTGCTCAACATTTTCTCGCCGGGGGTCGACGGAGCGAGGCAAGCAGGCACGTCTGCCTACCTGCCCGGTTTCGGGTGGACGGGAGCGGACGCCACGGCGGTCGTAGATAAGCTTTTGCGCGATCTCCCGCACACGGAGGTCAACCTCGACGACGTGCGCGCCTCGCGTGTCGCCGGTTACTCCCCGACGCCTAGAATGGCCGCTTACGTCAGGGCACGCGACGGCACATGCGTGTTCCCGAGATGCCACAAACCCGCGGAACGCTGCCAGCTTGACCACCGCATCCCCTATGGCGAAGGAGGAGAAACCACCCCGGACAACCTGTTTTGCCTGTGCCAGCATCACCACAACCTGAAGACAGACCGCCGCGCCTTTTACATCCCCGATCCCAGCACCGGCGAGACCGTCTGGCTTTTCGCTGACGGAACCTGGCTGGCAAGCGAGAACAAGGGGATCCTGCGGGGCCAGACCACCCCGTCGAACCCGAGGTGGAAGTCCAGCCCGGCCAGCAACCGCGCCGCCCGCGCGCGCGTCGCCCGCTTCAACGCGCAGTGCCACGCGCTGTGCGACCGGTACGAGCAGGACGGCGACTTCAACGCCTGCATAGCCGGAATTAGGGAGCTGGAGACAGAGTACGACCTGATCTTCGAGTTCCACCCCATGCCCGAAGACTTGTCCTGGATGCCGCCCGAACCGGATCTCGACGAGCCCGTGTACCCCGACCCGCAAAACTACTATTACCTGCCATTGGAGGACGCGGAGGCTTTGCTCCCGCCCGTCAAACTGATCGTCGAAAGGTTCATGCGCGCCGTCCGCGGTTACTAGTCGTCGAAACTCAGCTCCTCCATCGCCTCCGACACGCTCCTGCCCCGGCGCTTGGGTGGCGCAGCATTTCCTGCCCCGATCTTCGCACCCTTGTGGGTCACAACCGCGCCGTAGTTCTTCAACGAGAACGCCGCGTCCCCGTTGAGCTTTTCCACACTCAGCGGCTTCATCCGGCCCGCGTTCACCGCGTCAGCGAGCGCGGAGACCACGAGCGGCATGGGGTCATCCACACCATCCGGGAAGTGGTCGAAAAACGTGGTCATGGTCTTGCCGCCGCGGGTGATGTGGGCGGCGAGGAGGCCGTCGATAAGCACGACCATCGCTCCGGCCGAGCGGGTGGGACCTTGGGCGGGCCATGGCAGGGCCGCGCCGTAGGGGTTGGCGGGATCGGTCGCCGCGAGGACGTAGACGTGCGGCTCGCGCGTGCCCGAGGGCCAGCCGACCACGTCGTCGGAATCCTGGTGGCCGCGCAGTCGGTCGATGGTGGCGGGGGTGGAGAACTGCGAGGCGCCGAGGCCCTCAATGAGGTAACCGCGCATCGCCTTGCCCGACTCCTCGAAGCCCGAGAGCACCTTGTAGGCCAGCGCGAACCCGCCCAGAACATCTTCGGCGACGACACTGCCCCGTGTGACAATTCCGTAGCGGTCCAACCACGCCTCGCCGAACGCGACGGAGCGGCGAGTCGCATCAAGGTCGACAGGAGGGGTGGCGGCCCAGCGGCCCACCATGTCCGGCGGGGTCAGGGTCGCGAATGAGGTGCGGCCGGTGCGCACCCGGGAACGCGAGGGGCGGCGCTTGGCGCGGTGCGCAGTCGAACCGCCGGCCAGGCGCGCGCGGATGGGGGCGAAAGAATCGGGGGCGATAAAACCGGCCTCGACGAGATCCCAGATGGATTCCCGCAGCTCTTCGGTGGTCGTGCTCTCCAGAAGATCGGTGAAGAGGAAGCCTCCGCCGCCGCGCACCTTTTCCATCACCTGTGACTGGGTCAGGGACAGAGCGGGTTCTTCGACCTGGGGCATCAGCTGGCCGGCGTAGTCGGCGGGTAGAAGCATGATCCACGGGTCGCGCGCGCCCGCCTTGCCCGCGCCCACGATCGCGATCTCACCGGACGCGGTCAGCTCGTCGAGCATCGCCGGTGAGTAGTCGCCCACTCGGGACGGCAGGACGTGGGACTCCCACGCTGAGGCGGGCAGGCGCACCCCGGCAAGTTGCTCGAGCACGGTGTACACGCCGTCCGCTCCGCGCAGCGCGGGCCTCTGAAAGGCGGGCGCGACGTGCGACCAGCTGGAGAGAAAGCGGCCGAACGCCGATTGGGACACCGGCCGCGTTTGCGCGCGGGCGGCGGCCAGAGAGCGCGAGCGGATGATGCGCAGCACCTCGGCGGCGACGTACTCCTGGTCGTCCACGCCCTGCCGGTAGCGCCCCTCGATGACCTTGCCGGAGTCGACGAGCGGCTGGAGTGCGGAGTAGGCGGCCCCGACGGCGAGGCCGAAGGCGTCAGCCAAATCACGCAACACGAACGGCCCGCGCGTGCGCACCCACCGACCCACCAGCTGGGCCAGCGCGTCTGTGATGGTCGCGACCTGGGCGGGCACACCGGGCGGCACGGGCACACCGAGGGCGTCGCGAAGCAGAGGGGCGTCGAGCGCCTGCGCGATGTGCTCGCGCCCGCCGATGCGCACCCACATGACGCGCGTGCTTAGCGACGCCTCGAGCGACGCCAGCGGCACCGAGGTATAAAGCGACAGGTCGTCGAGCGGGACTGGACCCACGATGCGCAGGGTGTCGGCGAACTGCTCGGAGGTCTCTGCTTTGCCCACCCGGCGCAGGGAGGCGTCGACCTCGGCGATGATGTCGGCGTCGAGAAGCTCGCGCAGCTCGACGGTGCCCAACAGCTTGGCTAAAAGCGCCGGGTCGAGAGACAGCGCCGCGGCGCGCTTCTCAGCGAGCGGGGTGTCGCCTTCGTACATGAACGCGCCGGTGTAGTTGAACAGCAGCGAGGACGCGAACGGGCTGGGCTGCTCCGTGGTGACCTCGGCGACGCGGATGCGGCGGGTGTTGAGATCCCCCATCACCTCGCGTAACGACGGCAAGTCGTACACGTCCTGCAGACACTCACGCACCGTCTCCAAGATGATGGGGAACGACGGGTAGTTGCGGGCGACGTCGAGAAGCTGCTCGGCGCGCTGGCGCTGCTGCCACAGCGGCGCTCGCTTGCCGGGGTTGCGCCGCGGCAGGAGCAGGGCGCGGGCGGCGCATTCGCGGAAGCGGGAGGCGAACAGCGCGGAGTTTCCGACCTGCTCCGTGACAATGTCGGCGATCTCGTCGGCGTCGAAGGCGAAAAGGGAGGCATCTGGCTCCTTCTCCCCCTGCGGAAGGCGCAACACGATGCCGTCGTCGCCCGCGACCGCTTGGGCGTCCATGCCCGTCTCCTGCGAGATGCGCCAGCCCGTGGCCAGGGCCCACGCAGCGTTGACACCTTTGCCGAAGGGCGAATGGAGCACCACGCGCCAATCCCCCAGCTCATCGGAAAATCGCTCGAGGACCAGCGTTTTGTCGTCGGGCAGTATGCCGGTGGCTTCCTCCTGCTCGCCGAGATAGGCGATGAGGTTGCGGCGTGCGAAGTCGTCCAGCGCGGGGTCCAGCTGCTGGGAGCGGGCTTCTCTGCGGAACTCCCCCAACGCCTTGCCCAGCTCGTACGGCCTGCCGAGCGAATCGCCCGTCCAGAAGGGAAGGCGCCCGGTGTGGCCCGGCGCGGGCGAGACCTGAACCTGGTCGCGGGTGATGTTCTCGATGCGCCATGACGACGCGCCGAGGGTGAACACGTCGCCGACGCGGGACTCGTAAACCATCTCCTCGTCCAGCTCACCCACGCGGCGGGGTGCGGAATCGTTGCCGACCAGGAACACGCCGAACATCCCGCGGTCCGGGATCGTGCCGGCGTTGGTCACGGCGACACGCTGCGCGCCGGGTCGGGCCTTGAGAACGTTGCCCTCCAGGATGGCGCGCGGCCGCAGCTCGGCGAAGTCGGTCGAGGGGTACACCCCCACCACAAGATCGATGACCGCGTCAAACACGTCGCGCGAAAGGTTCCTGTACGGCCAGGCGCGGCGCACGGTGTCGTACCACTCATCCACGTCCAGATCCTCGAAAGCGACCGCCGCCACCGTCTGCTGGGTGAGCACGTCTAGCGGCGAGACGGGAGTGTGCAGCTCCTCGATGAGCCCCGCGCGCATCCGGGGGACGGTGACAGCGGTCTGCACGAGGTCGGAGCGGTGCTTCGGGTAGAACGCGCCTTGGGAAACCTGTCCCACCGAGTGCCCGGCGCGGCCGACGCGCTGCAGACCAGAGGCGACCGACGGCGGCGACTCCACCTGGATCACTAGGTCGACGGCGCCCATGTCGATGCCCAACTCCAGCGATGACGTGGAAATTACCGCCTTGAGCGAACCCTCCTTGAGCATGGTCTCGGTGGTCAGGCGCTCGTCCTTCGACACCGAGCCGTGGTGGGCGCGGGCGATGATACTTGGCGCGTGGCCCGCGGTGTCGACGGACTTCATCAGCTGCGCGGGTGGGCGTCGTAAAGCGGGGCTCAAGCTCTCCGGGTCGTGCTCCTTGGCCCAGAGCTCGTTGAGCTGGCTGGTGAGCCTTTCCGCCGTGCGCCGCGAGTTGACGAAGACGATGGTGGAGCGGTGCGCCATGACCTTGTCGTACACCGCGCGCTCGATATGGGGCCAAATGCTTTTGGGTGTCGGGGTCTCGTCCAGCAGGTCATCCACGATCGCCTCCCCGATGGTCGAGGCGTCTTCAGGAACGGGCAGGTCACTCATGTCTTCGACGGGTACGTGTACGTCGAGCGACCACTTCTTCTCCGCGGGAGGGTTGACGATGGTGGTCTGCGGGCCGAGGAAATTCGCCACCGCCTCAAGCGGGCGCACCGTGGCGGAGAGGCCGATGCGCTGGAAGTTTCCGGCTATTCTTTGCAGCCGCTCCAGCGACAAGGAGAGGTGGACGCCGCGCTTCGTGCCGGCGAGGGCGTGGATCTCGTCGACGATGACGGTGTCGACCGATTTCAAGATCCCCGCCGCCTTCGACGTCAGCATGAGGTAAAGCGACTCCGGCGTTGTGATGAGGATGTCCGGCGGCTTGCGCACCTGGCGGTTGCGCTCCGCCTGGGGGGTGTCGCCGGAGCGTACGCCGACGGAGATGTCGGGCGTGTCCATGCCCATGCGCTGCGCCACGCGCGCGATGCCGCCGAGCGGGGCGCGCAGGTTGTTCTCCACGTCCACACCGAGGGCCTTCAGCGGCGAGATGTAGAGGACTTTCACGCCGCCGTGGGTGGACTTCAACGCGCCGTCGATAGGCAGTGCCTGCTGGCCCGCCCTCTCCACCAGTGAGTTGAGCGACCACAGAAACGCCGCCAGGGTTTTGCCCGAACCGGTCGGCGCGACGACCAGGGCGTTCTCCCCCTGGGAAATCGTGGCCCACGCCCCCTCCTGTACAGCGGTCGGAGCTGCGAAAACCTCGCTGAACCACGTTGCCACCTGGGGGTGGAAACGGTCCAGAACGCTTCGGGTCATGCGAGACACTTTAACCGGGTAATGTTTGGGCCATGACTGTAGCGGACTCCCAGCACTCCGATTCGCGTCTGACGAACCTCATCGCCCAGGGCACGGGCGAGATTCTCAAGGGCATTCGCGGCGTGGGCCTGCTCCGTGGCCGCGAGCTCGGCGAGGCGGGCGACGACCTCGCCCAGAACTGGATCGCCCGCGTTCTCGCGCAGCATCGCCCTGACGACGGGTTCCTCTCCGAGGAGGCCGCGGACAACCAGGAGCGCCTGTCCAAGGAGCGTGTCTGGATCGTCGACCCACTCGACGGCACCAAGGAGTTCGCCACCGGACGCCAGGACTGGGCCGTGCACGTCGCGCTGGTGGAGAACGGCGTGCCTACCCACGCCGCCGTCGGCCTCCCCGACCTCGGTGTGGTGTTCAAGTCCTCCGACGTGCGCCACGTCTCGGGACCCCTGTCGCGCCGCATCGCTCTGTCCCGCAACCGCCCGCCGGAGGTCGCGCAGTTCGTCGCCGACAAGCTCGGCTTCGAAGCCGTCGGGGTCGGTTCCGCCGGGGCGAAGGCGATGCACGTGCTGCTGGGTGACTACGACGCCTACATCCACGCCGGCGGCCAGTACGAATGGGACCAGGCCGCGCCGGTCGGCGTCTCGCTGGCGGCTGGCTTGCACGCTTCGCGTCTCGACGGCTCCGAGCTGCGCTACAACAACAAGGACACCTACATCCCGGACCTTGTGATCTGCCGCCCCGAGCTCAAGGACGAGATCCTCGAGGCCTGCGCAACCTACCTTGCCGAGCGCGGTTCTTTCGACACTCCTGCCGGCAAGCACTAATGTCACACCGCATGAGCGTGCCCACCCCCTACGAAGACCTGCTCCGCGACGTCTTGGAAAACGGGACGCCGAAGGGAGACCGCACCGGCACCGGCACGCGCAGCGTGTTCGGCCGCCAGCTGCGCTACGACCTCTCAGAGGCGTTTCCGCTCTTGACCACCAAGAAGGTCTACTTTAAGGCAGTCGTGGGCGAGCTGCTCTGGTTCCTGCGCGGCGAATCGAACGTGGCGTGGCTGCAGGACAACGGCATCCGCATCTGGAACGAGTGGGCGGATCCCGTCGGCGAGCTCGGCCCCGTCTACGGCGTGCAGTGGCGCTCCTGGCCCACCCCGGATGGCTCCCACATCGACCAAATCGCGGAGTCGCTTCGCCTGCTCCACGAGGACCCTGAGTCGCGCCGGAACCTCGTGTCGGCGTGGAATGTCTCCGAGCTGGACAAGATGGCGCTTATGCCCTGCCACCTGCTGTTCCAGCTCTACGTCGCCGACGGCACGCTGAGTATGCAGGTGTACCAGCGCTCCGCCGACATGTTCCTCGGTGTGCCCTTCAACATTGCCTCCTATGCGCTGCTCACCCACATGTTCGCCCAGCAGGCGGGCCTTGAGGTGGGCGAGCTGGTCTGGACGGGCGGCGACTGCCACATCTACAACAACCACGTCGAGCAGGTCAACGAGCAGCTGTCGCGTGAGGCGCGGCCCTACCCGCAGCTCGAGCTGCACAAGGCGGCGAGCATGTTCGACTATGGCTTCGAGGACATCTCGGTCGTCGGTTACGACCCCCACCCGACCATCACCGCGGAGGTATCGGTGTAATGATAGGCGCGATCTGGGCGCAGAGCCTCGACGGCGTGATCGGCGACGGCGCGGGCATGCCTTGGCACCTGCCCGAGGACTTGAAGCACTTCAAGGACATCACGCTTGGCCACCCCGTCATCATGGGCCGCCGCACGTGGGAAGCCCTGCCCAAGCGCCCGCTGCCGGGGCGCCCGAACCATATCCTGTCCTCCCGTGAGGCTGGTGCGTGGTCCGACGGCGCGTTCGTCTCCCGCGACTTGCCGGACATCCAGACAGACGCCTGGATCATCGGCGGCGCGCAAATCTTCGAGGCGACGCTCGACGAGGTCGACGTCATTGAGCTCACGCTTATCGACGCCTCGTACGCCGACGTCCTCGGACCCGAAGCCGTCATCGCCCCACGAATCCCCGGTGACTTCGAGCTCGTGTCGCAGTCCGAGTGGCTCACATCGACCACCGGTTTGCGCTACCAGTTCCAGCGCCTTGAAAGGAATTAAGTTATGTCTGCTCCTGTGACCGTCTACGCCACCAGCTGGTGCCCTTACTGCCGCACCCTGCTCGGCGGTCTGAAGCGCACAGACGTGGACTACGAGGTCGTCGATGTCGATGACCCCGCCAACAAGGAGTTCTCTGACTGGGTCGCCTCGGTGAACAACGGCAACCGCATCGTGCCTACGGTGCGCTACGCGGACGGAACGCATCAGACGAACCCGGGCGTAGGGGCGGTCGTCGATAAGTTCAACGCCATGCGCTAACCTTTTTCGAGTTGCCCCAGTAGCTCAGTGGATAGAGCACGGCTCTCCTAAAGCCGGTGTCGGAGGTTCGATTCCTCTCTGGGGCGCTTTGTTGTGTTCGGATAGACAGAGCCCTGGTTACCCAGTAACCTCCTAGTTACCCAGTAACCATCCGAAAGGGCCCCTGCCCATGTCTGTGAAATATTCGCTGCTGACGCTGCTAAATGAGCAACCCCGGTCGGCGAAAAGACTCCAAACCGATCTGGACGCTGAGATGCACGGTTTCTTCGCGCTCAACATCGGCCAGGTCTCCCAAACCCTTTCCCGACTCGTGCGCGAGGGTCTCGCCAGAACCACTACCAGCGTGTCCGAGGCCACGGGCCGCGACGTCGAGGTTTACGAGCTCACCGCCTCCGGGCGCGACGAGCTCAATCTTTGGTGGGACGGGACTGTCACACAGCCCGGTGCGGC
The DNA here is from genome assembly GCF_011038645.2 of Corynebacterium qintianiae. NCBI lineage: Bacteria > Bacillati > Actinomycetota > Actinomycetes > Mycobacteriales > Corynebacteriaceae > Corynebacterium > Corynebacterium qintianiae. The sequence continues at coordinate 620,241 of NZ_CP064955.1, read as the reverse complement.
GCGCGATGAGCTGGTGATTAAGTTTGCGCTGGCGGCGCGGCGACAGGAGAACGTCGACAAGCTTCTTGACGCCCAGCGCTTCGCAACCCTCGCCGACATCCGCGAACTCACCCGCGCCACCCGCTCGTTGCCCGAGGAGCGCACCGCCGAGCGCCTGAACATCGAGCGCCAAATCTTCGAACTCGAGGCCGTCATGCGCTGGCTCGACCGCGTTGAAGCCCTACAACCGCCCAAGGAGGCATGAAATGACCACCCCCTACCCCATTGAACTCGTCGACGTGACCTCCACCTTCGGCGAAGGCGCGCGCCAGGTCACCGCCCTGCGGGACGTGAGCATGTTTCTGCGGCCGGGCGAGCTTATCGCCGTGATGGGCCCGTCCGGCTCCGGCAAATCGACCTTGCTTAACGTCGCCGGCCTGCTGCTGAAACCCACCAGCGGCCGCGTGCTGGTAGGAGGGGTCGACACAGCCAACCTGCCCGCGCGCAAGAGCGCTGAACTACGCCGCACCGAGCTCGGATTCGTCTTCCAAGACTTCAACCTCGTGCCCACCCTCACTGTCGGCGAGAACGTCGCGCTCCCGCTCGAGCTCGATGGCCTACCTCGCGCACAGGGCCTCGAGCTTGCCGACGCCGCGCTGGCCGAGGTCGGCCTGGAAGGGCTGGGAACGCGCTTCCCCGAGGAAATTTCGGGTGGTCAGGCGCAACGAGTCGCGATCGCACGCGCGCTCATCGGCAGCCGCCAGGTCGTGCTCGCCGACGAGCCCACCGGCGCCTTAGACACCGCCACATCCGCCCAAATCATGGGTGTGCTTCGCCAGCGAGTCGACGCCGGTGCAGCTGGAATGCTGGTCACGCACGAGCCCCGGTTCGCCGCGTACGCCGACCGCGTCCTCATGATGCGCGACGGCGAACTCACGGGTCAGGAGGCCGCACGATGAGTGCGCTCGTCGCGGCTGCTCGGCCGGTAATCCGGGATTTCGCCAACACCAAGCTCCGCATCCTCGCCGCGGTCATGCTTATTGCTCTGCCCGTGGGGTTCGCTGCTTTCGCCATCGTGCGCGACGCCTCCGCCTCGCATGCAACCGTCCGTACCTCCATGGGCAATTCGGTGACCCTCGGGGGTGAGCGCTGTGAGCAGAGCATCAATGGGTACGAATCGGACTGCAGCGGCACACCGCGCGAGTTGGCCGCGGCGGACGCCGTCAACGCCGAGATGCCCGACGGCCTGCGCGCGGAGCTCTCCACCAGAGAAAACGTGGTCCTCACGTCAGGCTCGGGTGGCACCTCGAGCATGGTGTCCGTCGTGCCGCCGTCGCTTATCGCGCAGGGGATTCCCGTTCCTGGCGCGGGTGAAATCGTGGTCTCGCGCACGACCGCGGACATTCTAGACCTCTCGGTCGGGGATCCGGTCTTCCTGCGGTGGAATGGGGTGACCGCGGACCTGACCGTCAAGGCGGTCTCCCCGGGGTGGAGCGACTACGTCACCCCGGACGTCTGGGGCGAATCTTTCAATCCGTCGCAACTTTCGTCGGTGAGCTGGCAGATCGTGGGTGACCGGCCGGTGACGTGGGACGATGTCATCGCGCTGAATGAGCACGGTTACGTGGTGTCCAGCGAGGACGTCATGAACAACCCGCCGAGCCCCGACCGGGTCTACGAGCAGTTCCGCGACGGCTCAACAGGACCGTCGGCGACCGCGGCGCATCATCTCAGTGACGCTCTACTCACCATCGTCGTTCTCGGGATCCCGGGCATCCTCATTCTGCTGTTCATCTCGCCTGTGTTCACCCTCGCCCTGAACCGCCACACCAGGATGTTCTCTCTCATGGCGGCGCAAGGCGCCTCGCCGCGCCATATCCGTCTTGCTGTGCTCGCGTCCGGCGGCCTCCTCGGGTTGGCAGGCTCAACAATTGGCGCGGTTGCCGGCACGGTGGCGTCGATCATTGCGTGGCTCGTTCAATTCCCTGGCTGGGATCTCATGCCCAGCTGGCCGAGTCTTGCGCTGGCCTGGGCGTTCGGCATCGCTGGGTCGGCGGCTCTGGCCGGGATTCCGGCAATCATGGCCTCGCGCACGGCGATTCCTGCGGGTATCAAAGGCGGGGCTAGCGACCGCATGCTCCGTTGGCGCTGGTGGATGCTTATCGGCCCAGTGCTCCTGGTTCTTACCGCGGGCGCCTGGGTGACGGTGGAAGCGCTGCACTACTTCGGCCGCGACACCCAGTTCGAGTGGCAGTCAACCCTCGTCCTCACCGGGCTCATCGGTTTGATCGCCTCCTCCCCGGCTGTACTCTTCGGAACGGCCCGGGCAGCATCGCGCGGTTCCCTAGCCGTGCGCCTGGCGGGGCGCGGCATGTTGCGTCGCTCGCTGCATTCACTCCCCGCGCTCGCGGCGCTGCTAGTAATTTCGTGTCTGTTCACCACGTTCCATGTCGGTGTTCACGCTTCAAGTGAGACCCAACTAGCTGCCGAGAGACTGGTCAACACCAGCCGGTTCGTCGGCGTCACCCCTGTGGACCCGGCGCACGCCCCCGCAGAGTCTGTGGCAGCCGCCGAAGCCGCCGCCGATTCTCTGCACAAAGCGTTCGGTGGGGCACAACCGGTCGAGCTGCGGGGAGTTCCATACTCGTGGGACAGCAAACCCGGAGACGTGGAGACCCTTGAGCTCGCGGGCTATCCGCGATGCGCGGCGGATAGCGTCAGTGACTATCGGCGCCCGAGCATGGACGACTTCCACAATACCGACGGCACGTCTGCAGCGATCGACCCGCAGGCCGCCGACGATTGCCACTCGCTGATGATGAGGTATCTCAGTGACACGGGCACCCCAGCGAGCCAGGCGGGGTTGGCGATCGTGCAAGGGCCCGAGGACCTGGGGATATGGGAGATGAGCCGGGACACCCGCGAGGAAGCCAAGAACACGCTCGCTCGCGGAGGGATCCTCGTGCCCCGGGGCATGGGCCTCGACGGCACCGACACCGACGCGGAGGTAATTGTTACCCGGACTTCGGACGGGAAGGAATCACGCGCAGTAACCGCGTTCGCGGCGTTGGACCCCCGCGCCGGGCAGACCATGGTGCTATCTCGCGAGGCAGCAGAGGCACTTGACGTGCCAGTTCACCTGCTTGCTTACCTGGTTCCAGTGCCCGACGACGTCTCCCAGGCGGAGGTTCGCCGAATTACTGAGCGAGTGGGTGATGACATGGACGCAGCTGGCGAGCATGTGAACATCAGCTTCTCGTCGCTATGGACGGGCGTGCCGAGGTGGATGCCGGCGGGAGCGATGACGCTAATCGCCAGCATGATCCTTCTGATGATTATTGCGCTTGCCGCGGTCGGCGTGCGACGCGACAGCGTAGCCCTGCAATCCGTGGGGGCAACACCCTCGCTCACCGCGCGAATCGCCGCAGCACAGATGGTGCTTCTCTCCGGGGCAGGCCTAGGTGCCGGACTCATCACCGGCCACCTCGCGGCGTGGGTCATCGCCAGCGAAAGCCTCTACGACATCAACGGGAACTTGCTGCGGATCGGTTCCCAGCAGTTCATCCGACCGGGTTGGGAGCTCATCCTCGCAGCTCTCGCGGTGACCTGTGCTGCCGGCCTCGTGTCATGGGTGGCCCACAGGGGTGAGCCGGACGATCTGACTCAGCGGCGGGGGTGAGATTCAGCCCCATCGTCTAACCTCGGCACAATGACTGGCTACCTCACCCCCACCACGAAGGTCCGCGTCTCAGACCTCAAAGCGAAAAAGGCCCGAAGCGAGGCCTGGGCCATGCTCACCGCCTACGACTACTCCACCGCTCGGGTCTTCGCCGAGGCCGGCATCGAGTGCCTGCTGGTGGGCGACTCCGCCGCCAACGTCGTGTTCGGTTACGAGACCACCAACAAGGTCTCGCTCGACGAAATGGCCTACCTCGGCGCCGCCGTCGTGCGCGGGGCGGGCAACGCGCTTGTCGTCGTCGACCTGCCCTTCGGCACATACGAGGCCAGCGACGAGCAGTGCGTTAAAAGCGCAACCGAGTTGATCCACCGCACCGGGGCTCACATGGTCAAACTCGAGGGCGGCGAGCGTATGGCCCCGCGCATTAGCGCCTTGAAAAACGCGGGTCTCGCGGTCTGCGCCCACGTCGGGTTCACCCCGCAGTCCGTGGACAACCTCGGCGGCTTCAAGGTGCAGGGACGCGACGCCGCAGCCGGCCAGCTCCGCGCGGACACCGAGGCGGTAGTCGAGGCCGGAGCCGACATGGTCGTGTTTGAGATGGTCCCGGCGGAGCTCGCCGCCTCGATTACCGAGACCTGCCCCATACCCACGATCGGAATCGGCGCCGGGGGCGGCACGGACGCGCAGGTGCTGGTGTGGCACGACATGGCGGACCTGCCGGCTGGCGGGCGCCGCCCAAAGTTCGTGCGCCAGTTCGGCGAGGTGGGCGCGGAGCTCCGCAACGCCGCGGCCGCCTTCAAGCAGGCGGTGCATGAGGGCACTTTCCCGGCCGCGGAGCACTCTTTCTAAATCTCTACGGCGGCGTTGTCGATGAGGCGCGTCGCGCCCACCCGCGCCGCCACCAGCAGGCGCGCGGGGCCGCGGAATCCCTCGGGCACCTCCCGCAGGTCGGGGGTGGTCAGTGCGAGGTAGTCGAGGTTGACGTCGGGGGAGGCGTCGATAAGCGAGCGAGCCTTTTCGACGCTGCCGGTGGCCAGCGCCCGCGACAAAATCTCCGCGGTGCGGGCCTCATCGGCGGAGAGGTAGCGGTTTCGCGAGGACATCGCGAGGCCCGATTCCTCGCGCACGATCGGGCAGCCGTGCACGCGCACCGGCATGTTGAGGTCGGCGACCATCTGCCGGATGAGAACGAGCTGCTGGTAGTCCTTCTCCCCGAAGAACGCGTCCGTGGCTCGTATGAGCGCAAACAGCTTAGCGACGACCGTGAGCACGCCCGCGAAGTGCGTCGGGCGCGACGCACCCTCGAGGATCATCCCCGCCGGACCCGGGTGGATCGTCGTGCGCGGGCCGGCCGGGTACATCGTGGCAACCGACGGGGCGAACACCGCATCGACACCCTCGCTCTCGAGCAGTGCGACATCGGCGCTAAGCGTGCGCGGGTAGGCGTCGAGGTCTTCGCCCGGCGCGAACTGCAGCGGGTTGACAAAAATGCTCACCACCACCGGTGAGCCGGTTGTCCGTGCCGCGCGGACCAGCGACAGGTGCCCGTCGTGCAGCGCACCCATGGTGGGCACGAGGGCGAGCGTGCGGGGGTGGCCGATGGAGGCTTCAAGCTCTGCGGGTGTATGAACGAGTTCGGTCATGTTTGAAAAACTTATCGTGGCAGAGCAAAGGAGTCACACTATGGACACCTATCACGTCGACTACGACTGGGCGTGGGGCACAAAACGCCCGGGAGACCTGGTCACGCTGCGCGCCCACCTGGAGTTTCCCGACCCCGCCACGGCGAAGCGGGCGGTGGCGGAGTTCTTCGACAACCTCATGGCCGTCCACGGTTTCCACGGGGCCGGCGGCTGGGCGGCTGAGGAGGTCACACCCGCGCCCGGCCCGACGCAGCGCGTGATCGACTTCACCGCAGGAGGCCAGGATGTTGCCGACGCTATCGGCTACGCCGCCGAGGACGCGGTCGAGCACTTCAGCGCCTTCCCGGGCGCTACCGTGCGCTGGGAGCACATGCCCTACTGAACAACGGCACCCTCGGGCGTCAAGCGCACCGATTCGAAAGCCACCGGGAAATGCACGTTTACGTCTTGGGCGGCGAGGAACTCGCGCGACTTGGCCACGTTGTCCGCCGGAACCGGCAGCGGCTTGAGCGGCTTCGACAGTGAGTGACCGAAGTGGTCCCAGTGGACGGGGATGACCAGCTCCGGCTCCAGCTGCTCGACGGTGTGGCGCCAGTACTCGCTTCTAAAATCGTCCGACTGGCGGCCGAGCGCACCGATACCGAGGTAGACCACCCGGGCTTTGAGCCCGTCGAGAAAACCCGGGATGTAGTTCGCGCTCGGCAGGACCAATATATTGCCCTCGGGGTGGCTGAAGTGGAAGACGAAGCAGCCACCGTCTTTGAACTTCAGCGTATGGCACGGGGAGCTGAGTCGGTCGCGGATGAAGCCTGGAGCGATGTTTCCGGGGCTGTGCGGGGCCTCGATGACGCGCACGGTGAACGCTCCGACCGCGATGTCATCGCCGTCGGCGATCAGGGCCATCTGCGAATCGGTGAGGCCCTCTCCCCTGCCGTAGTTCAGCGTCGACTCCGAGCCGTACATTGTCCCGCCCACCTTTTTAACGACGGCGGGTGCGTCCATGAGGTGGTCGTAGTGCGAGTGCGCGACAAAGAGAGCATCGAGCTTGTCGACGCCGCCCCTGCCCAGCGCCGCGTCGATCTCACTGTCGCTGGGTCGAAGCCGCCCGACCACGAGGCGGGCGAGCGAGGGGCGCGTGAGGAAGGCGTCGACGAAGATGCTGGTATCGCCGTCTGTGAGGTGCATGCTGGATGTTCCGTAGAACGTGCTAGTAATCATGTCCTCCAATGCTAGCACTCAGGTGGTATGTTTCAGGAGTAAACTAGAGTGACTACTGTTGCTAAACTCCTGGAGGTTTCCATGCCCCTGAACCGTCGCCGCTTCCTCGCCACCGCGGGCCTGACCACCGCCGCGGCCATCGGGCTCTCCCCCGTCGCTAAGGCCCAGCGCGCCGTGGTGGGCACCGTGCTCGACTACTCTGCGGGCGTGCCTTCGGGGCGCTCGGTCAAGGCCGCCGGCCACCTCGGTGCGGTGCGCTACGTCTCCCAGCCGCGCCCCAACGCCACCTGGATGAGGGGCAAACCCGTCGCCCTTACAGAAACCCAGGATTTCAAGGCCAACGGCTTGGCGACGGCGTCCGTCTACCAGTTCGGCCGCGCCCAGACCGCCGACTGGCTCGGCGGGGCGGCCTCCGCGGCGATCCACGCCCCGCAGGCCATTGACCTGCACCGCGCGGCGGGCGGGCCGACGGGGCGCCCGGTCTACATCGCGATTGACGACAACCCCACCCGCGCCCAGTACGACAACCAGATCCGCCCCTACCTGCGCGCGTTCTCCACCGCGCTCAGCGTCGCGGGCTACGCCACGGGCGTCTACGGCAACTACAACACCATCGAATGGGCCGCAAACGACGGTATCGGCACCTTCTTCTGGATGCACGACTGGGGCTCCGGCGGACGCCTCCACCCGCGCGCGAACATCCACCAGGTGGCGAAGTGGCAGACCACCATCGACGGAGTGGTCTGCGACATCAACAACGTCTACACCGCCGACTGGGGCCAGTGGACACCAGGCCAGGCGGCCGCGCCGGTCGTGCAGCTTCCCAACATTCCCATCGAGCAGCTCCTGCAGAGCTCAAGCGAGATGTCCTCGCAAGGCAACGCCGCCCTGCAGCAGGCGTTGGACCAGGCCCGCGCCTTCCTGCCCTAATCAATGAAAAAATGACCCACCATATGGTGGGTCATTTTTTATTCTCAGCGCGTCTAATTAGTGGTCGACAGGGGCCTCCACGCCGACGCCGGTCAGCGACCGAACTTCCATCTCGGACTGCAGAGCGTCCAGATTGTCCGGCTTGCCCAGGTAGGTGCCGATGATGCCGGCGAGGAACGCCAGCGGGATGGACACGATGCCGGGGCTGGTCAGCGGGAAGATCGACCAGTCGGCGTTCGGGAACATTGCGGACGGGGCGCCGGACACCGCCGGGGAGAAGAAGATGAGCAACAGGGCGGAAATCAGACCGGTGTACATGGAGGCGACCGCACCGGTAGTGTTGAAACGCTTCCAGTACAGCGAGTACAGGATGGTCGGCAGGTTGGCGGATGCCGCGATGGCGAACGCCAGGGAGACCAGGAAGGCGACGTTCTGGGACATGGCCAGGATGCCCAGCACGATCGAGACCACACCGATGACAACCACAGTGATGCGCGAGACCCGCACCTGCTCGGCCTCCGTGGCGGTGCCGTCGCGAAGCACGGCGTCGTAGATGTCGTGGGCGACCGAGGCGGATGCGGTAATCGCCAGGCCCGCCACCACAGCCAGAACCGTCGCGAAGGCAACGGCGGAGATCAGCGCCATGAAGATGGAGCCGCCGAGCTCGAAGGCGAGCAGCGGCGCCGCCGCGTTCGCCCCGCCCGGGGCTGCCAGGATGCGGTCCGGGCCGACGAGCGCAGCTGCGCCGTAGCCGAGCACCAGGGTGAGCAGGTAGAAGGAACCGATGAGCACGATGGCCCAGGTTACGGACTTGCGCGCCTCCTTAGCGGTGGGCACGGTGTAGAAGCGCATCAGGACGTGCGGCAGGCCGGCGGTGCCGAGGACCAGGGAGAGACCGAGAGAGATGAAATCGATCTGGCTGGTCAGGGTGGCACCGTACTTCAGGCCCGGCGCCATAATCTCGGAAGCCTCATAGCCCTTCTTTTGAAGGTACTCGGACGCGCCGTGGGTGCTGATCGCCTCGGTGAACAGGGTGTTCATTCCGCCCTTGACGGCGACGAACACGAGGACGGTCATGATGGCGACGCCGCTGATGAGCAGGACGGCCTTGATCATCTGCACGTAGGTGGTGCCTTTCATGCCGCCGATGAGAACGTAGGCGATCATGACGATGCCGACCACGAAAACGCACAGCGCCTGAGCCCCGAAGGAGTGCAGATTCAGCAACACGGACACCAGCGAGCCGGCGCCGGCCATTTGGGCGATCAGGTAGAACAGCGAGACGAAGAGCGTGCCGAAGGCGGCGGCCACGCGCACCGGCTTCTGGCGCAGGCGGAAGGACAACACGTCCGCCATGGTGAAGCGTCCGACGTTGCGCAGCGGCTCGGCAACGAGCAGTAGCGCGACAAGCCATGCCACGAAGAAGCCGATGGAGTACAGGAACCCGTCATAACCGGTGAGCGCGATGGAACCGACGATACCGAGGAAGGACGCCGCAGAGAGGTAGTCACCTGCGATGGCGAGGCCGTTCTGGGTGCCGTTGAAGCTGGCGCCGCCGGTGTAAAAATCGGCGGACTCGGATGTGGTCTTGCCCGCGCGGGTCACGATGAACATCGTGACAATGATGAAAACCGCGAAAATCCCGATGTTGAGGACGGGGTTGCCGACGCCCTCGGAGTGAGCGGCCTCTTGGGCCAGGAGAATAGTGTTCATGTGGCCTAGCCCTCCATTACTTCACGGATGTGCGCCGCGCGCGGCTCAATGTTCTTGTTCGCGTACTTGACGTAGACGTACGTGATAACGAACGTGGTGATGAACTGGGCGATACCTAGCCAAATGCCGACGTTCATGCCCAAGAAGGGCTGCGCCATCGTCGCCGGGAAGAACGTGGCCACAATGACGTAGAAGATGTACCAAACGAAGAAGGCGACGGAAACCGGGAAGGTGAAGCCGCGGTAGGACTTGCGGAGTTCCTGGAACTCATCGCTGCGCTGCATGGCGACAAACTCGTCCGGAGTAGGTTCCCTCCGGGTGGGGATTGCGGTCGATCCTTGAGACACGGCCCCATCCTTTCTGTGTTGTCCACGTGAAAGTTCTAACTAAAGCTCTCACATGTGTTTGCTATAACTGGACACACAAAACTTATCGGAAGTCACAAGCATTTATGCAACGTTTGCGAAGCAAAAGATCCAAGGATTTTCAGCGTTACCCCCGCCGAGGTAGTTTTCCTGCGGAAACGAAGGACACGTCCACTACCCCCATCCGGGGAACGTCAGCGGATCCCCCGACATCCTCGCACCCGCAATCTCGCCCAGTGATGCGATCTCCGCATCGGTGAGCTCGACGTTCACCGCACCCATGTTCTCCACGAGCCTCTGTGGGTTCGCTGTCTTGGGGATGACCGAGCACCCCATCTGCATCAGGTACGCCAGAACGACCTGCGCTGGCGTCGCCCCGTGCGCGTCCGCGACGGCGCCGATACGCGGCTCCGCGAAGTTTGCTCCGCGGGCCAACGGAGCCCACGCCTCAGTGAGGATGCCATGATCCGCGTGGTACTCCCGCAGCTCGGGCTGGGTGAAACCGGCATGGAGCTCGACTTGGTTGAGCACGGGGGTGACCCCGATCTTTCCGATGATGTCCGCAAGCACCTCTGGGTAGAAGTTCGCCACTCCCGCCGATTTCAGCTTTCCACTGTCTCGGAGCTCCGCAATACGCTCGAACGCCTGCGCATAGATCCCCTTCTGCGGCCAGGGCCAGTGGACAAGGTAGATGTCGATGTAGTCCAGCCCCAGGCGGCGCAGAGAATCGTCGAATGCGCCCTCGACGCGGTTTTGGTCGTCGTTCCACAGCTTGGTGGTGACGATCAGCTCCTCGCGGGTGACGTCGCCGGCCGCGAGGGCGTCGTTAAGCGCCTTGCCCACGGCCTCCTCATTGCCGTAGAACGCCGCGGTGTCGATGTGGCGGTAGCCGAGGTCGATGGCGGTGCGCACAATAGTTTCGACCTCGCCACCCACGAGTTTGTAGGTGCCGAGGCCGATGAGCGGAAACTCAGTTCCGTCGTTCAGGGTCGTCGCTTGAATTCGCATGACCCCAATTCTGCCAAAAGTTAGCTGGCTTCAAGGAGATCGATGACGAACACGAGGGTCCGCCCGGACAGCGGGTGGCCGCCGCCGGCGGGGCCGTAGGCCTTTTCGGGCGGAATGGTCAGCTCGCGGCGCCCCCCGACTTTCATCCCCGGGATGCCCTCCTGCCAGCCCTCGATGAGACCGGCGAGCGGGAACTCGGCCGCCTCACCACGGTCCCAGGACGAGTCAAACTCCTCGCCCGTCTCATAGTCAACACCCAAGTAGTGGACTCGGACGAACCCGCCTTCGACGGCCTCCGCGCCCGCACCGACGGTGATGTCCTCGATGACGAGGTCAACCGGGGCCGGCTCCTGCGGAATGTCAATCGTGGGCTTTTCCATAAATTAGGCAACTCCTTGTGAATGACCGGCGGCCCACATGGGAAACCGCCGAGAACTGTTCCCCTAATTATAGGTGAACAGAAACCTCGGCGGTACAACCCGGCGTGCTAGCGCTGGTCGCGCGGCACGAATGTGCGCTGCGTTTCTCCGGTGTAGATCTGACGCGGGCGGTTGATCTTAGAGTTCATTGCCAGCTGCTCGCGGTAATGCGCGATCCAACCCGGGAGGCGGCCGATGGCGAAGAGGACGGTGAAGAAGTTTGTCTCGAAGCCCATCGCGCGGTAGATCAGGCCGGTGTAGAAGTCCACGTTCGGGTACAGCTTGCGCGAGATGAAGTAATCGTCGTTGAGGGCGATCTCCTCGAGCTTCATGGCGAGATCCAGCAGCTCATCGCCGCCGAGGTGCGCGAGAACCTCGTGCGCGGTCTCCTTGACAATGGCGGCACGCGGGTCGTAGTTCTTGTACACGCGGTGGCCGAAGCCCATCAGGCGCACGCCCTTTTCCTTGTTCTTCACGCGGTTCATGAAGTCGGTGGCGTCGCCGTCGTGGTTGTTCTTAATGTCGTCCAGCATCTCCAGCACTGCCTGGTTCGCGCCGCCGTGCAGTGGGCCAGCGAGGGCGTTGATGCCGCCGGCGATGGAGACGAACATGTTCGCCTGCGCGGAGCCGATCATGCGGACGGTCGAGGTGGAGCAGTTCTGCTCGTGGTCGGCGTGCAGAATGAGCAGCTTGTCCAGGGCCTTGATCAGGACCGGGTCGACCTCGTACGGTTCGGTCGGGTATCCGAACATCATGCGGAGGAAGTTCTCGCGCGGGTTCAGGGAGTTGTCCGGGTACATGTAGGGCTTGCCCTTGGAAGCGCGGTATGCGTAGGCCGCGAGCATCGGCACCTTAGCCATGAGGCGCACCGTTGCCTTGTTCAGCTGCTCTTCGTCCAGCGGGTCGAGCTGGTCCTGGTAGTAGGCGGAGAGAATGTTGACCGAGGAGGCGAGAACGGCCATGGGGTGCGCGTTGCGCGGGAAGATGTTGAACGCTGCCTTGAAGTCTTCGTCCAGCAGGGTGTGATGACGTAGCTCGGAGTTGAACTTATCCAGTTCGTCGGTCGTCGGCAGCTCACCGTTGATGAGCAGGTACGAGACCTCGTTGAAGGTGGCGTGGTTGGCCAGGTCCGCAATGTCGTAGCCGCGGTGGCGAAGAATGCCTTCGTCGCCGTCGATGTAGGTGATCTTCGACTCTGTGGAACCGGTGGACACGTAACCGGGGTCGAAGGTTACGAGACCGGTCTCGCCCAGGAGCTTGCCCAGCTCGAAACCGTCGTTGCCCTCGGTCGCGCGCTTGATGTCCATCTCGTACTCGCCACCCGGGTAGTGGAGCACGACCTTGTCATTGTTGTCAGTAGCCACTGCAAACCTTTCCTCGTAAGAGTTGTTGGGCATCCCGTCGAGCCGCACTCGCCCGGTGGGAGCGTCAAACGTTCATCCTAGCAAAGCTTGTGATGCGGGCGACAGGTTTCCTAATTTTCCTCCCCCACCACATCCGGAAGGGGTTGCCATGCTCACGCAATGATAATATGCAACACCACGTCACCCTCCGACAGATTGGGGCTTCCATGAGCAACTTTCCTTCCCTTCCCGCCCACCTCGTCCCTGCTGACGGGCGTTTCGGGTGCGGCCCGTCTAAGGTCCGCCCGGCCCAAATCGAGGCGCTTGCCCGAGGCGCGGACTCAATCATCGGTACTTCGCACCGCCAACCGGCGGTCAAGGACGTTGTGGGAGAGGTCCGCGAAGGGATGTCTGCCCTGTTCAACCTGCCGGACGGGTACGAGATCGTCCTTTCCCTCGGCGGTGCGACGGCATTCTGGGACGCAGCGACGTTCGGTGTCATCGAGCGCAAGTCCGCGCACCTGAGCTTCGGCGAGTTCTCCTCCAAGTTTGCTAAGGCTGCGAAGAACGCGCCGTGGCTCCAAGAGCCCCATGTGGTCGAGTCTGAGCCGGGTGACACCCCCGACCCTTCCCAGCTCGCTGGGGTGGACGCGGATGTCGTCGCATGGGCGCACAATGAGACGTCGACAGGCGCTTGCGTGCCCGTCGTCCGCCCAGATAACACCGATGCCCTCGTGCTTGTCGACGCCACGTCCGGCGCCGGAGGCCTCCCCGTCGACATGTCGCAGGCCGACATCTACTACTTCTCCCCGCAGAAGTGCTTCGCCTCCGACGGCGGCCTGTGGCTCGCCGCGATGAGCCCGGTGGCCCTGGAGCGCATCGAGTCGATCCACGCCTCCGACCGCTTCATCCCGGCTTTCCTCGACCTGCAGACCGCGGTGGACAACTCACGAAAGAACCAGACGTACAACACCCCGGCCGTGTGTACTTTGCTCATGCTCGCCAACCAGGTGGCGTGGATGAATGACAACGGGGGCCTCGACGGCATGGTCGCCCGCACCACCGCCAACGCCCAAGCCCTCTACAGCTGGGCCGAGAACCACGAACTCGCCACCCCGTACGTGACCGACGCCTCCAAGCGCTCGCTGGTTGTGGGCACGATCGACTTCGCCGATTCAGTCGACGCCTCCGCGCTGGCCAAGGCCCTGCGCGCGAACGGAATCCTGGACACCGAGCCGTACCGCAAGCTCGGCCGCAACCAGCTGCGCATCGGAATGTTCCCGGCAGTGGACACGGTGGACGTCGAAAAGCTCACGGGCGCGATCGATTACCTGCTCGAGCACGGCGTCGGACGATAAATCCCGCGCCCGCGTCGACTAGGGTTTATGGTGGCCAACATAAAGGAGTTGTGATGCGTGAGCTGTACCTCGTCGACGAAGAGTCGACCGAGACCTTTCTGGTCCTGCGAGACGCCGAGGGCGTCCACTACCGCATGGCGCGCACGGAACTCGAGTCTGAGCCTTCGCTTGTCGACGAGCCACTCGACGCCGAGGTAGTCGATGTGGTGCTCGAGGAGCCGGACTCGCTCTTCGCCACTCCCCTGTCACTGCGGCCTAACGAAATCCAGGCGCGCATCCGCGCCGGCGCGACGCAGCGCGAGTTAGCCGCGGAGATGGGTGTTGCGGAGAGCCGCATCGAACCCTACGCCCACCCCGTCGTCCTCGAGCGCTTCCAGATCGCGGAGGCCGCGAAGCAGTCCCACCCCCTGCGCGAGGGCGGACCCGCCAAGCTCACTCTATTCGAGATCCTCGCCACCGCCCTAGCGGCCCGAGGCAACTCACTGACCACCGCGGAGTGGGATGCCACCCGCGAGCCAGGTGACGATTGGGTCGTCCACGTGCGGTGGAAGACAGGGTTGAGCGAGAACGAGGGTCTGTGGTCCCTCAAGCGCAGCATGGGTTCCGCCGCGACTACGGAGGCCCGCAACGCCGTGGCCGCCGATTTGACCGACCCTGATTTCGTCCAGCCGGTCCGTTCGCTGACGGCCGTGGAACCTCAGTATGAGCTCGAAGAGCTAGATGATCCGGCCGGTGAATCCGACGACTCAGTCGTCGAGGGTGATTTCCTCCGCCACCCGGACGAGAACGACCACCCGCAGCAACGCCGCCGCAAAGCTGTCACCCCTCACTGGGAAGATGTGCTCCTCGGCGTGCGAACGAACACGAAACGCCCCCGGAAGTAAGGACCAGCCGCGATGCCCTTCCCCTCTGTAGTGACGTTCTGGTTCGTCGACGCCGCCGAACCCGGTGAGGTGCTCAGTGCGGAGCCGAAGGCCGACCGCGGCTTCGGTCGCAAGCTGCTGGCCCAGATCAACCCGGCATGGCCGATCACACCGATCGGCGAGTTCCCGTTGAACCGCTCGTCACGGCCGGGGCGCGCCGAGTTCTACATCGCGGGTTACCCGGGCGTCGCCGTCGTCCAGACCTTCGTCCCGGACGTTGAGACGGTCTCCGACACCGCCAACTTCCTGCGCACGGCCCTTCCTTCCGCCGACACCTACATCTTTGCCGAAGGCACCGACTCCGACTTCGCGGGCTTCGCGCACTTCTCCGGCGACGAGCTGCGCCGCGCCTTCGCCTCCACACGCGACGTCGTCGCGGAGGACGTCGGGCTGCCGGAGCCCTTCGAGGCCCCGTACTGGGCAGGCGAGACGGCCGAGCAGCTCGGCGGTATCTCACTGCCGTTTGTTCCCAAGGAGCTCACCCGCGCCGCCCAAGAGAGCTGGATCGGTGTGGAGGTCACCCCGGAGGGTCCCGACCTCAACGTCGTGGGTTACGCCGTCGACGGGCGACCCGAGCCGCGGATCGCCGCGCCGGCGCCCGCGACGAAGTCGGTGGCGCAGGTGGCTTCCCGCTTCGCCGAGAAAGACAAGGGATACGACGACTACGTCGCGCCCGACACCGAGGAGGACGGAGGGGAGTTCGCCGAGCTTGCCGACGCCTCCCTAGCCGCCGCGAAACGGGTGGGGCGCACCCTGTCCCGGCGCGCCAGGGCTTTCGTAGCGGGCGTGAAGGAGCGCATTCGCCACTCCGACCGGGGCTGACTCGGCTAGCGCAGACTGCGCTGCCGCTCGTAGAAGGCGATCGCAGCCGAGGTGGCGACGTTGAGCGAGTCAGTGCCGGGCGCCATCGGGATACGAGCGCGAATGTCGGTGGCGCGCATCGCGTGCTCCGTCAGACCGGGGCCCTCCCCGCCCACGAGCAGCGCCACCTTCTCCCAGGGCTGGCCAGCGTCATCCACCAACGCGTCGGCAAGGTGCTCAGCGTTATCGGCGGGCGTCAGGGAGACGAGACGCCACCCAGCCTCCCGCAACTGGTCGAGCGAGCGCTGCCACGTCGTCGCCGTTCCATCGAGGTGGGCGAAGGGGGTGCGCAGGACGTGGCCCATAGACACCCGGACGCTGCGCCGGTAAAGCGGGTCGGCGGTGCCCGCGCCGAAAAGGACCCCGTCGACGCCCATCCCGGCTGCGTTGCGGAACATGGAGCCGATGTTCTCGTGGTCGCCCACGCCTTCAAGGATGAGCACGGTGCGCGCGCCCCCGAGGACATCCGCCACGGTGTGGGGCTCAGGCCGGTCGGCCACCGCGAGCAGGCCGCGGTGCATGTCGTAACCCGCCACCTCCGCCAGCACCGCTCGCGAGACCTCGTAGACGGGCGCCCCCTCGGGCAGCTCGGCACCGTAGTCTGCGAGGAAGGAGTCCAGGCGGCCGCCGAAACCAATCACGCACCGCAGCGGGAAACGAGATCCCACCAACCGGCCGCAGATCAGCGGCCCTTCGGCGTAGACCAGCCCCCCGCGTGAGTCAGAGTGCTTGAGGTCGCGGATGTCGTCGAGGCGGGCGTCGGCGGGGTCGTCGATAAGCGTGCGCATGTTAAACGCCGAGCGCGGCCATGACGGGGCCGTGCGCGAAGAAGACGACGAAGAGCGCGGAAATGAGCCACATAATCCAGTGGATCTCGCGACGCTTGCCAGCAAACAGCGCCATCAGGGTAAACGAGATGAAGCCGACGCCGATGCCGTGGGCGATGGAGTAGGTGAACGGCATAACCACGATGGTCAGGAAGGCGGGCAGGGCGATGTGGAAGGAGCTCCAGTCGATCTGGCCGACCTGCATCATCATGAGCGCCCCGACGACAACGAGCACCGGGGCCGCTGCCTCGATGGGCACAATCTCGTATAGCGGGGTGAAGAACATCGCGGCGAGGAAGAGCAAGCCGGTAACCACGTTGGCCAGGCCCGTGCGGGCACCGTCGGCGATGCCGGCCGAGGAGTCGACGAAGACGGTGTTGGACGAGGCGGATGCGGCGCCGCCGACGACCGCGCCCACGCCCTCGACGACCAGCGCCCGCTTCATGCCCGGCAGAGTGTCGTCAGCTTCGACCAGGTTTCCCTGGCGGCCGAGCGCGGTCATGGTGCCCATCGCGTCGAAAAAGTTCGCCAGCACGAGGGTGAACACGAGCAACGACGCGGCGATTACACCGGCGTGGACGAACCCGCCGATTAGATCGATATCCCCCACGATCGACAGGTCGGGCACCCCGCCGAGGGAATCCGGGATGCGTGGAACGGCTAACGACCAGCCGCGCGGGTTGTCCACCGAGGAGCCCGCGCCGGTCAGCGCCTCCACAATGAACGAGATGACCGTCGTGGCAACAATGCCGATGAACAGGCCGCCCGGGATGTTGCGGATCACCATGAACCCGCAGATGACGAGGCCCACGACGAAAACGAACGTCGGCCACGACGCGATGGAGCCGCCGATGCCGAGCTGGACCGGGACGGTCGTCATCGCGGCGTCGGGGATGCGGCGGACAAAGCCAGCGTCGACGAGCCCGATGAGCGCGATGAACATGCCGATACCCACGCTCATGGCCACCTTCATCGAGTCCGGGATAGCGCGGAACACTGCGGAGCGGAACCCGGAGATGGCGAGGATGCAGATAATGATGCCGTCGATGACGACCAAACCCATCGCTTCCGGCCAGGTCAGGCCCTGTTGCCCGACCAACGTGACGGCCACCAGGGTGTTCAGGCCCAGGCCCGCGGCAATGCCGAAGGGGTACTTCGCCACCACGCCGAACAGAATGGACATCACACCGGCAGCCAGCGCCGTGGCGGCCGCCACCTGCGGGATCCCGAGGACGACACCCTCACGGTCGGGACTGGTGCCGATGATCAGCGGGTTAAGCAGGACGATGTAGGCCATGGCGAAGAAGGTGACCACGCCGCCGCGAATTTCCGTTCCCACAGTCGAACCACGCTCGGATATGTGGAAGTATCGGTCAAGCCAGCTAGAGCTCACGAGATTGTCCCCTTGTCTGACGGGAAGATGAAATTTTCGTGTCATAGCCTTACACCGCCGGGAAGAAAATCCAAACTGAAAATGCAGGAAGTTTAGTGCACGTATTCACTTTCGTCATTGCCGACGGGACCGTCATTGACGGGCCCGCGTACGCCCGCGCCGTGCGGGATCTGGGTGTCTCCGCGGCCGAGGTGAACCGCCTGCGAGTTCGGATGGCCACGATCACGGGTACCCGGCGAGCGGTGCTGGAAGTGTCCCGCGGATCGGTGTCGCTCGCGCTGCGCCCTCTGGCGCCCGCGCCCGCCGAGATCACTGTCGAAGCCCTCCCGGTGCGCGACGAACGCTCTCAGCCGGGTCACAACGGCCCGGACCTCGGCTGGCAGCGCAGCGTGCTCGTCGGCCTGCCCACCCACGAGGGGCTGCTTGCCGACGCCTCCTCCCGCGTGGTCCAGGCCATCTTCTCTCCCCTGCTCACCGTCTCCGAGGGCGTGGTCACCGTTTCGGGACACCCGGGCACCACCCCGTCTATCGCACTCGACGGGGTGCTGGGGATCCTCGCGGACCACGGCTGCGAGATCGCAAACACCGCCTTCGGGTTCAGCGTCCGCGACCTGATGCTGTCGGAGACCTGGGTAGTGGACCCGATTTACGGCGCGCGGCTGGTCACCCGCTGGCGGGAGTACGGCGCGCTCGTTGCCGGGCGCACGTCAATCAACCGCGCGGGGGTGCCCTCGCATCGCGCGGTCAACGAGATGCGCAAGACGCGCGCGGTCCAGGTCTGATCTGGGTCTAGAAAACCGGTTGCTCGTCGTCGTAGAGGTTCTCCGCGTCGCCGAGATCGGAGCCCGCGACCTTGGTCTCCGAGTGCGCGCCGCAGCCGTAACTGGAGGCGACGAGGTGGCCGTCAGCCGAGTACTCGTTGGCGCATACGCCGAAGTTCTCCCCCAGGGGGTGACCCATGGGGATGTAGAACGCGCACGTGCGGCAGTGCATCGCGGCTAACTCCGCGAATTCGCTGGTCGGTCCGAAATCACCCGTCCGCCAGCGCTGCTTCGCCTCCTCAAGCCCCGTGCTCGTGAGGTACCGGGCGGTCTCGCGTCCGACGAAGGTCACCGCGTCCTTGTCAAACGAGTCGTCGGTCAGACGGTGATCGTCAGGCGCGGGCTCCATCACGTCGCCTGGACCGAGATCTCCGGGGCGCAGCCGCTCGGAATACGGCACCCAGTCCGGCGCCTGAAGGGCGTCGTTGGCCGGCACGAGGGCGACCTCGTTGACGGTCACCCAGCTTGAACCGGTGGCGCAGGCGACAACCGCGTTCCACTCCCACCCGGGGTAGCCGGGCACGTCCGCTTCGAAGCGGTGGGTGGCCACGTTGGGTGACACCGCCGCGACCCCGATGTGCGGGCCGATCTCACCCTCGGCGATCTCCTCAAGGGCCTGACGCGCGGTGGCTACGGCGCCGGAGCCAAGCAGTGGGCTGTTGCTGCGCCTCCCTGAACGGGAGCGGTTCCTGGGCCGAGAGGCGGACTGAGACGCGGGCTGAGACACGGTGCTTATTATAGAGGCCATGCCTCGTTACCTTCTCTGTGCCGTGCCGCTCGCGACGACCGCGCTGTCCTCCGCGCTCGTGTCCTGTGGGGCGCAAGACCAGGTCGAGCGGCTCGTCCCGGTTGTGCAACAGCGTTACGACTTCAACACGGAGAGCTTCACGCAGGGCCTTGAGGTGGCGCAGGACGGCACCTTGTACATCGGGACCGGGCAGGTCGGCGAGTCGCGCGTGTACCGCGCCACCCCCGAGGGCGAGGAGATCGCGAGCGAACAGATCGATCCTGCATTCTTCGGCGAGGGTCTCACCCGCGCCGGTGACGACCTCTGGCAGCTCACCTGGCAAGACGGGGTGGCGATGAGGCGCGACGCCGGGACGCTGGAGGAGCTCGGCCGCACCACGTACGCGGGCGAGGGATGGGGAGTGTGCTCGCGGCAGGGTGAGGTGATTCTCTCAGACGGCACCTCGCAGCTGCGGCGCATGGACCCCGCCAGTTTCGCTGAGCGTGAGCGTTTCACCGTCACCCTCGACGGCCAGCCAGTGCAGCACCTCAACGAGCTCGAGTGCGTGGGTGGTGACATTTACGCCAACGTGTTCCTCACCACCGACATCATGCGTATCGACGCCTCCACCGGCGAAGTCACCGCAGTCATCGATGCCTCGTCCCTGCCCAACAACGCTGCGCCGGACCCGAACAACGTGCTCAACGGCATTGCCCACATCCCCGGCACCGATGAGTTCTACCTCTCCGGCAAGCGTTGGCCCGACCTGTACCGGGTCACCTTCGAGCCGGCCCGTTAGCCTCAGTAGGCTTGTCACCCATGAAGGTTAAGCCGTGGCAGCTTCTCACCGTCCTGATTGTCGGCGCAGTTGTGCTCGTCGGCGGTTTTTACCTCGTGGCCCAGTGGCAGCGGAACAAGCCCGCCGAGCCCGTCCGCGAGATGCAAGTGAGCGTCAGCAGCGGGGAGAACACGCTCGAGGTTGAGCCGTACACCATTTGCGAGCTCGACGCCGAGTGCGACGGTGGCGAGCCCCCCACCATGCCGCTCGACACCTCCGTGGACGTCACGGTTGCCGTGCCGAAGGACTTGGCGTCGACGAGCTGGCGGCTGCTGAGCATTTACGACGACCCGTCCGCCAACGAGGAACAAATATTCCAGTCGGGCGAGGCGACGGACGGCACAGTTCCCGCGGTGAAGGACGGCGCCCAGCTTGTCGTGGCGGAGGTTTCCGCCTTGGCCGTGGACACGAATGACAGTGGTCAGGAGATCCCGGTCATCGCGACGTGGTCGGTCGGGTTCGACGTCGCTTCCTAGGCGTCGAGCTCCTTCGCCATGACCCGCAGGATTTCAGCAACCTGCTTGCCGTGGGCGCGCTCCGGGTACCGCCCCGCCTCCAGGGCCGGCTGAATCTGGGTTTCCAGAACCGTCATCATGTCCGCGAGCAGCTTGTTCAGCTCCTCCGGTTTGTAGCGGTGGCTGGGGCGGCGCTTCGGGTTGTCCAGTACCTTGACTCGCAGCGCTTGGGGCCCACGGCGGCCTGCGGCGAAATCAAACTCGACGCGCTGGCCGGCGACCAGCTCCTCGACGCCTTCGGGCAACACATTCTTGCCTACGAAAACGTCTTCGCCGCCGGGGTTCGACGCGAAACCGAAACCCTTCTCGGTGTCGTACCACTTCACTTTTCCAACGGGCATGCGTCTTCCTTCCTCTCGAGAACCGCCATTGTACTATTCCGGCGCAGCCGCCCTGAGGGTCTCGTGAGGCGAGACCTGTGGACCGCCCTTTGCAACCGTGTCACCTAAAAATGTCCTCAGCGCGTGTTGTGTGACATAAGTCACCTGATCGACGGAGCTGGCTCCTGAGCTGCGGAAGCGCCCACCCCACCAGGGTAGATGTGGCGCGTGGTAAGTCATTTCGTTTCACCTACGTGACTCAATCGTTATAAACCGATATAGTCGCCCGCAGACCCGATCGAGGGCGTATAACCGCATAGCAATTTCTTGAGGCCACGCCGAGTTCTGCCCGGCCTCAACCCTTTCCCAGACACGACTTTTATTGGGCAGAAGCGGAGAACCCACACGCGCATTGCGCAGGAGGACTCTCCTAGGGGTGAAGCCGCGTTCAGCGGCCTGGCACCTTCAGCCAGAACCCGACAGCTAACTTCGCAGGCGGTCAACAAGAGAGGAATAACATCTTCATGGGACGCCACACCAAACAAACCGCATCCTTCGCCAAGAAGGCGCTCGCAGGCACCGCGGCAGCAGCCGCACTCACCGGCATCATGGCGCCGGCCGCTAGCGCCGCCCCGGATTCCGACTGGGATCGCCTCGCGCAGTGCGAAGCCGGCGGCAACTGGAACATCAACACCGGCAACGGTTACTCCGGCGGCCTGCAGTTCTCAGCTTCCACCTGGCGCGCATACGGCGGCGGCGATTTTGCCCCATACGCCTACCAGGCCACCCGCGAGCAGCAGATCATCGTCGGTGAGCGCACCCTGGCCGGCCAGGGTTGGGGCGCATGGCCGGCCTGCTCCGCCCGTCTCGGCCTGAACTCCGCACCGTCCAACCGCGATGCACAGGCTGCTCCGGCGCCCGCACCCGCTTCTTCCGCTCCCGTCGAGGCCTCCGCAGAAACTTCCGCGCAGCCCGAGGCCCTCCAGGTCGACGCCCTCTACAAGGCCATCGCGGCGAACCTGAACAACTACAACCTTGCGGTCCCGGTCCAGATCCAGACCACGTACGCGGCTAACCGCAACGATTACAACGGTTTCTACCTGGCTAACAAGACGCTTATCGACGCCATCCTCGCCGGCGACATCAACGCCGTCATCGCTCAGGTCACGGGCCGCTAACGCGCGGCGTTTTTCACCACGGTGATCTCCCAGCCGGCGTCGCGGTTCTGCACGAAGCCCTCCACCGCGTGGCCGTTGTCGGCAGCCCATTGGGGAATGGACTCCGTCGCCTGGGTGCAGTCGAAGTCGATGACCAGCTTCTCGCCGTCGTCAAGCTCACTGATCGCGTCCTTCGCTTCGATCAGCGGGAAGGGGCACACGGCGCCGAGCGTATCCAGCTTGTAGCGGCCGGGCCCGACTGGCCGCGCCTTGGTAACTTTCTTCTGCGCCGCGGGCACGGTAATGAGACCCGTGGCAACTTGGAAACCTCCTGCGGAGGAAGTAGTGAGCACCGCGTCCTCCGC
This sequence comes from Corynebacterium qintianiae, assembly GCF_011038645.2. Classification (NCBI taxonomy): domain Bacteria; kingdom Bacillati; phylum Actinomycetota; class Actinomycetes; order Mycobacteriales; family Corynebacteriaceae; genus Corynebacterium; species Corynebacterium qintianiae. Next base: position 597,839 of record NZ_CP064955.1, on the reverse strand, counting down.
GGAATGGATGGAGTCCTCAGTGGAATAGGTTCCGGCTGCGGTCGGCGCGGCAACCGCGGAGGGCTTGAGCCAGATCTTCGATCCTACGTAAACCCCGAACGCGATAAAACCGAGGGCGACCCAGCCCTGGTAGCTAAACAGGGAGGTCTGGACCATGCCGTTGCCGACGGTGCAGCCGCCGGCCAGTGCGGCACCGACTCCCATTCCGACGCCGCCGACGATCGAACGCACCGTCGTAGTTGCGTCCGGAACGCGGACACGGAATTCTCCGGAGGCCTTGGCAGCGATGAACGCGCCGACGAGGAGTCCGAGCACAAGCAGCGTGCCCCAGTTGAGGAACTTCGGGTCGGCCGTGGTGACGTAGGAAACGGTGTGGGCGGTCGGGGTGGTGATACCCAGGCCGTCGTTGCGCCCGGTCGCTGCCGACAGCGGCCACGCGATGACGCCGAGTAGGCCGATCAGTGCGCCAGCGGTGTAAGGGTGGAGCGCTTTCTTGTACCACGGCTGCTGGAGGGAGACCTTCGGGCGCACCGCGTCCTCCGTGAGGTAGTGGTGTGCCGCCCACGCGGTGGCCAGCGACAGCGCGATGGCGAACCACCAGGCAGGGATGCCGAATGTCTGAGGCAGCGTGGTCCAGCCGGTATCCCACTGTCTCATCCAGGTCTCGAAGGGATGGAGGACACCGTTCTTCATCGCCGCCGCGGACAGTCCGTAAAAGATCAGTGCGAACCAAGATCCAACGAGCCCCTCAGCGGAGCGGTACCAGGTGCCTGAGGCGCAGCCACCGGCGAGGACGATGGAGAGTCCGAAGATGAAGCCGCCGACGATGACGGCCGCGGGCTGGAACGTGCGGTAGTCCGGCGCGATGACGCCGAGCGAGGTCAGCGCGGCGAGACCGACGGCGTGGACCGAGATGACGATGAAGAGGGCGACGAGACCGCGGCCCTTCTTCTGCAGAAAGACATCGCGCATCATGCCGGTCACGCAAAAACGTCCCCTCTGCATGATTGCGCCGAGGGCGACGCCGACGAGAAGGCCCGAAGCGAGCATGTAATTCCTCCGTGTGCGGGGTGGATGTGAACGCTCCAGACCGTACCCGATTCCTCACCGCTTTGTCTACGCTTTACGTACCAAGCTGTCTAGAGTGGCTGTGCCGAGAAAACCCCCGCACCAGGCGGGGGCAGAAATTCCAGCTAGCGGTTGATTCGGGTGGTCGTGTGTACGTACCCGATCTCTTCGTACGGGCGCGGCAGAACCAGCTCGTCACCAAAGGGGCTGGAAGCGCCTGCGAGCTTGGAGGAGATCTCCGTCACCGGGTGACCGTTACCAGGGGTATCTACGGGCCACGCCGGGTTCGCGCGGCCGATCTTGTCAACGTTGGAAGCCATGGCCACATTCTTTCACGTCCGCGACGGAAACGCACGTAAACTCACCCCCACCATGTCTGCCCCGCTATCCACCCCGCTTTCCACACTGCTTTCCGCCCTGTCCGAAATGGGCGACGCGGAGTTGCGCGAGCTCATCCGCATCCGGCCGGACGCGACGTTTCCCGCTCCCCCGTCGCTGGCCTCCCTGGCCACCCGGCTCACCCTCCCGGGCTCAGTGGCGCGTGCCCTGCGGCGCCTCACGGCCGCTGACATTGCCCTTTTGGAAACGCTCGGTGACATGGGGGCGGAGCTCGACCCAGTGCCCCTGAGCAGTATCAACCTCCCCTTCCAGCTCGCCGGCCCCCTAAACAAGCTGCGCAGCCACGCACTGCTCCTCGGCCCCGACGACGGGCTGCGTGTCGCCCCCGGGGTACTCTCCGCGCTTCCGTCCGGCTGGCGCATCCTCGATCCCGCGCCCGACAACCTCGCCGAGGCCCTGTCTTCCATCAGCCCGCGCGAGCGCCAGGTTTTAGAAACTCTCGCCGCCTCCGGTTCCATCGGCACCACCCGCGGCGCCGCCCCCGACGCCGACCCGGACTTGCCTGTGCCGCGCCTCATCTCTCGCGGGCTTCTTGCCCGAGTGAACGCCACCACCGTGCGCCTGCCGCGCCCGGTCCGCGAAATGCTGCGCTGCGCGGCGGTGCGTACTTACCCGCTCGAACCCCACCCGCCGTCGGAACCCGTCGAGCAATCGCTTATCGACGCGACCTCCACCGCCGCCGGGCTCGAATCAGTGCGTCAGATGCGCCAGCTGCTCACCCACCTCATCGCCGCACCGGTGGAGCTGAACAAGGACGGAAGCGTCGGCGTGCGGGCCGTCGCCGCTCTGACCAAGGCCCTCGGTTTCGACCCCTCGCTCACCGTTACGGTGGGCGAGTCCGCCGGGCTCCTGGGGCGCGGCGACGTGGGCGAGGACACGGGTGCTCTCGCCGCGACCCGCGACGGACTCTCTTGGATGGACTCGCCGCTCGCGCAGCAGTGGGCCGTTCTCGTGGTGGGATGGCTCGCGTCCCCATGGCGCGCCGATTCCGGGGCGAGGCTGCTCAGCGAGGAAACGCGCGCGCCGGAGATCCGCAGCGCTCGGTGGGGCGTCGTCAAGCTCTTCGCCCCTGGGCCGCTGAGCCGCGACGACCTGGACGCCGACCTGCACCACTTCTCCCCCATCCTCGCCGCCGGTATGTCACCGCAGCTGATCAGCGCCGTGGTGCGCGAGGGCCACCTCGTCGGGGCACTCGCGGAGAACTCCGCGGCAGCGCCGCTGACCGCCCTCATCGAGGGCAGGGACATCGTCGCCGCCACCCGTGACCTCGTGCCGGACGAAGTGGACTACCTGATTCCGCAGGCGGACATGACTATCCTCGCCCCCGGGCCGCTCACTCCGGAGATGACCGCGGTGATTGAGTCGTTCGCCGATCTCGAGTCCCCCGGCGTGGCCAGCGTGTACCGCGTCACCGCCAGCTCCGTGCGCCGCGCGCTGAACTCCGGGCGCACCGGACCCGAGCTCAAAGCGTGGTTGGGCGCGCACGCTGTCGGCGAGGTGCCGCAGGGCATCACCTTCGCCATCGATGACGCCGCGCGCCACCACGGTGCGCTGCGCGCGGGCACAGCGCTGAGCTACCTGCGCAGCGATGACGAAGCACTTATCGCGTCGGCCGCCGCGGCAATCCCCCAGCTGTCGGTGTTAAGCCCCACCGTCGCCGTCTCACAGCTACCGCTGCCGGAGTTGATGGCGCTACTTCGCGCATGCGGTTTCCAGCCCGCCGCAGAGGACGAATCCGGTGCAGCGCTGACCGTGGCCCCCGAACCACAGCTGGTCGCACCGACTCCTTCAACCATCCCCCGCGAGCGCGCAGTAGATCCCGAACACGTCGATGCTGTTCTTCAGGCGCTGCGCTCTACGGCCGGCAGCGAAACCGATGGGGGTGACTTCCTGCCTACGCTGCACGCCGCGGCGCGCTCGCGCCGCCATGTGACCATCGGTTACGTGGACAAGAACGGCCGGGGTCAACAGCTCACCGTCTTGCCGCTGTCTGTTACTGCGGGACAAGTCGACGCGCTCGACGAGGCGACGGAGAGGGTCGTGCGCATCGCGCTGCCGCGGGTGACCAAAGTGGAACTGACGTGACCGCGTTCAGGTAGTACCATCCGGCACATGATCACACTCGAAATCAGAAACCTCAGCAAACGCTTCGGGGAGACCCAGGCGCTCGACGGGATGAGCCTCACCGTCCAACCCGGTGAGATCTACGGTTTCGTAGGGTCGAACGGCGCAGGTAAATCGACCACAATGCGCATCGCTCTCGGTGTCCTGGCCACGGACGAGGGTGAGGTGCTTTTCGACGGCCGCCAGCTCACCGACGACACCCGACGGCGCATCGGTTACATGCCCGAGGAGCGCGGGCTGTACGGCAAAGAAAAGATCCTCGACCAGCTCATCTTCCTGGCCAGACTCCACGGGGTGAGCGCGGCGAACGCCACCCGCAATGGCACGCAGCTGCTGGAGGAACTAGGTCTCGGTGAGCGGCTGGACGACAAGCTCGACGACCTCTCGTTAGGCAACCAGCAGCGCGTCCAGCTCGCCGCCAGCCTGATCCACGATCCCGACGTGCTCATCCTCGACGAGCCTTTTTCCGGCCTCGACCCCGTCGCCGTCGATGTGATGAGCCGGATGCTGGTCTCCCGGGCGAAGGAGAACGGCGTACCCGTAATCTTCTCCTCCCACCAGCTCGACCTGGTGCAGCGTTTGTGCGACCGGATCGGCATCGTCGCCCACGGCCGCATGGTGGCGGAAGGCGGCGTCGACGAGCTGCGCCAGCGCGGACCGCTGCGCTACCGCGTGGGCACCACCGCCCGGGACTGGTACCCGGCCGGCACCGAGCTAGTCCACGATGGCGCAGACCACGTGGTCCTGGAAGTCGCCGACCGCGACCCCGGTGCGGACCAGCGCATCCTCCACGCAGCTCTCGCCGCCGGCGAGGTGCACGAATTCACCCGCGTCGTCCCCAACCTCACCGACCTGTTCAAGGAGGCCGTGCAGTAATGGCAGGCAACAGCTCCTACTCGTCCACCCAGACGATCACTACCACCGCAGCCCGCGAGATCCAGGTCCTCGCCCGCACAAAATCCATCTGGATCACCGTCGCACTCCTTCTCGTCGCTGTGGTCGGCATGATCGGCTTCTTTACGTGGCAGGTTAACAAGGACGACGCAGCGGACGCGACGCCCGTCGCGGTCGTCGGTGTCCCAGCGAGCGCTTTCGAAGGCTCCGGCTTCGACATTCGTGAGGTCACCGACCGCGCCGAGGCCGAACAGCTCGTGCGCAACGGCGATGTCGACACAGCAATCGTTGCCGGCCCGCAAGGTTGGGAGGTGCTGGAGGACGGGGGGCCGTCGATAAGCACTGTAAGCCAGATCCAGGGGATCGCGACCGGATACGCCAGCTCGCAAGCGCTTGAGACGCTGGGAATCACGGCCGAACAGTACGCCTCCGCGGTGCCGGACACGGCCGTAACCACCGTCGATGTATCTGACGGCGGCGAGCGATCCCCGGCCGACTTCGCGCGACTGCTCACGGCGTTCGCCGCGCTAATGGTGATTGTCTTCACGATTATCCTGTTCGCAGCCAACATCGGTAGCCGCGTCACAGCCGAGAAGTCGTCGCGCGTTGTCGAGCTTGTCCTCGCCGCCGTGCGGCCCATGGATTTCCTCGCCGGGAAAATCCTCGGCAACGTCATCTTCGGCTTCGCGCTCACGGCGCTGATCATCGGTGTTGGCGCGGCAGCTTTGGCCGCCTCCGGCCTGACCGAGAGCATCGATTTCGACTGGGGCATTCTCCCCATCATGCTGCTGGCCTGGTTACTCGCCATGCTGTTCTTCGGCGCGCTCTACGCCGCTGCCGGATCGATGGTGCAGCGCACGGAGGATCTCCAGTCCACCCAGGCGCCCATCCTGTTCCTCCTCATCGGCTCGATGTACATCCCGCTGTTCGGGTGGATGAACACTTCGGCGGCGTGGATGCAGGCCCTAAGCTGGATTCCCCCGTTCTCAATCTTTACCGCGCCCATCACCTACGCGGCCGGAGACCTCACGCTGGCCCAGCTGCTCGGCTCGTTCGCGCTGGCCGCGGCGGCGACAGCTGCAGTGGTCTGGGTGGCCGCGCGCATCTACCGCAACTCCATCCTCAACAACGGCCGCAAGATGTCGTGGAGGCAGGCGATCACGGCCTGATAGCGTGGGTGCATGCCCGAATTGATTGACGTAGCCATCGTCGGAGGCGGGCCCGCGGGTCTCGCCGCCGCGGTCACCCTCGGCCGCAGCTTGCGCACGGTCGCGCTTGTCGACGCCGCCTCCCCCCGCAACCGCTTCTCCACCCACGCCCACAACGTGCTCGGCAACGAGGGGATCTCCCCCGCCGACTTGCTGGCCAAGGGCCGCGAGGAGGCGGCAAGTTACGGGGCGGCGCTTGTCGACGCCACCGTCACCCGCATCACCGGCACGCGCGGCGACTTTACTGTCTTTTACGACGGCGGGGAGGTCCGCGCCCGCCGGATTGTGCTCGCCACCGGCCTGACCGACGTCCTCCCCGAGCTCGACGGCCTCGCGGAGGGCTGGGGCACCGACGTGCTCCACTGCCCCTACTGCCACGGCTACGAGGTGCGGGGCCAGAAGATCGCCGTCATCGCGACCGATCCGGGCGCGGCCCACCAGGCGAAACTCTTCGGCAACCTGTCGGACCACGTCACGGTCGTCCCGTTGGACCACCGACCCGACGAGGAAGAATGTGCGGAGCTGACACGCCTTGGCGTAGTAGTTTCCGGCTCCACCGCCGCGCGCGCGGTGCGGGAAAATGGCGCGCTGCGCGGGGTCGAGCTCGCCGATGGAACGCTAGTAAAGGCCGACGCCGCCGTCGTCGCCCCGCTCATGAGACCCAACCTGGAGCTCTATGAATCCCTCGGCGGCCGTCCAGAGACCAACTCCGCCGGTGTGAAGTGCGTTGACACCGGCGAGGGCGGTAAGACGGACATCGACGGGGTGTGGATCGCAGGCAACGTCTCCAATATCGGCGCCATTGTCATCTCCTCTGCTGCCTCCGGCGTGTCCGCCGGCGCGGCGATCAACATGGACCTCATCGAGGAGGCCGCGCGTGCCAATGGGTGACGGCCCGCTGATTGTCCAGTCGGACAAGACGGTGCTTCTCGACGTCAACCACGCGCAGGCTGCTCAGGCCCGCGCCGCGCTCGCCCCGTTTGCCGAGCTGGAACGAGCGCCGGAGCACGTCCACACCTACCGCATTACCCCTTTAGCGTTGTGGAACGCGCGCGCTGCCGGGTTCGACGCGGAACAGGCCGTCGATACGCTTGAGCGCTTTTCGCGCTTCCCCGTCCCGCAGCCGCTGCTTGTCGACGTCGCCGAGACCATGGCCCGTTACGGCCGCATCAGGCTGGTCAACCACCCCGCGCACGGGCTCGTGCTCGAGGCTGAGGACGCCGCCATCCTCACCGAGATCACCCGGCACAAGGCGATCAAGCCGCTGATTGGCGCCGCCATCGACGATGTCACCGTTCCCGTCCACCCTTCCGAGAGGGGCCGCGTCAAGCAGGAGCTGACGAAGATCGGCTGGCCCGTGGAGGACCTCGCTGGCTACGTTGACGGAGAATCCCACCCGATCGAGCTCACGCACGACGGCTGGGAGCTGCGCGACTACCAGCAGTACGCCGCCGAGTCGTTCTGGGAGGGCGGCTCCGGCGTGGTGGTTTTGCCCTGCGGCGCCGGCAAGACAATCGTCGGCGCGGCATCGATGGCGCAGGCGAAGACCACGACGCTAATCCTGGTCACCAACACCGTCGCCGGGCGGCAGTGGCGCGATGAACTGCTGCGCCGCACGACTCTGACCCCAGAGGAGATCGGTGAGTACTCCGGCGAGCGCAAGGAGATCCGCCCCGTCACCATCGCGACCTACCAGGTGGTCACCCGCAAGACGAAGGGTGAATACCGCGCCCTCGAACTCTTCGATTCGCGCGACTGGGGGCTGATCATCTACGACGAGGTTCACCTCCTCCCCGCGCCTGTCTTCCGCATGGCCGCAGATCTGCAGTCGCGCCGGCGCCTCGGGTTGACAGCTACGCTCGTGCGCGAGGACGGCCGTGAGGACGACGTGTTTTCCCTCATCGGCCCGAAGCGTTACGACGCCCCCTGGAAAGAGCTCGAGATGGCCGGTTACATCGCCGCCGCCGAGTGCGTCGAGGTGCGCACGCAGCTTTCCGGGGAGGAGCGTATGGCCTACGCCACCGCCGAGACCCGGGAGCGCTACCGCCTGGCGGCGACGTCGGGGGCCAAGAACGCGGTCGTCGACAAGCTTCTCGCACGCCACGAGGGAGAGCAGATCCTCATCATCGGCGCGTACGTCGACCAGCTCGAGGAAATCGCCGCGCGCACGGGCGCCCCGCTGGTGCACGGTACGACCTCCACGAAGCGGCGCGAGGAAGCCTTCGACGCGTTCCGCCGCGGTGAGATCCGCACCCTGGTGGTGTCCAAGGTGGCGAACTTCTCCATCGATCTACCCGAGGCCGCAGTGGGCATCCAGGTCTCCGGCACCTTCGGTTCGCGCCAGGAGGAGGCGCAGCGCCTCGGCCGCCTGCTGCGCCCGAAGGCCGACGGCGGCGGGGCCCTGTTCTACACCGTCGTGGCGCGCGACACCCTCGACGCGGAGTACGCGGCACGCCGCCAGCGCTTCCTTGCCGAGCAGGGTTACGCCTACCGGCTCGTTGACGCGGACGACCTTTAATATGTAGGTCATGAGCGCTTTCAGGTTTGACGTCGACGAGGATTGGGCCAAGCAGAACAACGAGATGCTGCGCGACACCCGGTACCTCGTGATCTCCGGTGTGGCCCTCTTTGTGATCTGTCTCACTGCCGCCGTCCTGGTCTGGCTGTTTGTCGACCCGGCCTCGCCCTGGCACCTGCTCGGCTCGCTCGGCCTCGGACTGTTCGGCGTGATGATGCTCGTCGTCGGCCTAGCCATCCCCCGCTCCGTCGGCACCGCGCAGTCGCTTTACGACGCCCACCCCCTCGCCCCGGCCATCATCGCCGACCATACGGGTACGCGCACCACGCTGCTGGCTCTGGTGAACACCACCGTCGACGATTCCGCGCCGCGCTGGGCGCTGACCTCGCGCGACGTCCAGTCGGTGCCCCACACCGACGGATCCGTGGGAGCAAAAGTCCCGGTTGCGGCGGTAGGAGGCCAGCGCAGCGCCGCTGAGAAGAACAACTGGCAGGTGGTCGCCCCAATGCCGATCGCATGGGGCACTCCGGACAAGGCCGTGGTTGACCGTGCCGTCGACTCCATCCCGGCGGAACTGTGGCGCACGCTTGAAACCTCGAAGAAGCGCCTGGAAGAGGTGCAGAAAGCGAAGAATAATCTGCTTCGCCTCTAAATGACGGCAGTGTGACGGGGGTAACCTATTCCTGCGCAAAATGAGTGAAATCACCGTCGGTGCGCTTAGGATGCATTAACTTAGTTTCCTAAGCGAAATTCACCCGTCTCTTGGCGGGACTTCATCCGAAAGGAAGTCCGCTGTGTCAACGAAGCTCACTGCAGGTGGGGGCACCGTCCCCGAAGGTTCTGCCGGATCTCAGCCCACGCGCATGGCGCGGGTTCTCAACTGGCGCCCTATTAGCGCCGCTGCCCGCGTCGGCATCGTGCTTTTGCTCGTCATTCCGCTTCTCATGGCGGCCACTTTCATGTGGTCCATGTGGGATCCGTCGAAGACGCTGCCCAACGTTCCCCTCGCAGTGGTCAACCACGACAAGGGTGCGGAGAACGGCGGAGAGTTCCGCGTCGTGGGCGACGAAGTGGTCAAGGGCCTGCTCGACACCGAATACCTGGACTTCGAAGAACTTTCGGACGAGGAAGCCCACCTCGGCCTGACCAAGGGTGACTACCTGTTCGTGGTCACCATTCCAGAGGACTTCTCGGAGCGCACAGTCTCGCTGATCTCCGACGACCCGCGCCAGTCCGAGGTGCTCGTGGAGTACAACGATTACGGCGGCACCAACGGCAAGATCATCACCTCGTCGTTGATCCCGCAGCTTCAGGCCGAGGTCTCCTCCACCATCTCGGAGACATACGCGACGGAGACACTGACCGGCCTCAACTCGCTCGGCGACGGCATCAAGCGCGCCGCCGACGGTGCCGGCAAGATCGACGACGGCCTCGGCCGCCTCCAAGAGGGTACGGGCCGCGCGGTGGACGGCATCACCCAGCTTGACAGTGGCGCGACCGACCTGAACAACGGTGCCGTGCAGCTCGACGCGGGCGCGACGGAGCTGAATAACGGTGCGGGAGAGCTCAACGCGGGCGCGCTCCGCCTAGAGGACGGTGCCGCTCGGCTTAATGACGGCCTCCTCACCCTGAAGGACGGCACCACCCAGCTCGGCGACGGTGCCGCCCAGATCGACGGCGGCGTGCAGCAGCTCACAGGGACACTTATCCCGCTGTTGGAGCAGGTTCAGGGCGTTGTCACCCAGGTGACTCCCATTATCGGAACCATGCGCAGCGTTGGACTCAACGAGCAGGCGGACAGCCTTGAAGCTTCTCTCGGCCGCCTCGACCCCGCCAACCCCCAAAACATGGTCAACGAGCTCAACCGCCTGCGCGCCGGCACCGCCGAGCTCAGCTACAACCTGAATAGCCCGGACGCCCCGTACATCAGCGGCGTCAATCAGCTTGTCGACGGCTCCGCCCAGCTAGCTTCGGGCTCCACCGAGCTACGCGCCGGCACGGACCGCCTCGCCGCGGGCACCGTGCGCCTGAAGGACGGCACCACTCAGCTTGCCGACGGCACCGTGCGCCTGAAGGACGGCACCACTCAGCTTGCCGACGGCGGTGTCCAGCTCACGGACGGCGTCAACCAGCTCAAAGACGGCTCCGGCGAACTCAAGGCGAAGCTCGACGAGGGCGCAGAAAAGGCACCCGTCGTCTCCTACGTCGACCGCTCTGCACAGCAGATGGCAGTTCCGATCATCTTCGAGGAAGCCAACATGCACCCGACGCAGGCGGTTGTCGACCCCACTAACCCGACCGTCAAGACCATCGAGAGCGGCTTCTCCATCATCGTGATGCTCGTCTTCGGTTACCTCATCATGGCGGTCCTTTCGGCCCTGCTCCCCCACGTTGTCGGACGCCGCTCGGAGAGCCGCACACCGGCCGGCCCGGTTCTCAGGGCTTTCCTCCTCATTTTCGGCATCAACCTGCTCGTCATGGCGGTCTTCACTGCAATTTCGGTGCTCACCGGCTGGCGTCCAGACAACTGGCTCACAATGGGCCTGGTGATCACTCTGATCGCGGCAAACGGCGCCGCAATGTTCCAGTTCTTCCGCATCCTTTTCGGACGCCTTGTCGGCGGGTTGTTCTCCGTGGGCTTCTTCACCCTGGGACTCTTCGTCTTCGGCGGCGTTTGGCCCTTGCCGACGATTCCGGGTCCGCTGCAGTTCTTCCACCGGATCCACCCGATGAGCTACGCCCGCTACGGATTCATGCGCGCCACCGACGGCCTGTACGACTCCACGTTCATCACCGCGATTATCGTTCTCATCGCCTTCTCCGTGGCAGCTCTGATCGCCTCTATCGTTATCTACAACACGCGACGCCACGGCGCAGCTGAGGAACTGGCTGAAGATGGCCTCACCCTCGAGTCCGGAAATGCCCGAGTCGGCGAACAGCCGCTGTCCCCGATCGTCCGCTAACTTCCGCTCCATTCGATAAGGGCCGCCTCTTTCTGGAGGCGGCCCTTTTGGGTATGGAGATCGATCAGGAGCCACACATTGAGCCCCCTCTGGAAAGTTAGACGGTGCCAGTACCCGACTCGGTGAAAGGCCCCGGCGGTTTCGGGCTACTTCTCAACACCCCGGACACGGGCCGACTTAGCCAACGGTGTTAGCGACGGTCGAAATGTAAGCGAATGTGGTCGTAGTTATTGTGCCTGATGTGGGTTTAGTTCGGGGGTTGTTAGTGCGGGCGTTTCGCGTCCTTTGATGCGGTAGCTGACGCCGCGGTGTTGGAAGATTTTCTCGTGGTGAACGATGCGGTTACCCATGGCGGTGGCTCCTCTGGGGCTAAATGCTCAGGAGCTCTGCAGTCGCGGAGTCCGCATTGCGGAGTTTTCGTGTCGGACCGCTCTGTGCCTGAATGCCCTGGGGCTCTGCCGTGGTGGAGTCCGCATTACTAAGTGCCTGCGGCGTGCCGGACCGGTTGTATCCGCAGGAACTCTGCAACTGCAAAGTCCGCATTGCGGACTTTTTCTTATCCAATCCGTTGATCTCGGGGGAACTCTGCAGCGGCGGAGTCTGGTGTCGGAGGCGGAGTCCGCGTTGCGGCGTTTTGGTGCCGGCTCGTTCTGTGGATGAACCGGCCGGGGTCTCTGCAACGGCAGTGGCGGAGTTTGGTGTCGGAGTCTGAGTCCGCAATGCGGAGTACACACGGCGCGCCCGATTCGATGTTTCTGCAGGAACTCTGCCGCGGCGGAGTCCGCATTGCGGAGTACACACGGCGCGCCCGATTCGATGTTTTTGCAGGAACTCCGCCGCGGCGGAGTCCGGTGTCGGAGGCGGAGTCCGCATTGCGGACTTTCTTATGTCCGGTCCGTTGTTTTCGCAGGGTGTTAGCGACGGTCGAATTGTAGCCCAGTTGCGACGGTTGAAAAGTAGCCCATTTTCGTGTGTTTCTTATTCTGCCTGACGTTCAGCGGTGATCGACGGTAGGACACTTTCTCGGCCGGCGATTCGGTAGCTGGTGCCTGTGTGCGTGAAGATTTCCGCGTGATGGACGATGCGATCAATCATCGCGGCGGCGACGGTGACGTCACCGAAGCATTCGCCCCAGCGGGAAAACGGCAGGTTCGACGTCATGATCAACGAGCCGCGCTCATATCGGTTGGACACTAGCTGGAAGAACAGGTTCGCTGCTTCTGCCTCGATCGGGACGTAGCCCACCTCGTCGATGATGAGCAGGTGGTAGCGGTTGAGTTTGGTCAACAATGTTGTCAGCCCGCCTGTGCTGTGGGCTTGGGTCAGGCGGGTGATCCATCCGGCGGCGGTGTCGAAAGCGACCCGGTAGCCTTGCCGGGCTGCGATGACCCCTAACCCAGTTGCCAGGTGCGTTTTGCCGGTGCCCGGCGGGCCGAGGAAGATGACGTTTGCGGCCTCGGTGATCCATCCGCCGGTTTCCAACCGGGCGATACGGGCCCGGTCGAGTGCGGGCTGGGTGGAAAAGTCGAACTCGTCAATCGTTTTAATCTGGGGAAAGCCCGCCCTTTTTATCCGGCCTGCGGCGCCGGATTCCGCCCGGGCCGACGCTTCGACCGACAGCACCGCTGCCAAGTATTCCTCGTAGGTCCACGACGCTTGGCGTGCCTTCTCGGCGATGGTCGCATAGTCTGATCCGATTCGCGGGGCCTTCAGCGCCCTGGCCAGATACGCCAGTTCGGAGTCGATTGTGGTGTGTTGTGGACGGGTCATGACTCTACCTCCAGTTCGGTCAGCCGGTCGTAAATGTTCAGGTCTGCCTGTTCGACCTCGAGCTCCTGCGGCGAAACAGGTGGCGTGGCCAGTTGGCGGCGCATCTGCTTCGCAGTGGCGGCGTGCATCGGGTCAGTGATTGTCTGATGTGTGCCCCACACCCGTTCGTGGCGGGCGACGATCGTCCCGTCCGGGGCGCGCACGACCACCTGCTCCAAGCCAGCGTGGACGGTGACAATTCGGTTGATCATTCGCGGATCCACTGAATAGTGGTTGGCGTCGACGGCGACGTAGTAGTTACGTGGCAGCCGCACCTGTCGTAGCACATCGATCTGCGGGGGATACGGCGGCAAAGCGGCCATGTGCGCCTTGTCGGCTGTCCAAGCCACCGCCGGAATTTTCCTTGTGGTCGCGTGGATACGCTGGTTAGCCACCTCAGTAATCCACTCGTCGAGCTGGCGTTGGGCATCTGCTGGGCACGTGAAATCGCGGCCGGGGAAAAACGAGGACTTCAGATACCCGTTGGCCCGCTCCACCACGCCTTTAGTTTCCGGATCACGAGGTGGAGCCTGTTGAATCCTGGTGCCCAAAATGCCAGCAAAAGACAGCACCGGCTGGGTGAGCGCCTTTTGCCCAATTCCAGTCTCTCGGTCCCACAACAACTGCTCAGGTACGGCCTGAAACGATGTCGACAACAATGCCCACATCCCTGCAACAAGATCTGCGGTCGTGCGTGTCGGCAGCACACGCGCGGCCATGAACCTCGAATTGAAGCGTCCTGGGTTTAGTTCCTACCTCAGCTAAGGAAGGATTGAACTATGCCTAGAAAGTATTCCGTCGAGTTCAAGGAGAAGGCGGTCCATCAGATCATCGAAATGGTCCGCCTGGAGTCTTGCTCACTGCAACGCGCCTACACGGAGGTCGGTGAGCTGCTTGGTGTATCCCACCACACGTTGCGGGCTTGGTACCGTGACAGCGCTTCAGTACGCGATAATTCTGACGCTTCAGGCGGCGAAACAATGGAAGAAGAACTCAGGCGTCTGCGTCGTGAAAACCGCGAACTGAAACGAGCAAACGGGATTCTTAAGACAGCTTCGGCTTTTTTCGCGGCGGAACTCGACCGACCCACGACCAAATGATCTCCTACATCGACGCGTACAAAGATCAATTTGGGGTCGAGGCCATCTGCAGAGTTCTAAAACAGGCAGATCGTGGATTCATCACCTCTCGTGGCTACCGCAAGGCGACCACTCGTGTTCCCAGTGCAAGGGCCTTAAGCGATAGCCTGCTCATCCCAGAGATACAGCGTGTGCATGCGGAGAATTTCTCGGTCTACGGCATCCGCAAAATGTGGCACGCGATGAACCGTGAAGGCGTTCATATTGGTCGCGACAAGACCGCACGTCTGATGAAACTCGCAGGCGTTTCTGGCCGCAGACGTGGGCGAACCCCACTAACTACGATCAGCCCGAAGACACCGGATCATCGCCCGGACCTTGTGCGCCGAAACTTCCGTGCGCAGGCACCAGGCAGGCTTTGGGTTGCCGACATTACCTACGTTCGCACCCTGTCAGGATTCGCTTATACAGCGTTTGTCGTGGATGTATTCAGCCGAAAAATTGTTGGTGTCGCTACACGCTCGACAATGCGCACCAACGCGCTGCCGATGGAGGCTTTGGAGCATGCGTTAACGACTGCAGGGCGAATCCATGGAAACCAGCTAATTCACCACAGCGATCGGGGCAGCCAGTATGTGTCACTGAAGTATTCCACTGCGCTAGCTGAGTCAGGAATCCGCCCGAGTGTGGGAACAGTCGGCGATTCTTACGACAATGCACTAGCCGAAACAGTCAACGGTCTCTACAAGGCTGAACTGATTCATGCCCAGGGCCCGTGGACGTCGGTCGGAGAAGTCGAACTGGCCACCTTGCGGTGGGTGCATTGGTGGAACACTAAGCGACTTCACGAAGCATTGGACTACGCCACCCCACAGGAAGTAGAAACCGAGTACTATCTCACCGAGCCCATCAACACAGGGCCGTAAAAGAAGCGGAACTAAACCCAGGACGCTTCAAATACGACGCCACCATCACCAGCACCGGAAACGCCACTTTCTGCCCGGTCCCGTCGGGAATCCCGCCAGCGGGGAAAGTCAGATCACACTGGATTTGCTCACCAGGGCGGTGAATCAGCGTGTCCACCGGGTCCGCCTGCTGGTAGTCGGGGCGGATGCGGCGCACATTATCGCGAAACCATGTGATCGACCCACACCACCCCACACGCTGCGCGATCACAGTGGCAGGCAACGTCGGGGTCTGCTCCAGCAGGGCACGCACCCGCGATTCAAACGGGGTGAAGCTGTTTTCGGTGCTTGCACGCTTCTTGTACACAGGCGGCGCATCTGAGGCCAACGCCCTTTCCACCGTCTTTTTCGAGCAGCCAACTTCAGCCGCGATTTTCCTGATCGACAGGCCCTGCCGACACAGATACCTGATCTTGGCCCAATCTTCCACGGAAATCACCCATCCAATCTTGTCGGTGGGCTACTTTTCGACCGTCGCAAGTGGGCTACTTTTCAAGCGTCGCTAACACAGGGACTCTGCCGTGGCGGAGTCTGGAGTCGGGGCGGAGTCCGCATTGCGGAGTACACAGCGGCCCCAACCGGTTGTTTCTGCAGCAGCTCCGCTGTGGCGGTGTCCGCATTGCGGAGTTTCTTGTGTCCGATCCGTTGATCTCGGTGGGCCACTACGTCCGCATTGCGGAGCTTCTCCGGCCCGGTCTGTTGTTTGTGCAGGAACTCTGCCACTGCGGGGTCCGCATTGCGGACTTTGTCGTGCCCAGTCCGTTGATCTCGCGGCAACTGTGCAGTGGCGGAGTTTGGTGACGGAGTCTGGTGTCGGGCCCGGAGTCCGCATTGCGGAGTTGTGGGGTGCGATGGGGACAGCCCGCAACCGGTCCACCGTGGTGGTGGGGGTTGCGGGCTTTGGTGTTGATGAAGTTGTTGGGTCGGCGGTAACTTACTCTCCCACCCCCTCCCGGGGGCAGTACCATCAGCGCGGGCGGGCTTAGCTTCCGGGTTCGGAATGGGTCCGGGCGTTTCCCCGCCGCCATCAACCACCGACACATCTTTTAAGGTGTGTCGCTTGTGTGCGACAAGTATGTTGTTGTTGTGGTCCACTTGTTTCCACCCGTGTGGGTGGTTTGGTGGTGGTTGTGTGGTGTGTCAGATACTGCATAGTGGACGCGTGCGGCTTTTATTGTTGAAACACTGTTGTGTTTTGTTTGGGCCGTTGATTCGTTGTTTTTTGTTGGTGTATTAGTACCAGTCACCTCCGGTAGTTGCCTACTGTCCAGATCTGGCCTATCAACCCCATAGTCTGTGGGGAACCTCAAAAGAAACCTCATCTTAAAACAGGCTTCCCGCTTAGATGCTTTCAGCGGTTATCCCTTCCGTACGTAGCCAACCAGCGGTGCTCCTGGCGGAACAACTGGCACACCAGAGGTACGTCCGTCCCGGTCCTCTCGTACTAGGGACAGCTTTCTTCAAGTTTCAACGCGCGCGGCGGATAGAGACCGAACTGTCTCACGACGTTCTGAACCCAGCTCGCGTGCCGCTTTAATGGGCGAACAGCCCAACCCTTGGGACCTACTCCAGCCCCAGGATGCGACGAGCCGACATCGAGGTGCCAAACCATCCCGTCGATATGGACTCTTGGGGAAGATCAGCCTGTTATCCCCGGGGTACCTTTTATCCGTTGAGCGACACCACTTCCACACGTTGGTGCCGGATCACTAGTCCCGACTTTCGTCCCTGCTCGACATGTACGTCTCACAGTCAAGCTCCCTTGTGCACTTACACTCTTGCACCTGATTGCCAACCAGGCTGAGGGAACCTTTGGGCGCCTCCGTTACTCTTTGGGAGGCAACCGCCCCAGTTAAACTACCCACCAGGCACTGTCCCCAACCCAGATCATGGGCCAAGGTTAAGGTATCCACTACGGTCAGAGTGGTATTTCAACAACGACTCGGCCACCACTGGCGTGGCGGTTTCACAGTCTCCCACCTATCCTACACAAACCGCACCGAACACCAATACCAAGCTATAGTGAAGGTCCCGGGGTCTTTTCGTCCTGCCGCGCGAAACGAGCATCTTTACTCGTACTGCAATTTCACCGGGCCTGTGGTTGAGACAGCAGGGGAGTCGTTACGCCATTCGTGCAGGTCGGAACTTACCCGACAAGGAATTTCGCTACCTTAGGATGGTTATAGTTACCACCGCCGTTTACTGGGGCTTAAATTCTCCGCTTCGGTATCACTACCTAACAGGTCCTCTTAACCTTCCAGCACCGGGCAGGCGTCAGTCCGTATACATCAACAGTATGTCTTCGCACGGACCTGTGTTTTTGATAAACAGTCGCTCCCCTCTATTCTCTGCGACCCCCACCCGCTGCCGGCCGTTAAAGGCCTTCACCGGTGAAGGTCCCCCTTCTCCCGAAGTTACGGGGGTAATTTGCCGAGTTCCTTAACCACAGTTCACCCGACCGCCTTAGTATTCTCTACCTGACTACCTGTGTCGGTTTCGGGTACGGGCCGTGCACACACTCGCTAGAGGCTTTTCTCGGCAGTACAGGATCACCCACATCACCCCAAAGGGGCTACGCGTCACGCCTCACACATATGAACCGAAGCATTTCACTCACAGTTCGTGCCACACGCTTGCACCACAATCCAATAAGTGGCTGAGCTACCTCACTGCGTCACCCCATCACTCGGCTACTACGGATCAGGCCCCACGCATCACAACAACCCACACGTCAAAGACGCGCATGGTTGCCGATCAGGGTGGTTAGTATCACCGATTCACCCTTGGGCGCGTATGCACGGGTACGGGAATATCAACCCGTTAACCATCGACTACGCCTGTCGGCCTCGCCTTAGGACCCGACTCACCCTGGGAAGACGAACTTGACCCAGGAACCCTTAGTCATCCGGCGGATAAGATTCTCACTTACCACTCGTTACTCATGCCTGCATTCTCACTCGTGCACAGTCCACAACCCCTTACGGTACTGCTTCACCCCATACACGACGCTCCCCTACCCATGCTAAAAGCATGCCGCGGCTTCGGCGGTGTACTTGAGCCCCACTGAATTGTCGGCGCGGAACCACTCGACCAGTGAGCTATTACGCACTCTTTCAAGGATGGCTGCTTCTAAGCCAACCTCCTGGCTGTCTTCGCGATCCCACATCCTTTTCCACTTAGTACACCCTTAGGGGCCTTAACCGGCGATCTGGGCTGTTTCCCTCTCGACTATGAAGCTTATCCCCCACAGTCTCACTGCCATGCAACACTTAAACCGGCATTCGGAGTTTGGCTGACATTGCTAAGATGATAGTCCCGCTCAACCAACCAGTAGCTCTACCTCCGGCAAGCTCACATAACGCTGCACCTAAATGCATTTCGGGGAGAACCAGCTATCACGGAGTTTGATTGGCCTTTCACCCCTACCCACAACTCATCCCCTCAGTTTTCAACCTAAGTGGGTTCGCGCCTCCACAACCTCTTACAGCTGCTTCACACTGGCCATGGGTAGATCACCCCGCTTCGGGTCCAGGACATGCCACTACAACACCCTCTTAGGATTCGCTTTCGCTACGGCTACCCCACCAGGGTTAACCTCGCGACATGCCGCTGACTCGCAGGCTCATTCTTCAAAAGGCACGCCATCACACACACGAGGTGCTCTGACGGATTGTAAGCGCACGGTTTCAGGAACTATTTCACTCCCCTCCCGGGGTACTTTTCACCATTCCCTCACGGTACTATCCACTATCGGTCACACTGAGTATTTAGGCTTACCGGGTGGTCCCGGCAGATTCACAGCAGATTCCACGAGCCCGCTGCTACTCGGGACACAATCAACACGCTGCCATGCATTTTCACGTACAGGGGCTCTCACCCACTACGGCGCACCATCCCAAGTGACTTCCGCTAACACACAACACACGCGCACAAAGTCGACAGCCTTCGTACAAATCGCATCCCACAACCCCACACACGCAACCCCTGCCAGGTATCACACGCACATGGTTTAGCCTCATCCACGTTCGCTCGCCGCTACTAGCAGAATCATATTTTATTTTCTTCTCCTGCGGGTACTGAGATGTTTCACTTCCCCGCGTCACCCCCACACAAGCTATGAATTCACCTGCGGGTAACACCACATAACTGGTGCCGGGTTTCCCCATTCGGACATCCTCGGATCAACGCTTAGTTGGCAACTCCCCGAGGCATAACGCAGCCTCACACGTCCTTCATCGGCTCAGCATGCCAAGGCATCCACCGTACGCCCTTAATAAAAAACACACAAAACACTAAGGCACACACACAAAACACAATTTCAAGAATAAAGATGCTCGCGTCCACTATACAGTTCTCACACACCACACCCACACCCACCGCACGCGCCCCAACAAGGAACACACACGACACAATGCAGGCCACACGGTAACAACACATCTGCTGCACCAGAAACCCAACAGCATGCCAACACACCACAATCATTTTTTGCCTGCAACCATCAATTGCACACCAGCGCGACACAAGCACAACCATTTCCAACGATCATGCCGGCATGCATCCACCCGGATTTCAAATATATCGGCGGCAGTCACACACACGGCGACTCAACCACCCACGCACACCACACACCACCAACAACTGTCAGCAGCACACAATGTGACTAACAAAAACAAAAGCTCCTTAGAAAGGAGGTGATCCAGCCGCACCTTCCGGTACGGCTACCTTGTTACGACTTCGTCCCAATCGCCGATCCCACCTTCGACAGCTCCCTAACAAGTTTGGGCCACTGGCTTCGGGTGTTACCAACTTTCATGACGTGACGGGCGGTGTGTACAAGGCCCGGGAACGTATTCACCGCAGCGTTGCTGATCTGCGATTACTAGCGACTCCGACTTCATGGGGTCGAGTTGCAGACCCCAATCCGAACTACGACCGGCTTTCAGCGATTAGCCCCACCTCACAGTGTCGCAAACGCGTTGTACCGACCATTGTAGCATGTGTGAAGCCCTGGACATAAGGGGCATGATGATTTGACGTCATCCCCACCTTCCTCCGAGTTAACCCCGGCAGTCTCTCATGAGTCCCCACCATCACGTGCTGGCAACATAAGACAAGGGTTGCGCTCGTTGCGGGACTTAACCCAACATCTCACGACACGAGCTGACGACAACCATGCACCACCTGTACACCAACCACAAGGGAAACCGTATCTCTACGGCGATCTGGTGTATGTCAAGCCCAGGTAAGGTTCTTCGCGTTGCATCGAATTAATCCACATGCTCCGCCGCTTGTGCGGGCCCCCGTCAATTCCTTTGAGTTTTAGCCTTGCGGCCGTACTCCCCAGGCGGGGCGCTTAATGCGTTAGCTACGGCACGAACCCCGTGGAAGGGACTCACACCTAGCGCCCACCGTTTACGGCATGGACTACCAGGGTATCTAATCCTGTTCGCTACCCATGCTTTCGCTCCTCAGCGTCAGTTACTGCCCAGAGACCTGCCTTCGCCATCGGTGTTCCTCCTGATATCTGCGCATTTCACCGCTACACCAGGAATTCCAGTCTCCCCTACAGCACTCAAGTTATGCCCGTATCGCCTGCAGTCCCACAGTTAAGCCGTGGACTTACACAAACGACGCGACAAACACCTACGAGCTCTTTACGCCCAGTAATTCCGGACAACGCTCGCACCCTACGTATTACCGCGGCTGCTGGCACGTAGTTAGCCGGTGCTTCTTATCCAGGTACCGTCACTTACGCTTCGTCCCTGGCGAAAGGAGTTTACAACCCGAAGGCCGTCATCCCCCACGCGGCGTCGCTGCATCAGGCTTGCGCCCATTGTGCAATATTCCCCACTGCTGCCTCCCGTAGGAGTCTGGGCCGTATCTCAGTCCCAATGTGGCCGTACACCCTCTCAGGCCGGCTACCCGTCGACGCCTTGGTAGGCCATTACCCCACCAACAAGCTGATAGGCCGCGAGCTCATCCCATACCGCAAAAGCTTTCCAACCACACACCCACATGTGATTCCTATCCGGTATTAGACCCAGTTTCCCAAGCTTATCCCGAAGTACAGGGCAGATCACCCACGTGTTACTCACCCGTTCGCCACTCGAGTACCCCGCAAGCAGGGCCTTTCCGTTCGACTTGCATGTGTTAAGCACGCCGCCAGCGTTCATCCTGAGCCAGGATCAAACTCTCCACAAAAACATTTCAGCAGAAACATCCAGGCGTGAAAAGCCCAAACCCAACCACAACAAAAACCACACCACCAACCCCGCAAAACCGCAGGGCCAGCAGCACTGGCACAAAATCCTAAAATTCACTAGCAAAAACTAGCCACCAGCCCTCACAATCCGACGAGGAAAAACCAAGAGCCAGCAAAAAATGCGATCCATTACAACCGCACACCATGGCAAAAACCACGAAGCAATGCCGCCATCAAAGGTTCACGACACCACCACCGGCACACACCCACCCACACACAACACAACGTCACACGCAGGCAGACGCACCACAATGCACAACCAACAAACCACAAACAAAAAATAAAAAGTACATTGGCACACTATCGAGTTCTCACACAACACACCCCAGCCAAACCACAACCGGGAAAAATGAATCTACACAACCACCCAACACAAAGTCAAACAGCCATGAAACTCACCACCACCAAAAGTTAACCTCACGGCAACCTCAACCGGCAGCGAGGACAAACATTAGCCACCCCACCCCAACAACACAAATCCCCAGCTAGTGGTACGTCGCGAGCGGACCGTGCGGTCCTTCAATCACGCGAACCTCGGTGTTGAAGATTTCGGTCAGCAATTCGTCTTTCATGATTTCAGCCGCCGTCCCGAAGGCCGCGATCTGCCCGTCCTTGGCAGCGCAGATGAAATCTGCGTAGCGCGCGGCGAAATTGATGTCGTGCAAGACAATGATGATCGTCCGCCCCAGATCATGGGCGGCGTCGTAGAGATGCTTCATCATCTCCACGGAATGGGCAATATCCAGGTTGTTGAGGGGCTCGTCGAGAAGCACGTAGTCCGTCTCCTGGCAGAGCACCATCGCGACGTACGCGCGCTGCCGCTGGCCTCCGGAGAGCTGGTCGAGGTAGCGGTTTTCTAGCGCGCTCAGGCCCAGGAAATCGATGTACTTGGTGATGATGTCCTCGTCGTCCGGGGTGAGCCGGCCACGCGAGTACGGAAAGCGACCGAAGCCGACCAGCTGCCGCACGGTTAGACGGGTGACGAAGTGGTTTTCCTGGCGCAGGATCGAAATGATCTTGGCCAGGTCCTTCGATTTGGTCTCGGTGACATCCATGTTGCCGATTTGCACGGTGCCCTCGTCGAGGGCGAGCAGCCGGCCGATCATGGTGAGCAGCGTCGATTTGCCGGCGCCGTTCGGTCCGACCAGTGCGGTGATTCCCCCGGAGGGAATTTGCAGATTGACTGGGCCGATGGCGACGTCGTCCCCGTAGGCTTTGCGGACATCGGTCAGAGTAATCACAGGCGTCCCTTTCTTAGGACCACGACCAGGAAGGTAATTCCTCCCACCAGCTCGATGATGATCGAGACCACGCCTTGAGCATAGAAGATGTGGTTCATCACGAAGTAGGCCCCGGTGAGCACTACGTAACCGAGGAGGATCGCCATCGGGAAGACATAGCGGTGGTCGTAGGTGTCGGTGAACTGGTATGCCAAGGTGGCCACGAGGAACCCGAGGAACGTCATCGGCCCCACCAGTGCGGTAGACACAGCCATCAGCACCGACACGAGCACGAGGGTGTAGATCGCGTGTTTGCGGAAACCGACTCCCAGGTTCACGGCAACGTCACGCCCGAGGGCCAGCACGTTGAGGCGGCGCGAGTTAAGCAGCACCAGCGACACTGCGCCGACCACCAGCGGAATCGCCACCGGGTAGAAGTCCGGGTTCGCGTTGTTGACGGAGCCGAACAACCTGGCACTGAGCACGTCGAACTCGCTGGGGGTGAGCATGCGCTGCATGAACGTCGATACGCTGCCGAGCCCGCCGCCGATGACGATGCCGACCAGCAGCATCGCGTGCAGGTTGGAGCTGTTGTCCGCAAGCAACCACGTGTAGAGCACGAGTGAGAGTCCCACCATGAGGACGATTTGGAGCACAAACATCTCCAAGGTCCGCGCGTTGAGCAAACCGGTTGAACCGAGGAAATAAATAGTCGCGGTGTTGATGGCGACGTAGAGGGATTCGAAGCCCATGATCGAGGGCGTGAGGATCCTATTATTGGTCACGGTCTGGAACGCGACCGTCGCAACGCCCTGGCATACGGCGACGACGGCCATAGCGATCACCGCGTCCATGCGGCGCTGCGCGATCAGCCAGTAGGCGCGGGTGCCGAACTCGACGGGGTTGCCGTACGCGAGAAGCCCCGCGGTGAACAGCAGCGCGAGCGCGGCCATGCAGCCGAGCGCGGCGAAGTAGCGCCTTTTGCTTTTCGACGTCTGGAAGGCGCCGACGTTGCGTACATTGCTACCCACGGCGGGCCTGCCTGACGATTAGCGCGATGAACACCACAGCACCGACGATGCCGAGAATGACGGACACCGGCATCTCGAATGGCGCGATGATGGTGCGCCCGAGCAGGTCACAGACCGTGACAATGCCGATGCCGAGCAAACACACCCACGGCAGGTTCGAGCGCAGATCGTCGCCCCGGATCATGGAGACGATGTTGGGCACAATCAACCCGAGGAACGGCAGGTTGCCCACCACGACAGTGACCACGCCAGCCGCGACGGCCACGAGCGAGGTCCCCACGAGGACGATCCGGTTATAGTTGAGCCCGATATTGGTGGCCACGTCTTCGCCTAGGCCGGCCGCGGTAAGCCGATCGGCGTAGAAGAACACCGCGACCACGACGAAAAGGACGACCCACAGCACCTCGTACTGCCCCGCAATCACACTGGTGAACGAACCCGCAAACCAGACCCCCAGGGATTGAAGCAGCTGAGTCTGCAGCGCCCAGAACGTGGAGACTGAACTGACGACGGCGCCGAGCATGATGCCGACGATCGGCACGATGAGGCTCGAACGCAGGGTAACGCGCCTCAGGAACGCGAAAAACACCATGGTTCCGATGAAGGCGAAAGCAACGGCCACGACCATGCGCAGCAGGATCGACGCGTTCGGCGCGAACACCATCGTCGCCAAAAGGCCCAGACCCGCCCACTCTGTCGTTCCGGTCGTCGTGGGCTCGACGAAGCGGTTCTGGGTGAGCATCTGCATGATTAACCCGCTCATCGCCATGGCGGCGCCGGCGAGAACTAGCGCGATGGTGCGCGGTACGCGCGTTGTCTGGAACATGGCCCACCCGTCGTCGCTGCCGAGGATGTCGTACTGCCCCACGGCGAGTGACGCGAGAAGGAGGGCGGCGACAACACCGACACCCGCCAGGAACTTCCAATCAAGAAGTGCCGGGCGGGTGGCGGTGGAGGTGTGGGGCATTACTTGGCGGCCTCAAACTTGTCTGCGAGCTCGTTAAGGATCTCAGTGTAGGTGATGATGGACTCGTTGGTGTAGGTGTCCGCCGGGGCGACGTACAGGCGGTCCTCCTTGACCGCGGAGACGTTCTGCAGCGGGGCGGAATCCTGGATCACGTTCAGCGCGGCCGGGGAGCCCTCATCGGTTTTCGTGCCGGCGTCGCGGTCGAGAATGAGCATCCAGTCCGGGTTGGCGGCGGCGATGGACTCGACGGAGATGTCGTCGCCCTGGTGGTCGTTGGTGGCATTCTCCACCTCAAGCGCCGGGGTCATGCCGATCAGGTCGAATAGCGGGCCCCATGTGCGCCCGACTGACGGAGCGACGTAGCCGATCTCGCCGCCGGAGACGTTGACGGCCATGACGGTCTGCTCCGGGTTGTAGGCTGCCTTGGCTCGCTCCAGCGCGTTGTTGAAGTCGTCGACAAGCTGCTGCGCCTCCTCCTGCTTGCCGAAGACCTCTCCGAGTGCCTCGGTCTGGCGGATGAGTTCTTGGTCCAGCGGCTCGCCGTCGCGCGGTTCGAAGTCGAGGAGGACGGCGTCGGGGACGAGCTTCTCGATGTCGGCGTCGTGGCTTTGGAAGCGCTGGCCGGAGACGATGACGTCCGGTTCTGCGGCGACGATGGCCTCAAGGTTCGGCTCGCGGTGGTTGCCGATGTCGATGATCTCCTCGTTGTCGCCGATACCCGGGATGGTCGCGGGAACGAGGGCGCGCGCGGCGGCGACGGGCTGGACGCCCCACTCGTCGAGGATTTCGAACGAGCGGTTGTCCAGCGCAACGACGCGCTGCGGCGGGTTCGGGACTTCCTTGGTTCCCTCGTTGTCCTCGACGGTGACAGTGCCGGCTGCGGCCGTCGCGGAAGTCGACTCTGCGGGCTGTTCCGCAGACTGCTCGGCGGTGGAGCAGGAGACGAGGGTCAGTGATGCCACGGCGGCGAGCGCGGCGGCGGCTGCGCGTGCGTTAAAACGGGACAAGGTCCGCGTCCTTTCTCTTCAAAGTTAGGTAAGGGTTACCTGATAATAAGCCTTTCGTTGAATTACATTACACAAGTGTTTCTTAAATCAATCAGCGGGGGTAATTTCGGGCAAAACATGCGTGGTGAACTCGTCGAGCTGATCCTCGGCGTCTCGCTCCGACATGCGGAAGTTGACCATCACGTGGCTGATCCCGATCTCCCGCTGGGCACGCAGGAGCCGAATCAGCGCGTTTCGCCCCAGCCGGTAGCCGAAGGTGTGCCCCTCCGCTGGCGCGTCCGGGTTCGGGTGTAGATCCAGCCAGAGTGATTCCGCGAAGGGCTTCCACCCGCCGCCGAGGGCGTCCACGGCCTCGTTCCAATTGCGCACGTTGACTTTCTGCGTCTCCAGGCCCTTGTGGTACATCAGCCAACCGTGCGTTTGCTCGGCGCGCCACTCCATGGTCTGCTGCAGCGAGCCGGTTGCCAGCAGCGGCACCTCCCGCGCACTCGGCTTGGGTACGACATCCGAGCCGCCCATCTTCCCGCCCGACCACCTAATCGGGCGGTAGCTGGTGGTCAGTGCTTCGCGATAGACCCGCAGGTTTTCCTCCATGACCTCTCCCCTGGTTCCGCGGTCTTGCCCGAAAGCCGGGAACTCCTCGGGGCGGTCACCGGTGGCGATACCGAAGAGAAACCGCCCGCCGGAGATGCGGTCGAGCGTGGCCGCGCGCTTCGCCATCAGCAGCGGGTGCTGGAAGGGCACCACGATTGCGGCCGTGCCTAGGGCGATTGTCGACGTCCGCGCGGCCAGGTACGACAGGTACATCCACGGGTCCCAGACCTGGCCGACGTCCCCGAACGTTTCCACGCGCAACGGGATATCGCGCACCCACACCGCGGCGATCCCGGCCACCTCCGCCTTACGGACCAGCCGCACCTGATTCTCCAGGGAGTCCTCCGGGCTCTCTTCGGCCCCGGCCTCGACCGGCAGCGTGAGGCCGACGGTGAGCTCGCCGCGTTGGAAGGTCCGCGCGAAGCCGGGAAGCTCGGTGTGCGGGGTGTTTGAGAGCTGGAAGAGGGGGTTCGTCTCGGACATGAGCGCCAGACTACAGCGCGCGAACATAGGAGAAACCCCCGACCACGTCGCTGTGACCGGGGGTATTCGGTGGAGCTGCCGGGAATTGAACCCGGGTCCTTCATCACCGCGCCAGGGCTTCTCCGTGCGCAGTTCGCACTACGTCTCTGCTCGGCCCTCCGGATCAGGCGAACGTGTCCGGATGACGGGCCCAGTCAGTGTGAAAAGTCCCCGCGGGCCGCACTGACACGGCCCTTGGGCAAGTTCCCTAAGTCGATGCCAGGTACCGGGACGGGAACAGGCCCGGCCTGACAGACACGCGGTCGCTAGCTCTTAGGCAGCGAGGGCGTAGTCACGCTGAGAGTTCTTCTCTGCGCTTATTGGTTGCTGCGACGCTTTCGGTGGTCTCCAGCCTGCACCGGCACGCTTCCCCTGGCTTGGTCAATGAAGTCGAAACCAAAATCAACCCCATGACTACGGGAACCGTAGGAGAGCCAACTTTACTCGGCGCTCAAGACTTGCGCAAGGGGGTCACGCGGAGGAAGTCAATCACCGTTTCCGGGCTCAGGTCCACGGCCAGCCGTGCCACGCGCGCGACGTCCGCCGGGTCCATTTTCACGCGGTCGTCGGCGGCGATCATGTCCGTGTCTGTCGGGCCCGGGTGCAGCGAGGTGACGCGCACGCGCCCCTGCTCCTCCAGCCGAAGGGTGTCGGTGAAGCCCTTGAGCGCGTACTTCGAGGAGCAGTAGATGCTGCCTTGCTCCAGGCCGTGGAAGCCGGCTCCGGAGTTGATGGTGATGATCAGGCCCTGGGAGCGTCGTAAAGCGGGAAGAAGCTCGCGCACGAGCTGGACCCCAGCGAAGAAGTTAACCTCGAAGCCATCGCGCCACTGCTCACCCGTGAGCTCGTCGAACGGACCCTTTGGGTAGATACCGGCGGCGTGGACGAGCACGTCCAGCTCATCGATCTGGGCGCACGCGGCAGAAATGGCCGCAGGGTCGCGCAGGTCAACCTCGAAGGGCTCAGCGCTCGCGAGCTTGTCGACGACCTCCGACGCGTCACCGGATGCACCCACATACACGTGGTGATCTTTAGCCAGCTCCTCGGCGATGGCACGCCCGATGCCGCGCGACGCCCCGGTGACTAACGCCTTTTTCATGCCTTGATCCCCTTGAACTTCTGCCCCAGATCGCGTGCGATTTCGCGGTCCTCAGTGCGCTTCTTAATGGCCTGGCGCTTGTCGTAGTCCTGCTTGCCCTGCGCCAAGCCTAACTCGATCTTGGCCTTGCCGTCCTTCAAGTAAATGGACAGGGGCACGAGCGTCCGGTTGCCGTCGCGAAGCTTTCCGTCGAGAGAGTCGATCTCGCGGCGGTGCATCAAAAGCTTGCGGGTGCGCCTCGGGGTGTGGTTGGTCCACGACCCCATCGCATACTCGGGGATGTGCAGGTTGCGCAGCCACACTTCGCCATTGTCGATGGTGGCGAAGGCCTCGACGAGGCTCGCCTTCCCTTCGCGCAGCGACTTGATCTCGGTGCCGACCAGCACAATGCCGGTCTCCCAGGTGTCCAGGATGGTGTAGTCGTGGCGAGCTTTCCGGTTCGTCGCGATGACGTTGCCGGAGTCCTTCTTCTTCTTTTTCGCCATAATCCGACTGAGTGTACCTGCCTACTTGCGCACGTAGGAACGCAGTGCCACCTGCGCGGCGACCCCGCCGAGTACCATTGCGGCCAGCGTCACCAGCGGCATGACTGTCCACACGGCAGAGTCGGGGATACGCGCAATGAGCTGGGAAGCGTAGAGGTCGCCCAGCATCGGGTCAACCAAGAAGCGCTTGGCCAACCAGGCGCCGACGGTGGCGATGACGCCGCCGATCAGCACGGAGACGACCGCCTCCAGGACGAAGGGCGCCTGGGTGAACCAGCGAGAGGCACCCACCATGCGCATGATGCCGATCTGCTCGCGGCGGTTGAACGCGGCGAGCTGCACCATGTTGACGATGAGGAACAGTGCCGCTAGGGCCTGGGCCGCGGCGACCACGAAGGTGACGTTGCGGAACTTGTCCATCGTGCCGGCGGCCTCCCGGACGGTGTCCGCCTGGTCGGTGACCACGGTGACCTGCGGCATGTCCGCGACCTCGTCCACAGGGCGGGTGTCGGCAGGATCCGTCAGGCGCACGTGCAGCGCCGCCGGCAGCGCGTCCGGCGTCGTCTCGCGCACGAGCTCCGGCTCGGTGTCCTGGAACAGCTCGACGAAGCGCTCGTAAGACTGCTGGCGCGAGCGGAACGTCACCTGCTCCACCCCGTCGCTGGCCTGCAGCCTGTCGCGCACTTCGCGGCATTCGTTCGACGAGCAGTCGGTGTCATTAGCCGAGATGTTTTCGTCCAGCTCGATCATGACCTCGACGCGGTCGAGGTAGAGGTCTTTGGTTTCGGAGGTGGCTTGCGAGATCATGATGCCGGCCCCGACGAGCAGCAGCGACAGTGCCGTCGTAATAATTAGTGCCACGGTCATGGTCAGGTTGCGCCCCAACCCCCGCAACGCCTCGCGGATGACAAATCCCCAGTTCATTAGCGGCCTTCCTGTCCGTACACACCGTGCTTCTCGTCGCGTACCAGCTTGCCCAGATTGAGCTCCATCACGCGCTGCCGCAGGTCGTTGACCGCGCGGGCGTTGTGGGTGGACATGATCACCGTCGAGCCGAGCCGGTTAATTCGCGTCAGCAGCGCCATGATCTCGTCAGCGGTCGCGGGGTCGAGATTGCCCGTCGGCTCGTCGGCAAGCACGAGCGGCGGCTTATCGACGAACGCCCGCGCGATGGCAACCCTCTGCTGCTCGCCACCGGAGAGCTCGTGCGGGTAGCGGTTCGCCTTGGCGTCGAGGCCGACGAGCCCGAGGGCGTCGGGCACGAGTTTGGCGATCTTGTTTCTCGACTTACCGGTCACCTCGAGCGCGAACGCAACGTTGTCGTACACGTTCAGTTTGGGCAACAGACGGAAGTCCTGGAACACGTAGCCGATGGACTGGCGGAGCTTGTTGATCTGGCTGCCCTTGAGCGCGTTGACGTGGAACTCGTCGAAGCGGATGTCGCCGCTGGTGACGTTCTCCTCGCGGATCATCAGCTCGAGGAAAGTGGATTTTCCCGAGCCCGACGGGCCGATGAGGAAGACGAATTCCCCCTTGTCGATGGTGAAGGAGACGTCGTCAAGCGCGGGCCTGGTCGAGGTCGGGTAGACCTTAGTGACGTTGGTGAATGTAATCACCCGTCACACCCTACACTTCTGTATCAGCCATTCTCCACCGAATGCCGGACTCGAGGAAGCCGTCGATGTCGCCGTCGAGGACCTTCTGCGGGTCGTTGACCTCGTAGTTCGTGCGCAAGTCCTTTACCATCTGGTACGGGTGCAGCACATATGAACGCATCTGGTTTCCCCAGGAGGCGTTGCCGCCTGCACCGAGGGCATCCATCTCGGCCTTTTCCTCCTGCCGCTTCTTCTCCAGCAGCTTGGACTGCAGGACGTTTAGGGCGGAGGCCTTGTTCTGGATCTGGGACTTTTCGTTCTGGCACGTCACCACAATCCCGGTCGGCAGGTGCGTGATGCGCACCGCCGAGTCGGTGGTGTTGACGGACTGCCCGCCGGGCCCCGACGAGCGGTACACGTCGACGCGGATGTCGGTGTCCGGGATATCGATATGGTCGGTCTGCTCCACCACGGGAAGCACCTCAACCTCCGCGAACGACGTCTGGCGACGCCCCTGGTTGTCGAAGGGCGAGATGCGCACGAGGCGGTGCGCCCCCTGCTCCACGGAGAGCTGGCCGTACATGTAGTCGCCGTGGACGACGAAGGTGGCCGATTTGATCCCGGCCTCCTCGGCGTAGGAAATGTCGTAGACGTCGACCTTGTGGCCGTTCTTCTCCGCCCAGCGCGTGTACATGCGCATCAGCATCTCGGCCCAGTCGGCGGCGTCTACGCCGCCCGCGCCGGAGCGGATGTTCACCACGGCCTCCCGCGCGTCGTACTCGCCCGAGAGCATGGTCTGCACCTCGAGGGATCCGACGGATTCCTCCAGCGCGGCGAGCTCATCGTCCGCCATCGCGGGGTCGCCTTCTTCCTCGGCGAGCTCGTACATCACCGGGAGGTCGTCGACACGCTCGCGCAGCGACGTGACCTTTTTCAGCCGCGCCTGCACGTTGGACAGCTCGGTGGTGACGGACTGCGCGTGGACCGGGTCGTCCCACAGCGACGGGTCGCCCGCCTGCTGTTCCAGCTCCCTCGCCCGCGCGGACAGCTCGTCGAGGTCCATCACCTTTTCAATGGTGGTCAGCGTCGAGTCGAGGTTCTGGATGCGTGTCGAGGTCTCCGGTTGCATAACCCGACAGTCTACCTCCGTGCTAATCTCGCCTTCCGTGCCCGCCCACGGCGGGCCCCGGACGAGGGAGCCGTACCCGGGATCGCGACAAGACGGCCAGAAAGTGTCGTCATGTCCTGGATCATCCTTCTCGTTTCCGGCGCCTTCGAGGCTGTCTGGGCCGTCGCGCTCGACCGCTCGCAGGGTTTTTCCCGCCTCGGCCCTTCTGTCGTATTCTTCGTCGCCCTCGCCATCTCCATGGGTGGGCTGGCCTGGGCGCTGCGCACGGTTCCGCTCGGTACCGGTTACGCCGTATGGGTCGGGGTGGGCGCCTCACTTGCCGTGCTCTATTCCTTCGCCACCGGCCAAGAACCCGTCACCGCGCTCAAGGTGCTGTTCCTGCTCATGGTCGTCGGCGGCATCGCCGGGCTGAAGGCTGTCAGTTAAAAGGTCATAATGGGTAGCATGCCCGCTGCATTTATCGCTGCCCACGCCCACGCCGACGATGCGGATCTCGCCCGCGCCCTGGTCGAGCACGCGGGCGGGCTCGCCCTGCGCATGCGCGACGATGGCTTGTCCACCGATGTCAAGACGTCCGTCTCGGACGTGGTCACCGACGCCGACCGAGCGGCGGAGAATTTCGTGGCGCAGGCGCTCGAGGCGCTACGGCCCGAGGACGGCGTGGTGGGTGAAGAGGGCGCGAGCAGGGCGTCGTCAAGCGGGCGGACCTGGGTGATCGACCCGGTGGACGGCACCTACAACTTCTCGCGCGGCTCCGACTACTTCTGCTCGGCGCTGGCGTTAGTCGAGGGCGCCCCGTCGAACCCAGACAAGATCCTCGTCGGGGCGGTGCACCGGCCCGCGCAGGGCAGCACATGGGTGGCGGCGCGAGGCCGCGCGACGCACAACGGCTCGCCCCTGCCGCAGCTTGAGGACGCCCGCCTGGAGGATCTCGCGCTGGCGACCTACCTGCACCCCCGCTCGATGAAGGACGAGGCGGTCCGCGCCGCGTGGACCGACGCCGTGCGCGACGCCGCGACGATCCGGATGTGGGGCGCGGGGTCGGTGGATCTGGCCACCGTCGCCGCGGGAGGGATCGGCGGCTGGCTGCAGCATTCCGTGGCCGACTGGGACTGGTTGCCGGGCAAGGCGCTCGTCGAGGCCGCGGGCGGGGTGGCGTCCAAGGTGGAAGCCGGTGGCGTCGTCTGGTGCGTGGCTGGCAACCGCCGCGTCGTGGCCGACGTGACGGCTAGACTTGCGAACCATGTCTAACTACGCAGACGACCTCGCACTCGCACTCAAACTTGCCGACACCGCTGACGGGATCACTCTCGAGCGCTTCGAAGCGGCGGACCTGAATGTGGAGTCGAAGCCCGACATGACACCGGTTTCCGACGCGGACCTCGCCGTCGAGGAGGCGCTTCGTGCGGAGCTCGCGGAAGCGCGCCCTGCGGACGCGGTACTGGGCGAGGAGTTCGGCGGCGAAGCAGCGTTCGAGGGCCGCCAGTGGGTCATCGACCCCATCGACGGGACGAAGAACTTCGTGCGCGGTGTTCCCGTGTGGGCCACCCTGATTTCCCTGCTTGTCGACGGCCAGCCGGTCGTCGGGGTCGTCTCGGCGCCCGCGCTGGCGCGGCGCTGGTACGCGTCTGCCGGCGCCGGCGCCTGGCGCACCTTCAACGGCGGCGCCCTCAAGCGGCTCAGTGTGTCCCAGGTCGCCTCGCTTGACGACGCTTCCCTGTCCATGTCGTCCCTCGAGGGCTGGCAATCCCGCGGGCTGCGCGACAACTTCATCGCGCTGACGGAGAAGACTTGGCGCCTGCGCGGGTACGGCGACTTTCTGAGCTACTGCTTCGTCGCAGAGGGCTCGGTCGACATTGCCGCCGAGCCGGAGGTGTCTCTGTGGGACCTGGCCGCTCTGTCCGTTCTGGTGACGGAAGCTGGTGGAGAGTTCACGTCCGTGGAGGGGACGAAGGGCCCGCACGGCGGCGACGCTGTCGCCACCAACGGGGCCCTCCACGGCGTAGTGCTTCGGGAACTTAAGGGAGCCTGAACCCGTTATTCATTGCGCCGATAATGTTCTCGATGCGCGCGGACGACGTCGGGGAGAATAGAGGGCCCTGCAGCGGCGTCTGGCACGGGGCGTTGAGGATGCCGCCGTTGATGATCCCGACCAGCGCGTCGCCCGCGAGCAGGGGCGCGCCCGAGTCGCCCTGCATGGCGCACACCTGGTTGAGGTTGGTGTGGCCGTCGTCGAACCAGGTCAGGCCGCACGTCTGCGCGGAGGCGAAGCCACTCTTGCACACGACCTGGCCGAGCGCCCGCGGTTCCGCGCCGAGGTGGTTCACAGTCACGCCGTTGTAGGTGCGGCTGACCTCCGCGTTCGGGCCGAGCTCGATCACGGCGTAGTCGAGCTCGCGGTTGACAGCGACGATCCGCCCGGAATGCCCCACTCCCACCGCGTCCGCCGAGGTGACCGGCTGCCCCTCGGAGCCGCAGTGCCCGGCGGTGACGGCCACCATGCGCCCGCGGGCATCGTAACCCGCCACGGCAACGGTGCAGATCGACTCGTCACCTACGTAGATGGGTGTTCCCGGTCCATACAGCGCCTTTCCGCGCGCCTGCTGCGCCTCCCATGCCTCGGGGGCGATGGGGGCTGCGTCGTGGAACGAGCCCGGGACCCGGTGCAGGACCCGGTCCACCATGGGCTTGCCGGCCAGGACCTTCGACACTGGGTCGGTGCGCCAGATGTAGTTCGGGTCCTCCTGCGCCTGCGCGCTCGGAACTTGCGCCACCCCTGCGATGACCAGCAGGGCGGCGGCGACGGAGGCGAGCAGGTGACGACGAACCATGGGCAGACTTTCTCTCGAACAACATCTGTAACAGGGATACACTCTGCCAAACTTCCGCCGTTTTTACTAGGTTAGAAAGCACGACCTACACGGGCGCCCACTGGTTAAGGGCTGAGACCGCGCTACAAAGCCGCGCGGGCACCGTTCGAACCTGTCTGGTTAGCACCAGCGAAGGAAGTAAGGAGCCGTCCATGAGTGACGCCTACGCACGTGAAATTCACCCCAAGCACGCCTACGCACCGATCCGCGACCGCGGCCTTGAGGTACCCGAAACCGCCATCCACCTCGACGATTCCCCCACCGGACCCAACGATCCATTCCGCGTTTACCGCACTCGCGGCCCCTGGGCCGAGCCCGAGGTGGGCTTGCCCGCACTGCGCTTGGAGTGGATCTCGGCGCGCGACGACGTCGAAAAGTACGACGGCCGAGAACGCAACCTTCTGGATGATGGCTCCCGCGCCGCCAAGCGCGGCGCCGCCTCCGAAGAGTGGCGCGGTGCCCGGCGCGCACCCCTGCGCGCCACCCCCGGATCCCGCGTCACACAGATGCATTACGCCCGGCGCGGCGAAATCACGCCCGAGATGGAGTTCGTCGCCCTGCGCGAGCACTGCGACGTCGAAAAGGTCCGGTCCGAGGTCGCCGCCGGCCGGGCCATTATCCCCGCCAACGTCAACCACCCGGAAAGCGAGCCGATGATCATCGGCAATGCGTTCCTGACCAAGATCAACGCCAACATCGGAAATTCCGCCGTGACATCTTCGATTCGCGAGGAGGTTGACAAGCTGAGGTGGGCGACCCGCTGGGGCGCGGACACCGTCATGGACTTGTCCACGGGAAACGACATCCACACCACCCGCGAGTGGATTCTGCGCAACTCCCCCGTCCCGATCGGCACCGTGCCGATCTACCAAGCACTGGAGAAGGTCAACGGCGTCGCGGAGGATCTGAGCTGGGAGGTTTTCCGCGACACTGTGATTGAACAGTGCGAACAGGGTGTGGATTACATGACGGTCCACGCGGGAGTGCGGCTGCCGTTCGTGCCCCTGACGTCGAAACGAGTCACCGGCATCGTCTCCCGCGGTGGCTCGATCATGGCCGGTTGGTGCCTCGCCCACCACAAGGAGTCTTTCCTTTACGAAAACTTCGACGAGCTCTGCGAAATCTTCGCTGCCTACGACGTCGCATTTTCGCTTGGCGACGGCCTGCGCCCCGGTTCCGTGGCCGACGCCAACGACGCCGCCCAGTTTGCCGAGCTCAAGACCATCGGCGAACTGTGCAAGCGCGCGTGGGACTTCGACGTGCAGGTGATGATTGAGGGCCCAGGCCACGTTCCACTCGACATGATCCAGATCAACAACGAGAAGGAGGAGCAGTGGTGCGGCGGCGCCCCCTTCTACACCCTCGGCCCCCTGGTGACGGACATCGCGCCTGGATACGACCACATCACGTCCGCCATCGGCGCGGCCCACATCGCGGCCGGCGGAACGGCGATGCTGTGTTACGTCACGCCGAAGGAGCACCTCGGCCTGCCCAACCGCGACGATGTCAAGACCGGGGTGATCACCTACAAGATTGCCGCGCACGCCGCCGACGTGGCGAAAGGCCACCCTGGGGCGCGGGAGTGGGACGACGCCATGTCGAAGGCTCGCTTCGAGTTCCGCTGGGAAGACCAGTTCGCGCTCTCCCTCGACCCGGAGACCGCCCAGGCGTACCACGATGAAACCCTGCCCGCCGAACCCGCGAAGACGGCGCATTTCTGCTCGATGTGCGGGCCCAAGTTCTGCTCGATGCGCATCTCCCAGGACATCCGCGACGAGTTCGGCGACGCGATCGACGAGGTGCTCGACCACGACAGCCGGGCGCTGATCGCGGACCTCGGCATCCCCTCCTTCGACGGTGAAAAGCGCATGGCGAGCGAGTTCCGGCGGCACGGATCAAACGTCTACCTTCCCGAGTAGGTTAAGAGGTGTGACCAAATCCAATTCGACGCCTCGACTGATTCTTCCCGACCTCGCGCGCGGCATGGCGTTGCTCGGCATCGCCATGGCAAACGCCGCCACCGCGTGGATCACCAACGGCTACAGCCTTGACGGCGAACCCGGCTATACCCTCGGCGGGGTCCGCCCCGGTAACGCCCTCGACCAAACCCTTGCCGTCTTATCCGCCATGTTCGTCCACGTCCGCGGTCTGCCGATGTTCTCCACGCTCCTCGGCTTCGGGCTCGGTCTCGTGGCCGCGAGCCTGTACCGGAAGGGGTATCCGGAAAAAATCGCGCGGAAAGTCATCGCTCGCCGGTACATCTTCCTCGCCCTATTCGGCCTCGCTCACATGCTGCTGCTGTTCTTCGGGGACATCATGTTGGTCTACGGGTTGATCGGCACTGTCATGGCACTGCTGTTCACGCTGGCGTCGAAGTGGCTGCGCGTGATCGCCTACGTCATCCTGGCCGGCTCCGTCTTGCTGGGCGCGCTTGGTGCCGCCGGTACTTACTTCGTCCCCGACGCGGACATACCCGACATGCGGGTCCCGACCACGGAGCTGACCACCTGGGGAGCCTACGCCGCGGAAAATTTCTCGGCCGGCGGGATGATGCTCGTCAGCGCTCCGTTCGCGGTTGTGCAGCTTCTCGGGCTGGCCATCCTCGGTTACGTCTGGGCGCGCGAGGGTTACCTGGTGGACGTTGACAAGCACCGCCGAACCCTTGTTACCTGGGCGCTCATCGCCGCGGCCATCGTTCTTTTCGTCGGCCTCCCGTGGGGCCTGTCCGCAATCGGCGTGATCGACCCGCGCTTTGAAATGCCCCTGATGGTGTTCAACACAGGTATCGGTTTGTTCACCGGCCCCGGCATCCTCGCGGCCTTCGCGCTGCTGACGAAGGGGATGACCACCAACCCGCGGTGGACCTACCCGTTCGTCGCACTGGGCAAGCGCTCCATGTCCGGCTACCTTGCCCAATCCTTCCTGTTCATTCTCGTGGCGATGCCGTTTACATTCGGTCTAGGGCTCGGGTCGTCGGTAAGCGGAAAGCTCGGCGTCGGCCTGCTCGTGTGGCTGATCACCGTGGCGCTCGCCACCGCGCTGGAGGTTGCAGGCCGTCAGGGTCCCTTCGAATGGGCGCACCGCCACCTCTCCTACGGGCGTACGGGCGCGCTGCCTCCCTACAATGGCGGCATGGACAGCATCAAGGATCCCGAACTCTACGAAAAGCTGCGCGAGGAGGGCAACTCCAAGTCGAAGGCTGCCGCGATCTCCAACGCCGCCGCCAACTCGTCGCGCGAGGACATCGGCCGCAAGGGTGGACAGGCCGGGTCCTACGAGGACTGGACGCGCGACGAGCTTTACGAGCGCGCGCAGGAGCTCGACATCGAGGGCCGCTCGGACATGAACAAGGACGAGCTCATCAAAGCCCTCCGCAATGACTGACCTCGACCTGCGCTGCTACTTTGTCACGGGCACAGGCGGTGACATCGTCGCGCGAGCCCGCGATGCGGCACGCGGCGGAGCAGGGGTGATCCAGGTGCGCAGCAAACCGATCTCTGCGCGCGAGCTCTACGATCTCTCCCTCGCCGTTGTGCGGGAAGTGCGGGAGGTCAATCCAGCGACCCGCGTGCTTGTCGACGACCGCGTCGACGTCGCCCTCGCGCTACGCGACGAAGGCGTTGCCGGTGTCCATTTGGGCCAGGACGACCTCGACGTGCGCGTTGCCCGGGAACTCCTCGGGCCGGACGCCGTCATCGGGTTGACCACGGGAACCCTCGACCTCGTGAGATCCGCCAACGACTTGTCCGACGCGCTCGACTACGTCGGTGCGGGCCCCTTCCGCGCCACCCCCACAAAGGTGTCGGGCCGCCCCCTCCTCGGCCTGGAAGGCTACCCCGCGCTGGTGGCTGAATCCGCCGTGCCGGTCGTTGCCATTGGTGACGTCACTGTCGACGACGCCGCCGATCTCGCGGCCACCGGCGTTGCAGGCGTGGCTATTGTCCGCGGAATCATGCAGGCCGCCGGAGCCCGCGATTATGTCTCTGACGTCGTTTCCGAGTTCGAGCGGGGCCGTTCGCGCTAAGTTAGTCTGCATGTCCAGCCGAAGAGTGTTTGCCAGCGTCGTCTTTTTCCTTGTCACCGCAGGCTGGGCCGCGAACCATTTCGCCTCGGTGCTGGTGGCGCTGAAAGAGCGCGCAAATTTGGATGCGCTCCTCGTCAACAGTGCATACGGCATCTACGCAGCTGGTCTGTTTCCTTGCCTGATTGCTGGCGGCCTGCTGGCCGACCGGTTCGGCGGGCGCTTTGTGGTCATCACCGGTGCCGTCGTCGCGGCCGCAGGCAACGTCGCGTTGATGCTCTCCCATGGCACGTTCGCGTTGCTCGCCGGCCGGTTTGTGGTCGGCCTCGGCGTCGGCCTCGTCGTCAGCGCCGGAACCGCATGGGCGGCACGGCTGCGCGGCGCATCCGGCGCGACCTTGGCCGGGATCTTTCTCACCTCCGGTTTCGCGCTCGGCCCGATCGCCTCTGGGATCATCGCTTCCCTGGTCACCCCGCTGTGGGTGCCGTACGCGGTCACGATTGTCCTGTCCGCCGCATCCGTCGCGGTGTCCCTCGCAGTAGGTGACGTTCCGAACACCCGCCCAGTGTCCGCTCCGTCCAACGCGCACCCCGCCCCCCACGTTGAGCGCTCCTCCATGAAGGCGCTCGCCACCTCGGTTCCGGTCGCGGTCTGGGTGTTCGCATCCATCACCACGACGGTCATCGGGCTCTCCGCCCGGGTCGCGCATTACTTCCCCACCGGCGTGTTCATGCCCGGCATTGCCGCGGGGCTCGGTTTCGGCACGGCGCTGGTGTTGCAGGCGCTGGGGCGCAGGTTCGCGTGGGGCCCGTACTCGGGCGCGGTCGGCGCGCTCAGCTCCGCCCTCGGCATGCTGGTCGTCGGCGTGGCCGGCCCCGCCCCTTCCCTCATCGTCTTTTTCGTGGCCACTCTCCTTCTCGGCACCGCCTATGGGCTGTGCCTGCGCGACGGGCTTCTCGACGTCGACACCTACGCACCCGTCGCCCAGCGCGGACGCGTCATCGGCGTCTACTACGTGGCCACCTACCTCGGCTTCGGTCTGCCCCCGCTGCTCCAGTGGCTTGAACCGCGCGTCGGTCCCTCCCTCCCCTTCTTTGTCCTTGCGGCCCTTGCGCTCAGCTCGGCGGCGGTGCGCGTCGTCCAGATCCGTTCCGGCTACCTGGACCGCAGATAAGTTGGCGCGCTAGACCGGCTGCAGCGTCTCGAACTCCTCCAGCGTTATCGCGTCGTCGCAACGCACGGGCAGGCTGTGGTCGCGTGAGACAAAGCGGGCCCCTCCCGGCATGAGGAAATGCACGTCGCCGAAGTCCTTGATGATGCGCACGAGCCCCTCCGACACCAGGGAGTGGCATGCCGAGCACAGTGGCAGAAGGTTGTCCAGATCCGTGGGGCCGCCCTCGGACCATTCAGTGACGTGGTGCATCTCGATGAACCTCGTGTGGGTGCAGCCGGGCATGGCACACGTGCCGTGCCACATCATCATCAGCGCGTTGATCTGGCCGTTTGTGGCGAGGCGCTGTGACCGGCCGGTGTTGAGAACCAGCCCCTTCTCATCGACCCTGCTCACCCGGTATTCGGCGTTGGACAGGAAGTTCTTCAGCGCGTCCGATGGCGCGCCGAGGTTGTTCGGCAGATAGGCGCGGCCGTCTGTCGTCATCACGATGTTGACGTGCGCTCCGGGTGTACGCAACGAACTCCGCGGTTGAGTGCGGACGATATTGACCATCCCCATGAAGGAGCCGAGCAGCGCTTTTCCCAGCGGCAGGCCGAAACCCGAGGGCGATGCGGTGGATTCCCGTTCCCGCAGTTCAGCATCGACCGCGGCATCGGTGACCCGGCCGTCGTCATCGCGCTCAAGCGCGTCGAGATCGACGTCGTGGTATGCGAGCTCCCCAAGTTTCATAGCGGCCATGACCTGTGCTCCTTCGGCGGGGCTGAAATCTGCCCACATGCGCACTCGACCGCCGCGCCTGACTTTGAGCCGGACGTACGACTCGTCTTCCCCGCCCTCGCCCCTCTTTCTCCACCTGAGCAAGGCTATTTCCAGTTCGTGGTACCCCATCTCCACCCCCATCTCAACGAGGGCACATTCGCTCTCCCGCGTGAGGTGCGGCAGGATGAGCCGCACCTTCGAGTAGTTGAGCGAACCTTCCGCAAACGCTTCCGCCATATGGAGAAATATCAACATGGCGCGGGCGACTTTCACGTACTCATGTGCGGTAGTTTCGGACAACCCCAGACGGTGGACGAGCCAGCGGGCGGTTGTCGACGCCCCAAAGCGGCGCGCCAGCCCGTGTTTGTCGAAGCGGGCGATGCTGCGCAGCAACTCCGCCTATCTGCGGGTGATGCCGGTGAACCCGGAAATGATGTCTTCGGCAAGATCGTCGAATGCGTGGTCCTGGTCTGCCAGTGCGGTGGTCATGTGCGCCCCCTCGGTGCGAGTTTTATCGAACATGCGCACCATAACAAGCGGGTTGGACATGCGGCTCTAGCTGCAGAAACTCAGAAAAAGGGCGAAAGCATTTGCGACTTCACGCCCTCCGCATTGCGGAGTTTTCATAAGGATGTCCTCATGGGTGGGCACCCGAAGTTCCGGCACACTCCGCATTGCGGAGTTTTCATAAGCCACATGCAATGATGACCTCATGGCAACATCCACAGCAGCCGTCGCCGGCGCCGGGATCATCGGCCTTGCCACGGCGCTCACCCTCGCCGACCGCGGCCACCGCGTCACGGTCCACGATCCAGCCCCGCTCACGGGGGCAACCCACCACGCGGGCGGCATGCTCGCGCCAACCGCGGAAGTGGTGTACAAGCAAGACCCGCTGTTCCCGCTAATGCGCGCGGCGGGAGGTTGGTACCCGGAGCTGGTCGCGCTCGCGGCCAAGTACTCAGAGCTGCCGACGGGCTACCGCACGAACGGCACCCTAGTCGTCGCCCGCGACCGCG
This sequence comes from Corynebacterium qintianiae, assembly GCF_011038645.2. Classification (NCBI taxonomy): domain Bacteria; kingdom Bacillati; phylum Actinomycetota; class Actinomycetes; order Mycobacteriales; family Corynebacteriaceae; genus Corynebacterium; species Corynebacterium qintianiae. The sequence goes on along the minus strand of NZ_CP064955.1, from coordinate 557,061 downwards.
CGGACAAGACGCACCTCGATGAGCTGAAGCAGTACCAGGCGCAACACGGCATGATGGCCGAGCGCCTCACCACACGCGCCGCCCGCGCGCTCGAACCGGCGCTGTCGCCGACGATTGCGGGGGCGGTGCGCATCGACGGCGACCACCAAGTGCAGCCGAGGTTGTTCGGGCGCGCGCTTTTCGACGCCTGCGCCAACGCCGGAGTGACCTTCGTGCGCGAAGCCCTCGCCGACGTGAACGAGACAGACGCCGACCAGGTCGTCATCGCCGCCGGAATGGGGGCGAAGGACATCGGTGGCTGGTTTGACGGCGGCAATCCGCTGCAGCTGCGCCCGGTCTACGGTGACGTGCTCCGCCTCGCGGTGCCACCCCACCAGTATCCGCTGGTTGAGAGGGTAATCCGCGGCTTCGTGGAAGATCGGCCCGTCTACGTCATCCCGCGCGAGGACCGCACGCTCACCGTCGGGGCGACCAGCCGTGAGGACGGCCGCGCCGCGCCGCAGGTGCAGGGCGTACACCAGCTGCTCCGCGACGCCATCGAGATCGTCCCGGGGCTGGAGGAATGCGACCTCCTGGAAGCCACGGCCGGTGCGCGTCCTGGCACACCGGACGACCTGCCTTACCTCGGTCGCGTCTCGGATCGGGTAGTCGTTTCCACCGGGTACTTCCGCCACGGGATTCTCCTCGCGTCGCTGGCGGCACGGTGCGTGGGTGAGATCGTCGATAAGCGGGAGCCCTCCGTAGACTTGGAAGCCTGCGACCCGATGCGACACAGGAGGAACCGATGAAGATCACGGTCAACGACTCACCGCGCGAGACCGCGGCCGCGACGGTGGAGGAACTGGTGCGGGAAGTACTCGGGGAGATTCCCGAAGCCGGCACCGCGGTGGCGGTCGGCGGCAGCGTCGTGCCGCGCTCGGCATGGGCCACCGCGAGCATCGGCGACGGCGCGCGGGTGGACATCCTCACCGCCGTCCAGGGAGGCTAGCATGCTCCAGATCGCTGGGAAACAGTTCTCCTCAAGCCTCATCATGGGCACGGGCGGGGCGAGCTCGATGGACATGTTGGAGCGAGCACTCGTCGCATCGGGCACCGAGCTGACGACGGTAGCGATGCGCCGGCATTCTGCGTCCACAGGTGCGGGTGAGTCGGTGTTCGGCATCCTCAGCCGCCTGGGCATTGACCCGCTGCCCAACACCGCAGGCTGCCGCACCGCGCGCGACGCGGTAATCACCGCGAAACTGGCGCGTGAGGCGCTGGGGACGGATTGGGTGAAGCTCGAGGTCATCGCGGACGACCGCACACTCCTGCCGGACGTGGTGGAGACGGTCGACGCGTGCGAGATGCTGGTCGACGAAGGCTTCACCGTCCTCGCCTACGCCTCCGACGATCCCGTCGCCGCGAAGCGCCTGGAGGACCTGGGGGCGGCGGCGGTCATGCCGCTGGGATCGCCGATCGGCACGGGCCTGGGTGTGCTCAACCCGCACAACATTGAGCTGATCTGCTCGCGCGCGGAGGTGCCCGTGCTTATCGACGCCGGCGTGGGCACGGCCTCCGACGCCGCCTTCGCCATGGAGCTGGGTTGCGACGGCGTGCTGCTGGCCAGCGCCGTCAACCGTTGCCAGGACCCGGAGGCCATGGCGCGCGCGATGCGCCTGGCTGTGGAGGCCGGGGCGCTGGCGAAGTCGGCGGGGAGGATTCCGCGTCGGGCGCACGCGGTGGCGTCGTCAAGCTTTGACGGCCTGGCCAGCTGGGCCGACCAGGTGCTCTAGCGCTCGCCCCAGTCCTGGTCCACCTCGCCGCCGACGGCGAGGTCGCCTTCGATAATGAGCGAATCGGAGAGCTTCCAGCCGCCCTCCTCGGGGTCGTACTCGAGCTCGGGGCGGGTGATCTCGTTGCCTTCAGCGTCATAACCCGGCGCGGGCCTGCTCTCGGCTTCCTCGAGTTTCTCCGCGCTGTCCGTCTTCTCCCATTGGCGGGTACGGATGCGACGGCGGGCGGCGGAGTCGTCGTTCATCGCCTTGAGCAGTGAGTACATCATGAAGAAGTACAGGATGAAGAACGGGAAGGCGATGATGATGACGACTTCCTGCAGAGCTTGGATGCCGGTGTCGTTGATGAACAGCAGCGCGGCAGTGACCACGCCGATGGCGACGACCCAGCCAACTTTGTAATACGTGGGGGTCTTGTTTTCCTCGCCGGAGGCGAACATGTCCATCACCATCGCGGCGGAGTCCATGGAGGTGACGAAGTAGAGGATGATCACCAACAGCGCCACGGTGCCGACGATGCCGTAGAACGGGTACTGGGCTAAGAGCGTGAACAAGGCCTGCGGTGTGTCGCCCTGCTCCACGACGGGGCCGGTCAGCACACCGGGATCCGCCGTCTCGACCTCGGTGGCGGCGCGGCCGAAGATAGAGAACCACAGCATGTCGAAGGTGGTCGGCAGGAGCAGTGTTCCGCCGATGAAGGCGCGCACCGTGCGCCCTTTGGAAATGCGGGCGAAGAACATGCCCACGAACGGCGCCCAGCAGATCGTCCACGCCCAGTAGAACGCGGTCCAGGTGGCGTGCCAGCCCGGGTTGTCGTTGTAGGAGTCGACCCAGAACATCAGCTCGGGCAGAGAGTTAGCGTAGATGCCGAAAGATTCGGTGACCTGGCCGATGAGCTTGAGCGTCGGACCCGCGACGAGAACGAACACCATGAGGACGACTGTGGCGGCGATGTTCAGGTTGGACAGGAACTTGATGCCCTTGTCCAGGCCAGACGCAACGGACAGGCAGGCCGCGGCGGTGATGGCGAGGATGATGCCGAGCTGGACCGGCGTCACCAGCGGCACGCCCCACATGATGTTCATGCCCGCCGAAATTTGCAGCACACCAAGGCCAACGGAAACGCCGATTCCGAAAACGGTGCCAATGATGCCGGCGGCGTCGAGAAGCTTGCCCGGCCACTCGTACACGCGCTTGCCCAGCAGAGGGGCGAACAGCGAGGACATGCGTGCGGGCATTTTGCGCTTGTAGCTGAAGTAACCCATGGCGAGGCCAGGCAGGGTGAAGATCACCCACATGTGAATGCCGAAGTGGTAGTAGGTGAACTCGAACGCCTGGTTGATGGCACCGCGGCTCATCGGCTCGAAGTCGCCGCGCGGCGGGTTGAACGCGTGGTGCAGCGGCTCGGCCGCACCCCAAAACAACAGGGTCGCGCCCATGCCGGCGGCAAAGAGCATGGCGAACCAGACGGGCAGGGTGTATTCCGGCTCATCATCGTCGTCGCCAAGCCGCAGGTTGCCGTACTTGGACACGAAGATGACGATGAGAAACACCAGCACCGCGGAGACGCCGCCGATGTAGAACCACGAGAAGTTGTCCATCAGCGCCCCCGAGATGGCCGAATACGCCTGGCGCGCGCGGTCGCCGAGGATGACGGTCAGGGCGACGAAAAGCGTAATGAACCCGACGGACGTGAAAAAGATCAGCGGGTCGGACTTCAGCCCCCGCTTGGCGGATGTCGACATGAGTGCGAAGTCTAGCGGGTGGCCCTTATAAGGTGGCATTCATGCGTGATGTGCCACACAACGAGCTCCGCCGGACCGCACGGCAGATGAACCTCCCCGGATTCGGCGCTGAGCAGCAACGTGCGCTGCACAACGCCCACGTGCTCGTCATCGGCGCGGGCGGGCTCGGCTGCCCGGTGATGCAAGCTCTCGCCGCGACGGGCGTCGGCCACCTTTCCGTCATTGACGACGACACCGTGAGCATCACCAACATCCACCGGCAGATACTCTTCGGCGCGGACGACGTCGGGCGTAAGAAGGTCGAGGTCGTCGGCGAGCGGCTCGAGGCTCTCCAGCCCGGAATCGAGCTTTCGCTTATCGACGCCCAGTTCAACACTCGGGACGCCCTCGAACTGCTTAAGGGGGTTGACGTTTTGGTTGACGGCTCCGACACGTTTGCCACGAAGTTCCTCGCCGCCGACGCCGCGGAGATCGCGGGAGTGCCGCTGGTGTGGGGTTCCGTGCTGCGCTACCGCGGCGACATTGCCCTGTGGTGGTCCGGCCCCGGCGCCCCGGCAGGCGGGGTGGGATTGCGCGACCTCTACCCGACCCAACCGGATCCGGATTCGGTCCCGGACTGTGCCACTGCCGGTGTGCTCGGTGTGACCACCAGCGTGGTGGGCGGGCTCATGGCCACCGAAGTGGTGAAGCTCCTGGCGGGCGTGGGTGAGTCGGTCGTCGGCAAGCTGCGCGTCTATGACGCGCTGACGGCAAGCGTGCGGGCGTTCCAGGTTTCGCGGGACCCGGCGCGAGAGCTGGTCACCGGTTTCGGGGAGTACAAGGAGGCGGCGTGCGCGCTACCCGGCGATCCTTCGCCGCTGGGAGGCAGGCTCGGTGTTGACGTGCGGGAGGCCCACGAGAAGGCGCTATCGGACATCCCCGGCGGCACCCACCACCTGCCTACGAGTGTGTGGGAGGCCGACCCGGGGACGGCCGCCGCGCTGATCGATTCGCTGCCGGAGGGCGCAGACGTGGTCGTCTACTGCGCGGCCGGGGCACGATCGGACCGTTTCGTCGAGTGTTTCCAGGATCGGGCGAGCGCGCGCGGCATCACGCTGACCAGCCTGACCGGCGGCACCAACCGGCACGGGATAGAGTTGGACGGGTGAAAATCCTCGCACTGTCAACCAGCGTCCACCGCTACCGCGACTCCGGCGTGCACACCGGAATGTGGCTGGGTGAATACACCCACTTTTACGACGTGATCACCGGGGCCGGCCACGATGTCGACCTCGCCAGCGTGGAGGGCGGCGCCGTGCCGCTCGACCCGATGAGTCTCATGCCCCCGGTGCTCCTGATGGGCGGCACTAACAAGCGCTACGAGAGCGCGCAGTTCATGGAACACCTCGACGAGACCCCTTCGCTTTCCGACGTCGACCTTGACGCCTACGCCGGTATCTACCTCATCGGCGGGCACGGCACGATGTTCGACTTCGTCTCCGGGGCGGTTCCCGGGGCCGTCGCCACGTTCGCGGACTCCGGCAAGATTGTGGCCGCCGTCTGCCACGGGCCGGTCGGCCTGCTGCACGCGACGCTTGCCGACGGCACCCCGCTCCTCGCTGGCAAACACGTCACCGGTTACTCGTGGGCCGAAGAGAAGCTGGCGATGCGCGCCAGCGACGTGCCGTTCAGCCTCGAGGAGGAGCTCACTGCCAAGGCCGCCGAGTACTCGAAGGCGCGCGTGCCGATGACAAAGCACGTCGTCGTCGATGGCACACTCGTCACCGGCCAGAACCCGACGAGCGCGACCGGCGTCGGCGAAGCAGTCCTCGGTCTGCTCTAGCGCGGCTTGAAGATCGTGCCCGCCAGCGACGACGTCGCAGCAGAGCCGACGAGCACCAGCACGGTGTAAAGTATTCCGCCCACGCCGAGCATTTGAAGTAGCCAGCCAAAGAACAGCGCGCCCACGACCGCGCCGGCAATTGCGATAACCCAACGTCCCATATCCATGGCCGCCCAGTCTAGAGGAAAGTAGGCACCGCATGATCGACGAACAGAAGCTGCTCGAGCGCTTCATGTGGCTCTCGATCGCGGCGTCCGTGGCGACGATCGCCCTGAAACTCGCGGCCGCGTGGGTTACTGGCTCAGTCGGTTTCCTTTCCGACGCCATTGAGTCCCTCATCAACGTCGTCGCGGCCGTCGTCGGGCTTATGGCGCTGAAGATCTCGGCGAAGCCCGCGGACGTGAACCACAACTTCGGCCACGCCAAGGCGGAGTACTTCTCGGCCCAGGTCGAGGGTTCCATGATCCTCGTGGCGGCGGTCGCCATCATCTACACGGCAGTCCAGCGGCTACTCGACCCGCAGCCTATCGAGCAAGCGGGCGTGGGCCTGCTACTGTCCACCCTCGCGGCGGCGTTGAACTTGGCCGTCGGCCTCGTGCTGCTGCGCGCGGGCAAGAAGTACCGCTCCGCCACCCTGAACGCTGACGGGCGCCACCTTCTGACCGACGTCTGGACCACCGTCGGCGTGCTCGTCGGCATTGCGCTGGTGTGGGTGACGGGCTGGGAAATCCTCGACCCGCTCATCGCGCTGGCCGTGGGCCTTAACATCCTGGTCACCGGATACGTGCTGCTGAGAAACTCCTTCATCAGCCTGTTGTCGGAGGCTCTGCCGGAGGACGAGCGGCTGGCCATCAAGACGTACCTGGACGGTTTCGCTGCCGAGCGCGGGGTGGAGTTCACCGACGTGCGCACTGCGGCTTTCGGCCGCGAGCGCCTAGTCAATATCGTCATGCAGGTGCCCGGTGAGTGGAGCGTGGCCCGCTCGCACGACTACGCCGACATGATCGAGGACGGGATCGACGAAACACTGGGAGGGGCGAAAACCATGATCCACGTCGAACCGCTGGGGACCGCCACACACGTCGAGTTCAACTGGATCTAGCGCCACTCAAGGTCGCGGTCGAGCGACGCCCGGCCGGTATTCCACGTGTCCACCAGCACGTTCTGCTGCACCGACCAGGGATATTTCTGCGTGGCCCTGGGCATTGCGGCGGCGGCGCGGGCGAGGTAGCCGGATTGCATGTCCATGTAGGGACGACCCTCCCCCAGTCCGCTCGGGGCGATCGGTGTGACCATCGTGCTGCCCGTCTCGCGCATACGGCGCAGGATCTTCGCGATCATCTTCGCCGTCATATCCGCGCGGATCGTCCACGAGTGGTTGATATAGCCAATCACCGCCGAGAAGTTGGGAATGCCGGAGAACATCGTGCCGTACCAGGTGTAATGCTGCGAGAAGTCGACCGGTTCGCCGTCGAGTGAGAGGGTCACCCCACCGAGCAGTTCGATGCGTAATCCGGTGGCGGTAACGATGATGTCGGCGGGGATCACGGAGCCGTCGGAGAGCTTGACGCCTTCCGGTACGAAACAGTCGATGTGCCCGGTGACCACCTCGGCGCTTCCGTCCTTTATCGCGTGAAACAGGTCGCTGTCCGGCACGATGCACAGTCGCTGCTCCCACGGGTTGTACGGCGGCGTGAAGTGCTCCTGCGCAGTATGTTTCGAACCAGTGCCTGCGGCGACGCCCGCGAGAAGCAGCCGCTTAACGACGCCCGGAAAACGCCCGCTCACAACAACCAGCGCCCACTGTTGCGAATTGTTCTTCGCCCGCACGAGCGTGTTGGAGAGTTTGCCCGGAAGCGTTCTGCGCAGTGCGTTGGCGAACTTGTCCACCCGCGGCTGGCTGAGCACGTAGGTTGGCGTGCGCTGCAGCATGGTGACCCTGGCGGCGTCTTCGGCCATCGACGGCACGAGGGTGATCGCGGTAGCTCCCGAACCGATGACGACCACATTTTTACCGGTGTAGTCCAGGTCCTCCGGCCAAAACTGCGGATGCACGACACAACCCCGGAAATCTTCCGCGCCGTCGAAGACCGGGGCGTGCGGGCTGTCGTAGTCGTAGTAACCGGTCGAGCACACGAGGTACTTCGCCGCGTAGGCCACTTCTACTCCATCGCGCACGCACGTCACCGTCCACTCGCCCGCGGCACTGTCCCAGTCCGCGGCGGTGGCTCTGGTGTTGAAAGTGACCTTATCCACGATCCCCTTCTCCACCGCCGTGTCCTCGATGTAGTCGCGCAGGTCCGCACCGTCTGCGATCGAATCCCGTCCCTTCCACGGGCGGAAGGGGTAGGACAGCGTGTACACGTCGGAGTCCGAGCGGACCCCGGGGTAGCGGAACAAGTCCCAGGTTCCGCCGATGCGCGACCGCGCCTCAATCACTGCGTAGTCGGTCCCTTCCGGCAGCCGGCAGGCGACGTTGATGCCGCTCAGTCCAGCGCCGATGATGAGGACGTCGTGACGAGTAGATTGTTTTGGGGACATACTTTTGGAGTATAAATCACCTGGGCCGTGCCCGAGCGGCTTTGATGTGACGCTTAGCGTAATTGAAAACTTATTGGCAATAAGGTTTAATGGATATTAGTTGAAAACAACGAGGAAGGATTTCTGACATGAGCACCCACACGATCCACGAGACTCACGACCACACCCACGGCGAGGGCTGCGGCCACGTCGCGGTCCCGCACGGCGACCACACTGACTACCTCCACGACGGCCACATCCACCGTGAGCACGACGGCCACTGGGACGAGTGCGAGACCGCCGACCACACCGAGCACGGCGATCATGCCGACCACACCCACGGTGAAGGCTGTGGCCACGTGGCCATCCCGCACGGCGACCACGTCGACTACGTGCACGACGGCCACCGCCACGCCGCCCACGGCGACCACTACGACGAGCACTAACCCGCGAAAAACCTCGCGCCAGGCTTTTGGGCCGCGCGAGGTTTTTTGCTGTCTATCCAGTTGACCACGCAATGTCCCGGCATGAAGCGTGAAACTGTCCACTTTCGGGTATTACATTCAGCGACCACACAAAATAGTCTCCTCCTTTACATCGACATCAACATTGCTAACGCCAGCAAGGAGGATTCACAGTGGAGAAGCGAAACATCTCTCGAGCGTTGGGCCTTTGCCTCGCCGGCGCCGCAGTTAGCCCGGCTACCGCCGTAGCACAGGATCTATCGTCTCTCACAGGACCACACGAGGGTGCACCAATGGGCGGCTCATCCATCGTCCACGCGGGCGCGGATTTCTTCGCACCCGCCGAGGACCTCGCACAGTACGAACCCGGCGATGTGATCAGCGAACGGACGATCAAATACCACGTTGCTGGCCTGCCCACCCCAGTCGACGTGGTGCAGATCAAGTACCGCTCCACGGACCAACACGGCGCCCCGACGTACAATATAGCCCCTCGCGCGCCATTGCGGGCGATCTCTCGCTCGGATTGCTCAACCCAACCGGTTAGGCTGCCCAGGTCGCACACATGCTGAGCCAAGGTTACGCAGTAGCGATGACCGACATCGAAGGCCAGGATGCGGAGCTGTTCGTCGGCCCCCTCAGCGGCCGCTTGACGCTTGATGGCATTCGAGCCGCGCTCAGGACTCCTTCTACCGGTCTCTCGACGACCGCCCCGGTAGGTTTGATCGGATACTCCGGGGGCGCAGTCGCGTCCGCGTGGGCGACCCAGCTGGCCCCGAGCTATGCTCCGGAGATTAACGACCAGATCGTCGGTTCTGCAGCCGGTGGCACCCCCGTCAACATCTTGAACATGATCAAATATGTCGACGGTTCACAGTTCTGGAGCTCGTTCACCGCCATGATGCTGATCGGTTTGGCCCGGGGTTACGGAATCGACCTCGAGCCCTACCTCTCCGAGTACGGTGCCCGCCTTCTGCAGGACTTGGACAAGGCGTCAATCTTCGAAGTGAACGGGTCGTTTTCCGGAATCACGTGGGCTTCACTTTTCAAACCCGAGTACCGCGACCCGCTCTCGGTTCCCGGCATGGCGGACACCTTGAACAAAACCAACTTGCTGCTCGCACCAGATCCCACCGTGCCGGTCTTTCTCGGCCAGGCCAACGGCGGAACCACCAACGGCACTCCCGTCGGCCCTCCCGGTATCGGGTCCGGAGACGGAGTGATGGTCACGGGTGACGCTCTTGCTCTCGCGCACAAGTATTGCGCGGCAGGCACCCCTGTGACCTACCGGCAGTACGACCACGTGGGGCATTCCCTCGGGTTCGTCCCCTGGTATGCACAGGCGTGGCCATGGCTGAGAGACCGGTTTGACGGCAAACCGGCAACATCGGATTGCGCGGCGATTCCCGAAGGTAACTCGTCAGCTCCGGCGCACCCCATCCCGCCCGGGCCTGCCGGCGAACAGGAGAAACCAGGCGGTATAGCGGGAATTCGAGAGGCCCTGTCCTCGTCGTCGCAGTCATCCCAGCTATAGACGTGGGCACGCGGTAAGCCGCTCCACGTGTTCGAGTAGGGAAAAACCGGGCTAGGATTAGCCGAGACCAACAGAGATTAGACCTACGACAGCAAGTGACACGACCAGAATGCGCTCTTTAAAATACCTCGTCTACGCTTCAGTCGCGGTCGGCTACCCGTCCGAAGAGACGATGGCCGACATCATGACTTTCGCACAAGCCCGTAACAGCAGCGCCGGCATCACTGGCTTTCTTATCTCACGGGACTTCACGTACGTCCAGTTCTTGGAAGGTCCGCCGGAAGAGATAGATTCCCTGATGGATTCGATCCGCGCCGATAAACGGCACCACTCGATTCACACCCTCATCGAAGAACCGGCCTCGCAACGGAGATTTCCCAAGTGGTCGATGCACTTTCGCCTTCCCACGCCGGGCCGGGTAAACCCTTACGGCGATGCCACCCCTGCTCTTGACACGCTGATCAATCCGGGGACCCAGTTGGCGCTGCACGAGGCAGCCGAGAAAGTATCTGCCTGGTTAATCGCCGCCGAAACGTAGCCCATGCACAAGACCCCTCTCCGGAGGGAGAGGGGTCTTCGTTAGTAGCGGGGGCAGGATTCGAACCTACGACCTCTGGGTTATGAGCCCAGCGAGCTACCGAGCTGCTCCACCCCGCGACGGGTGATATTTACTTCACCTGCTGTCTTTGCGGAATGTTCCGCATCGGCAACGTTTTCCAACTATAGTGACGGCCCCACTAAACACCAAATCCCCTGGCGAGAGGACCATTCGCCAGGGGATTGCGAGTACCCGTTACTTATTCAGCTTCTGGTAATCCTGCACCGCTCGGTCGAGCTCGTCAAGGGCATGGCCGAATTCCTCGAACGAGCCGTCCCGCGCGGTCTCGAGGTCGCGCAGTGCGGTGTTGATGCGGTTCAGCGCCTCGTCCGTGTTCCCCGGAGCGGCAGGTGCGGGCGCATCCGATTTGCCATCCTTGTCTTCCACGGTTGGAGAAGACTGGTCCTCGGCGTCTTGGGTGCCTGCCCCGTCGGTGGCGATGTCAATGTCTTGCGCCGCGGCGGAGTCGATGCCCACCTGGCTCAGAGCCTGGGAGATTGTCGGCGCGTAACCAACCCGACCCTGGTAGAACACCAGCACGCGCAGCAGCTTGGGGAAGGCGGATTCCTGCCCCTTGCGCTGCGAGTACACCGGCTCGACGTAGAGGATCTCCCCGCCTCCGACGGGCAGCGTCAGCAGGTTGCCGTTCTGCATGTCGTTTGTGCCCTCCCACAGGGTACGGTCGCGAGCGACCTGGTCGGACGACATGAGCGCGTCCTGCGCCTGCTTCGGACCCTGGGTTTGCGTATTGGTGGGAAGCACGCGCACCGTAATATCACCGTAGTTTTCCGGGTCCGACGCGACCGACATGTGGGCGGAAAGGAACTCGCGGTTGAGGCCACGGTACGGGGTGATCAGCTGGAAGGACGGATCGCGGGTTTCCGGGTCCGCCGCGACGATGTAGTACGGCGGCTGGTTGAGCTCCTGGCGTCCCTCCGGCGCAGTCGGGTCGTTCGGCACGGACCAGAAGGCATCGTTGTTGAAGAAGACCCCTGGGTCATCGACGTGGTACCGGGCGAGCAGCTCCCGCTGGACCTTGAACAGGTCCTCCGGGTAGCGCAGGTGCTCGCGCAGGGTGTCGGAGATCTCGCTCTCGGGCTTCACCGAACCCGGGAAGACGCCCATCCATGCCTTGAGCACGGGGTCCTCCTCGTCGAAGGCGTAGAGCTCCACCGTGCCGTCGTAGGCGTCGACGGTGGCCTTGACGGAATTGCGGATGTAACCCAGGTTGTTGTTCACCAGGCGCTGCGTGGTCCCGTCGGGGTTGAGCGCGTCTTGGGTGGAGTCCTCCATCGAGGTGCGCGTGGAGTACGGCAGGTGGGACAGGGTGGTGTAACCGTCGACGATCCACTTCACGCGGCCGTCGATAACCGCGGGGTAGGTAGCCGAGTCGGTGGTCAACCAGGGTGCGACGCGCTCGACGCGCTCGCGTGGGTCCCGGTCGTAGAGGATCTTCGATTCGGAACCGACCCGATCCGACAAGATGAGGTTGAGCTCCTGGTACTTCAGCGCATATGCCGCTCGGTTGAACCAGTTGCCAATGTTGACGCCGCTCTCGCCCCCATAGGTGTAGTTTGAGTTGTCCGTGTCATATTCGACGGGTCCCTGACCGTTGTCGCCCACGATGGCGTAGTCCAGGCCGTCCTCCGACGACGCGATGACCGGGCCGTAATAAATGCGCGGCTCGTCAACCTTGGTGCCGAGCTGCTCCGCCTCGTCGCTCTGCGCGGCGATGGCGTTGGTCTGCAGGTCGGAGACAGTGAAGATGGGCAGGCCGCCGCGGGTGGAGCCAGCGTCCTGCGCTGCCTCGTCGACGGTGTTGGCCTGGGCCGCAATGAAGCCGTTGCCGTGGGTGTACACGGTGTGGCGGTTGATCCAGTCGCGCTGGTTCTCACGAAGGGCGTTCGGGTCGAGCTCACGGGCAGCGACGACGAAGTCCCGCATCTCCCCGTCCACCTCGTAGCGGTCCATCGCCAGGGTATCGGGGAAGCCGTAGAAGTTGCGCAGCTGCTGGTTCTGGGTGAAGGTCGGCGCGATGATATCCGGGTCGAGCAGACGGATGTTGGCGATGGTCGCCTCGTCGCTCGCCACCTCCTCGTCTGAGACATTCTCCGCGCCCCAGTTCTCCAGGTACGTCACTTTGTCGTCGGTAAGCCCGTATGCGTGACGGGTGGCTTCGATGTTGCGGCCGATGTATTCGTACTCCTTCGCCTGGCGGTTCGGCTTGACCGAGAACTGCTCGAGCAGTGCGGGCCACACATTGCCGATCACGATGGAGGAGACGAGCATCAGCACCGTCGCGAGCACCGGAATGCGGAAGTCCTTGTACACGATGGAGACGAAGAACGCCGCGGCGACAATGACGGCGATCACCATGAGGGTGATTTTCGCGGGCAGCGTAGCGTTGATCGCGGTGTAGGAGGCGCCGGTGAAAATGTCGTTCTCCTGGTAGAGGAGGGTGTAGCGCTCAAGCCAGTAGTTCACGGCCTTGAGGAGCATCCACAGGCCCGCCGTGACGGCGAGCTGGATGCGAGCGGAACGGGAGATGTGGCCGCGGACTCCGGAGACTTGCGAGCCGATGCGAATACCGCCAAGTAGGTAGTGGGCGACGAGGCCGACAAGGAAAGCCACAATCAGCAGCATCGAGAGCGTACCGACGAGGAACGCGATGCCCGGCAGCGCGAAGGCGTAGAAGCCGAGGTCACGGCCGAACTGCGGATCGGTGGTGCCGAAACTTCCGCCGTTGAGCCACAGCATCACCGTCCGCCACGCACGCTGCCCGGCGAGGCCGGAAAACACGGCGACGACGAGGGGCACCCACACGAGCAGGGTCCGCACCCCGGATTCAATCTGGGAGCGGTACTGCGCGGTCGGCGAGAGCGGGTCGGTGTCAACCGCGTCCTTGGGGCGCCCGCGCCACGCGAACGTTGCCGCGGCGTACGCCACCGCGCCACCGAGGAATGCGAACACCAGGAAGAGTACGACGCGGGTGATGATCACCTTGCTGAACACACCGCGGAAACCGAGGTCCCCGAACCAGAGCCAGTCGGTGTAGACCCCGACTGCGAGGGGGACGAGGAAGAGGATCAGGCCGATGATCGCGATGGTGGCCATCAGCCCGGAGTTCGTCTTCTTCGCCCGTGGCTGTGGCTGGGTGAGGCGGGTAGCCAATCCTGCTCCTTAGTAAATAGAGTTTTTAACGCAGACTCATGTGTATAGCCTTAAATAGCTAACGTTAGAGCTACAGGAAAGGTTCCCCATGTTCGAGCAACAGGCGCTGAACAAGGCGATGATGGAGGCCGTGGAGTTCGTCCACGCCGAAGGCTGGGACGCGGGCCCCACCCTTTTCGCACTCGTACCCACAGGCCTGCTCATCGACCAGCTCGACCCGGACGACGCAGAGGCTCCCTTAACACTAATGGTGCAGGATCTACCTTCCACGATCCTGCCCGGTTCGGAAGAGCTGGGCGAATACGTCGCGCGTCTCGCGTGGCCGCGTGAGGTAGAGGGAGTTGTGCTCGCGCAGGAGATTTCGTTCGTGGATTCCTCCGCCGGTGCCGACGGGGGTCCTCGTCCGGCGCGTCTCTTCTCCGGCGTCCTGCGTGACGACGACCTCGAGCTGACGCTCCTCCAGCTCCGCCCGACGGAGCAGGAGCTCCAGGAGCGAGGCCCGTTCGCCCAGGACGACGTCGATTTAAGGGGCGGGCCGGGGGTGGCACCCAACGTCATAGCGGCCCTGCGCTACGGGCTTGAACAGGCGCCTGACGAGGGCGATGTGGAGTAGTCTGCGGGTATGCGTTCTCCCTTCCTGCGCCGTGCTTCTGCCGCCTCCATTGTCTGCACTGCGGCCTGCCTCGCCGCGTGTGCCCCGGGCGGCGAGGAGCCTCCGGAGACGACGACAGAGGCCACCACCGCGGTGACGTCGGCGGCGTCTACGCAGGCGTCGTCAAGCGCGAGCCCAACGGCGACCACCTCGAAGCTGGCCAAAGAGGAAGCAGCGGTCGGGGTGGTCGCAGACCAGTTCTCCACGCTCGCCCCCAAGGCTTTCTTCCAGCAACTGGACAGCTGCGTGTCAGTAGACCTGGAGGGCTCCTACGACTGCTCTGGCGCGGACGTGGGACAGTTCCAATTCTTCGACTCCGAAGCGAAGGCGGCGTCGACGACACAGCTGCTGACTGAGCTGCGCAGTTCGCGGGTCGTGGAGGACACCGGCGAGCGCGTCGTGGGCTGGTCCACCCTGGGTACGTCGGCGATCATCACCGTCGTGGATAACGCGGAGGGCCAGGTCATGCAGCAGCTCGTCTCCTCCGACCGCGAGGACCCGCGCGAGAAAATCTACTCGCTCGGGTTGGCGCAGCGCCCCGCGGAGGAAACCACAGAGGGCGAAGCAGAGCCGACGAGCTAACCGCAGGTTGTGACGTCGCGCCCCTCGGTGAAGGCCCGCATGGCCGCGACGGCGTCGTCAAGCGTGGCCACACGTGCGACCACCATGCCGCCCGAATCGACCGCGGCGGCCTCCGCGCAATTGTCCGCGGGCGCGAGGAACAGCTCCGCCCCCGAATCGCGCGCGCCGCGGATCTTGTGCGAGATTCCGCCGATCGGGCCGACTTCGCCGTCCTCGGCGACGGTTCCCGTGCCGGCGACGAACTTCCCGCCGTTGAGGGCCCCCGGGGAAAGTTTATCGATGACCGCGAGGGAGAACATCATGCCGGCGCTGGGCCCGCCGACGTCCTTGAGGTTGTAGGTGACGGAGATGTCCCCCTCGGGCTTGGACGTCATGAGGATGCCCAGCTGGGCGGTTCCCTCGGAGTCGCTGCTCTCCCCCAGTGTCAGGCCGACGTCGCGCGTCTCACCGTCCCTGTCGACGGTCAGCTCCAGGTCGTCCCCCGGGGCGTGCCCGAGCACGATTTCCTGGACCTGCCCCGGCTCGGACACCTCGGTACCGCCGACGGCGGTGATGACGTCGCCCGGCTCCAAGGAGCCTTCCGCGGCGGATTCCGGTACTACGTCATGGACGACAACCTCGGTGGGCATTCCGAGGAACTTCATCGCCGCCACGGTCGCGGACGCCTCGGAGGCAACGAACGCGGCCTCGTTGAACTGCTGGAACTCCTCTTCGGAGACATCGGGCGGAACAACCTGCTGCATCGGAACCAGGGTGTCCTCGGTGCCGATCCACCGGCCGAGCGCCTGTGCGAGTGTCATGTTCGTGCGCACCGACACCGTCGTCATGTTGAGGTTTCCGGAGGTGTCGTCCGTCTCCGCACCCTCGATGTCGACCACCGGGGTCCCGTCGATCTCCGCGAGCGTGTTAAACGTCGGCCCGGGCCCCTGGGCCGCGTACGGGACGGTCAGAGTGACGTCGGTGAACGGGACGTGGTCGACTGACAACGCGAGCGCGAGCAACCCCACGGGCACAGCGCCCCACACAATGGTGGACCAGCGCCGTTGCCTCAATGCAGTCGTCTCCGTCACGGGGCAACATCTTATCCCAGGGCCCCAACGTTCCCTACCACCGTTCGCTCTCAGCGTCCACGCGAAGCCCACCTCCCGCTTTGCGACGGCTGTAGTGTGGTCGTATGAGCAACGGATTCGGTTTCTCCTTCCCCAACAACGACTCGAACGACGGTGACGACGGCGACCGCAACGACCGCAACGACAACCCGTTCGCCGCGTTCGGCTTCAACTTCGGAACGGGCGCCGGAGGCCAGGGCAACCCGGCGGGCCAGCCGGGCAATCTCGGAGATATCCTCAACCAATTCGGCCAAATGCTGTCCGGGATGGGCTCCAGCTTCAACAACCGCACAGCGGGCGACGCCGTCAACTTCGAGCTCGCGCTGCGCATGGCGCGCCAGCGCATCGGTGATTCCCCGTCCGTCTCTACCAGCGACACCACCGCAGTCACCGAATCCCTGCGCCTGGCCGACCTGTGGATCGACGACGCCACCACCCTGCCCGCATCCTCGGCGCGACCCGCGGCGTGGAACGCAGACGATTGGCTGGTCAACACCATGCCGATGTGGAAGCGCATGGTCAACCCGGTCGCGGAGAACATGAACCGCGCCCAGCTGGAGTCCATGCCAGAGCAAGCCCGCGAAATGATGGGGCCCATGGCCGGGATGATGAACTCGATGAACGCCATGAACTTCGGGATGAAGCTCGGCCACGCCCTGGGCGACCTCGCCCAGCAGGCGCTGACCGGAACCGACTTCGGCCTCCCAGTCGCCCCCCGCGACGTGGCGGCCATCCTGCCGAAGAACGCGGCGGCTGTTTCCAAGGACCTCGGCGTACCCGGCCAGGAAGTGCTGGTCTACATCGCCGCCCGTGAAGCTGCCCGCCAGCGCCTGTTCACCCACGTGCCGTGGTTGGTTGAGCGCCTCGTCTCCTCCGTCGAGGAGTACGCGGCCGGCCTGGAGATCGACACGTCCCACATCGAAGAGATCGCCCGAAACTTGGATCTCGAGTCTGGTGATCCACAGCAGCTGCAGGAGAAACTCGGCGAACTGCAGGGCATGGACCTCACTCCCCGTGTGAACTCGCGCAACGAGCTCGCCACCTCCCGCCTAGAGACGCTGATTGCCCTGGTGGAAGGATGGATCGACGTTGTGGTAGCGGAGGCCCTGAACGAGCGCATCCCCTCGGCCGCGCAGCTGTCGGAGGCGTGGGCGCGGCGGCGTGCCACCGGGGGCTCCGCCGAGCAGGCGTTCGCCAACATTGTCGGCATTGAGCTGTCCGCGCCGAAGGTGCGTGAGGCCGCCGAGCTGTGGCGTCGCGCCCACAACGCCGTGGGTCTTCAACGCCGCGATAAGGTGTGGGACCACCCCGACTTCCTGCCCACCGCGGAGCACTTGGACAACCCCGCCGCGTTCATCGACACGCTTCTCGACGATTCCCCAGACACCGAGTTCGACGAGGAAATGGCGAGGCTCGAGGAGGAGTTACGCAAGCAGAACGACGGGGACGAGGACGACGAGCAGTAGCCCTTACCCGCCGAAGCGCTGGTAAGCCTCGAGATACCCTTTGGCGCGCTCGGCTTGGGGAGCCCGGTCCGCCAGCTCCCAGAACGCCGCCGAGTGTTCGGCGACGATTGTGTGCGCCAGTTCGTGGACAATGACTGCGTCCACCACGTAATCGGGCACGTTTTTGAGCCGGTCGCTAATGCGGATGTCTCCCGTCGACACTGTGCAGGATCCCCAGCGGAAGTTTTGCCTGCTGGACCACCGGATCGTCGATACGCGCGCCTGCCCGCCGAGGACGTCGCTGTTCAACCGGCGGGCGCGGGCGAGCAGATCGTCGTCGGTGCGGTGCGACGTCGCCGCCTTGCGGTTGAGTCGGCCGGTCATCTCCTCGACGGCGTCGCGCTCCTGCTCCTCAGTGAACCCGGCGGGGATGCGGACCTCAAGAACGCCGCCGACGAGCCGCGCCTGAACCGTTCGCCGGCGCCGCGTCGAGCGGATTACCCGCACGTTTTCTTCAGGCCACATGAAAAGTGATTTTAGCTGTGTTGAAATGGTCTCCGTGCAGCTGCCACCCACCACGCTCATCCGCTTCGCACCCGGCGCGGGTGTGATAACGCGCGGCCGCGGCGCCCTGCAGTTCGGTCTCGACGCGACCCGCAGCGGAGTCATCGAAACGCCCCTGGCCGGCGATGTGCGCCCTGTCCTCTCCCGCCTCCGCGCCCCAGTCTCGGTGGCCGATCTTCTCTCCGGTTTGGCGGACGCGGGGATGTCCGAAGCCGCCGCGCGCAGCCTCGTGGAGGAGCTCCGCGCCTACAGGGTCATCGTCGCCGACTACTCCTGCGCCGCGCTGCTCGTCGGCGAAGGGCCGCTTCACGACGCCCTGTCCACGCTTCTGCGCGCCTCCGGCGTCACTGTTCGCACCCAGCTCGCCGCCGAGCCGCTGCAGCGCACCCTCAATTCCGTCGACCCGTCTGTTCCCGTGGTGTTCGTGGACCAGCTCCACCGCGCCCGCGAGCTGGCGAAGAACATGCGGCACCTGAGTGCTGCGACGTTACCCGTGTCAGCGGTGGACGCCCGGGTGTTCATCGGCCCGCTCGGCGCGGGGCACCCCGGCCCGTGCCTCTACTGCGCCCACCTCTACCACGCCCAGCGCGACGAGCAGTGGGAGCACGTAGTCGGCCGGGCCTCGGGGGCGACCGCGCGCCCCGACACTGTCCTCACCGCCGCAGGCGCGGCCGCAGCGGCAGTGGTAATTCGCCGGTTATGCGGCGTCCCGGACCCACCGGGGGTGTCGGCCGCGGCCCCCGCGCGCGGGGAGCTGATCGTCGCTGACCCGTTCAGCCCTGTTCCGCTGACCCGCACGGTGCTCAGCCCCCACCCGGGATGTCCGGTGTGTTACTAGCGCTCAGGCGAAATCGCTCAGCGTTCCAAGGACGCCCTGGCCGAACTTCTCCACCTTGACCGGGCCAACGCCCGAGATGCCGAGCAGGTCCGTCTCCGTGGTCGGCATCGTTTCTGCGATGGCGAGCAGGGTGGCGTCGGAAAACACCATGTAGGCGGGATGCCCAGCCTCGCGGGCCACGTCGAGACGCCAGGATTTGAGCGCCAAAAACGCGTGCTCGTTGTACTCGGGCTCGCAGTCCTCGTGCCGTCCCAGCGCCTTCTCCGCGGGCGTGTCCAGCGGGTTGCCACACACCCTGCAGTTCCGGGCGCGCTTGAGCCGGTCGGGTGATTTTTCCACGTCGAGCTCGGGAGCGATCCCGTCGAGGAAGCGGGTGCGGGTACGGGACTTCCGCCCGCCCTCCTGGCGCGCCAGCGACCACGACATGTGCAGGTGCTCCCGGGCGCGCGTGATGCCGACGTAGAAGAGGCGGCGCTCCTCCTCGATCTGGGCGTCACCCGCCTTGATCGCGTGGGAAATCGGGAGGGTGTTTTCCACCAGGCCGACGAGGAACACGGCGTCCCACTCGAGGCCCTTGGCCGCGTGGAGGCTGGCCAAAGTGACGCCGTCGACGCTCGGCGGCTGCTTCGCGTCAGCGCGCTGGCGCAGCGAGCGCAACACGTCCGTCAGCGCCGTCGCCTCCCGCGTGTTCACGATCTCCTCGATGAGGTCCACCAGCGCTCCAAGGGTCTGCCACCGCTCGCGAGCTTGGGCGCCCTCCGGCTCTTGGGGGGTCAGCCCGAGCGGGGCGAAGGCGGCGCGCGCCACAGCCACCGGGTCGTCCGGCAGATCCTGGCGGCGCGCGGCCGAAATGAGTGAGTTGATCGCCTCGCGGATCTCCGCACGCTGAAAGAACCCCTCGCCGCCACGCACCTGGTAGAGGATCCCGGCGTCGGACAGGGCCGCTTCAAACGCCGCTGACTGCGCGTTGATGCGGTAGAGCACGGCTATTTCCCGGGCCGCCACTCCGGCGTCGAGAAGTGAGCGGATCGCCCTGGCCACCTCGCGTGCCTCAGTCGGCTCGTCGTCGTGCGCGGCATAGGTGGGCGCCGGGCCATCCGGGCGCATGCCCTGCAGCTCTAGGCGTGTACCCGCGGCGCGGCCCGTCGCCTTGGAAATGACGGTGTTGGCGAGGTTCGTGACCTGGGGCGTGGAGCGGTAGTCGCGTTGCAACTTCACCACGGTGGCGTGGTTGTACGTGCGCGAAAAGTTAAGCAGATAATCCGGAGTCGCGCCTGTGAAGGAGTAGATGGTCTGGTTCGCGTCACCGACAACGGTAAGGTCGTCGCGCTGGCCGAGCCACCCTTCGAGAACTCGCTGCTGCAGAGGCGTGACGTCTTGGTACTCGTCCACCACGAAGGTCTGGTATTGACTACGGAACTCCTCGGCCACCGCGGGCGCGTTCTCGAGCGCGCCCGCGACGTGCAACAGCAGATCATCAAAATCCAGGAGCATGCCGTCCGGGCTGGTCTTCGCTTCCTCGTAAAGGCGGTAGACCTGCGCGACCTTCGCCGGATCCGCGGGCGGGGTGCGCTTCGTACCGGAAACCCGCTCTACGTAGTCTTCTGCGCCAATGACGGACGCCTTCGCCCACTCGATCTCCCCGAGCAGGTCGCGCACCATTTCCTTGCCGGAGTCGAGCCCGGCCGCACGGGCAGCGCGGCCCACGAGGGGGAATTTGTTGTCTAGCATCCGCCACGGCAGGTCACCGGCGATTTGCGGCCAGAAGTAGCGCAGCTGGCGCAGCGCCGCAGAGTGGAAGGTGCGCGCCTGCACGCCGCCGATGCCGAGGCCCCGCAGACGGTCGCGCATCTCTCCGGCCGCGCGCTGGGTGAACGTCACAGCCAGCACCTTGTTCGGCGACACCACAGACTGGTCGATCAGGTGCGCGATGCGGTACGTGATGGTGCGGGTTTTGCCGGTGCCGGCGCCGGCGAGGATGCAGACCGGCCCGCGCGGGGCTGTGGCGGCGACACGCTGATCGTCGTCGAGAAGCGAGAGATCAATTGCCATTGGCTACCTCGTCCTTGCCGGGAATCTCGCGGGTGTGGCGGACGTAGAGAAGGCGGTCGCCCGGTTCCACGGTCTCCGCCTCGGGGGAGTCGATGCGGTACAGCTCGCCTGAGCGGACGACCCCGAGGACAATGTCGGCGAGGTGGCGCGGATTGGCCCCGACCTCGTCGTCGCCAATCGGGCGCTCCGCCACAGCGAAACCCTCGTCTGGGCTGAGCAGGTCCTCCATCATTGCCACCACCGGCGGGGTGACCGTGGCAATGCCGAGGAGGCGCCCCGCCGTCTCCGAAGACACCACCACGGAATCGGCCCCGGACTGCATCAGGAGGTGCTGGTTCTCACTCTCCCGGACCGATGCCACGATCATTGCGCTGGGAGCGAGCTCACGCACCGACAGTGTGACCAGCACGGCGGTGTCGTCGCTTGAAGGGGCGACGACCACAGAACGCGCGCGGGTGACGCCTGCGATCTTAAGCACGTCTGATTTCGTGGCGTTGCCGTGCACCGTCACCAGGCCCCGCTTCTCGGCGCGCGCGAGCACTGCCGGGTCCTGGTCGACGACAACGATGTTGGAAGGGGCTGCACCGTCGGCAAGCAACGCGTCGATTGCCGAGCGGCCCTTGGTGCCGTAGCCGATCACGATGGTGTGGTTGCGCACGGTTTTCCTCCACTGTTGGATTTGCAGGGTCTTGCGGGAATCTTCTGTCAGGACAGACAGGGTGGTGCCGACGAGCAGCATGAGGAACGCGATTCTCAAGGGGGTGATGATGAAGATATTCACCAGGCGCGCGCTCTGAGTAACCGGCGCGATGTCGCCGTAACCCGTCGTGGACAAGGACACCGCTGAGTAATAAAGAGCGTCAATGAACGTGAGGCTCTCCTGCGAGTACCCGTCCCTGTCGAGGTACACCAGTACCGCCACGGCGACCATCAGGATGCTGGCGTACAGAAAACGCCGCAGCATAATCGTCCACGGGGTCGCCCGCTCGGCGGACGGGATCGTGATCACGTCGATGAGCGTATGCACCGGAGCGCTGCTGACATCGGCGTCGGCTTGGAACCGGTCGCGCCATGTGGCCCCCATGGGGCTCCTGCGGAAGAGTCTCACTGCTGGTTAATCCCTTTCCTCGGGAGAGTCTGGGAGGAACTCTATCCCTTCAGCCGCCGATTGCTGAAGCAGCTGTTCGAGTTCGTCCGCGCTCGGCAGATCCGACGGCGCATAGTCCTCACCGGTGCGCACGTAAAAGAACACCGCGCGCACGTCCCGTCCGTCCCCCGCGATGCGCCGCCACGCCTCCCGGTAGACGGCGAGCTGAAGCTTCGCGCTCTCCATCTGTGCTTTCGCAGGCTTCATTCCCGTCTTCCAGTCCACGACCGTCCACCCCTGCTCATTCTGGAACACCGCATCCATCCGGCCGCGCACCACAGACGCTCCCAGCGCGAGTTCGAAAGGGTGCTCCACGAATGCCGGTGTCCGGCCCGCCCAGCTGCTCGATTCGAAGTTGGCCTTGAGCCGCTCGAGGGTCTGCTTGTCGACGTCCGCCTCGTCACTGCCGGGGAGCTCATCTTCGGTCAAAAGTGGCCGGGCCCCGTAAAATTCCTCGAGCCACTCGTGGAACGCGGTTCCCCGTTTGGCGTAGGAATTCGGCTTGAAAGGGACGGGCCGTCGGGCACGGCGCGCAAACTGTTCTGGGTCCGCCTTGAGCGCGACGACATCAGATGCGGTGAGCTCACCTGGCAGCATGACCGGCACCTCGGGGCTGGCAGCCGCGAGGTGCTCCTCGATGAGCGCGGTGGTGTCTCTTTCCCACAGCTCATACAGTTCACCGTCGGACAGGCCGGGTAGCGTTTCCATCGCCGCGGCCACCAAGCTGGCCGCTTCCGCGTCCTCCGGTTCGACCTTGAGGTGCGGCCAGACCCCTTCCCGCTCGGCCGCTGCGTCGGCGGTCTCTTCGTCCTCCACGGCGCCTCCGTCGAACCACTCGGCGACGCACTCGTCCCGTACCAGCTCGCGGATGGCCAGGAAGTGCTCATAGGGCTCGGCTTCCTTCTGTCGCCCGGGTTTCTTGCTGGATCCGGTGACGATCAGTTTGCGCCCCGAGCGGGTCACGGCGACATAGAACAGCCTGGCGGATTCCTCTTCCAGTTTTGTACCCGCGGCGGCGAGGTACGCCTTGGCCGCTTGCCCGAACTCGGTACGGTCCTCCACCCCTTCGAACGCGTCAAACTCCTCGTCGGGAACTAGCTTCGGCTGGGTCAGGAACGTCTCGTTCCGGCCCTTATACGTTTCCCTGTCCGCGCGGACGACCGCCACCGTGTCCCACTCGAGGCCCTTCGCCTTGTGCGCCGTGAGGATCTGGACGCGGTCTGAACGGACCGGGACATTGCCGGGGGCCAAACCGTCCTCGTGCTCCCGGGCGAGCTCGAAGTAGTCGAGCAAGGACAGCAGGCTAGCGCCGGGGTAGTTCGCCACCTCGTCCATCAGACGGTCCAGGTGGACTGTGCCCGTTGTCGACGGCCGCGCGAGCACCTCCGTACGGATGCCGAACACGCTGACGATGTCGGCGAAAACATCCGGCAGGCGCTTGCCTAGGGAGTGGGTGCGCAACCACCGGAGTTTCGCTGCTAGATCCTTCAGGCGTGCGAGCCCCTTTTCAGTAAAACGCTCCGGCTCCCCGAGATCTGCCACGGCGTCGGTCAGCCCCGCAGGTGTATCGGCTCCGGCGGTGATCTTCTTCGCTTCCTCGACGGATTCGTTCAGTTGCGCGTGGAAGCGCTCGACTGGGTCATCCTCGTCAACAGCGGGGGTGCTGTTACTGCCCCGCAGGTTGGCCGCGCGCCGGGCGAGAGCATCCAGATCCTTCAACCCCAGGCCGACGGCGGGGCCTGAGAGGATCCGCAGCGCGGAAGCGGAATCTCCCGGCCGGACAAGCATGGAGGCGATGGCGACAGCATCGGCGACCTCCGGGACGTCGAGGAGACCCGCAAGGCCCACGATCTCGTAGGGGACGCCCCGGGCCTCCAAAGCCTCCGCCACCTCCGGAGAGGTCTTGTTGGCGCGCACCAGCACTGCGGCGGAAAATTCCTCGCCGCGCGCGACGCACTCCGCATATTGGTGTGCCAGATTGTCGGCCACGAACGCGATCTCCTCGTGTTCGTGCTCGAAGAAACCCATGATGACCTCCCCCGCGCCGGCGCCCGGGCGCGAGCTCAGGGCGGCGACCGCCCGGTCGCTACCTGTGCCCAGCAGGGTGTCCGAGACCCGGTTCGCCAATTCGAGCACCTCCGGCGGGTTGCGCCACGAGGTCGTGAGCTGCTTCTTCTGCGCCGGGGAGCCGTCCGGCTTCGGGAAGTCCTCGACGAACGCCGCGAGGTTGGCAGCGGTGGCGCCTCTCCACCCGTAGATCGCCTGCATCGGGTCACCGACGGCGGTGACCGTCAGAGCGTGACGCTGCACGGATGATGACTCACGCGCGTCGCGGCCTTCGCCGAACAGGCTCCGCAGCAGGACTCGCTGGGCGTGGGATGTGTCCTGGTACTCATCCAGCATGACCACCCGGAAACGTTGGCGCTGGGATTCACCCACGGCACCATGCCCGTGAGCGAGCTGGGCCGCCACAGACATCTGTTCGTTGAATGTGACGACGCCGCGGGCGCGCAGCTCGTTACCCAGTTCCTCCACCACGGGCAAGTAGGCCCGTCGCAGCTCCTGGGCGTCGCGCCACTTGGTCATGTCCGCGGTGAACTTTGCCGGGTCGCCCTTGCCCGGCAGCGCTTCAGTTTCCGCGAGGAAAACGTGCGCCTGCTCCTGCACAAACGCAGGGGAGACCAGAGAGTTACCCATCGAGGTCACGAGACCGAGCACATCTTCGATCACCGTCGAAATCGCGGGGTTTTTCCCGGTGCCGGACACTAGCTGACCACGGAAGTCGAGGATCACCTCGCGGGCGATCGCGTGCAGTTCCGCGTCGGTGATCAGGCGCGCATCGGGCTCGACAGGGACGAGGAGACCGTACTCACGGATCAGGTCCCCGGCGTATGCGTCGTAGGTGGAGATCGTTGGGGCGATCACCTCAAGCGACTTCGCCAGCTCCCCGGAGGGATCGAGGCGGTTCAAGAGGGCGTCGTTCGACGCGAGAACGCTCAACCGGTCGCGAACGCGCTTGCTCAGCTCTTGGGCCGCCTTGCGCGTGAAGGTCAAGCCGAGAACTTCTTCCGGCCGGGCGAAACCGTTGGCCACGAGCCATACAACGCGCGACGCCATCGTTTCCGTCTTACCTGCCCCGGCGCCCGCGACGACGAGCAAAGGCCCCGGGTCCGCGCCGATCACATCGGCCTGTTGGTCGGTCGGCGGGTATGCCTGACCCAGATATTTCGACAGAACTGTCGGGCTCATGGTTGCTTGGGTTGCGTCAGCCACGGGTGACCACCTGTCCTTCGGGTTGTACTGGGCACAGTGCGCGCACCGCACACCTCTCGCACTGCTGGCCCGTCGCGGCCAGCAGCTCCGGGCCCGACATGAGCAAGGGCAACGGGGTGATCAGGTTGGCGAACTCGGCGAGACGTTCCTCGCTCTTAGGGGCCTGCTGCCTCGTCGACGCGCCAGCCTTGGTCTCCTTCTTCGGGTACAAGAGCACTGCCCCTCCGACCTCCGCAGGTGTGTCCCCGGCGGAGGCGGTGGTGACCTTCTCCCCGTCGAACACTCCCCGGGACAGTGCCAGCTGGTACGCCTCAAGCTGGGTGTTTTCCTCAGCGTCGCGTTTGCTGGGCACACCGGATCCGGTCTTGAAATCGACGATGTGCAAGGCCCCGCTGTTTTCCCGTTCGATGCGGTCCGCGCGGCCGACGATTCGCAGGTCAGGTGCTACTTCAACGTCGATCGCGGCCTCTACAGCGACTTGTTCAAATACCGCCCGCGAGGTCAGCAGCCAGGTGTGCGCCCGGCCGAGCATCGCGTCGAACTCCGCGATCTCGCGCTCGAGCTTCCAGGCCGGGGAGTCGTCGACGCTCCTGCGCGCTTCGAGCACAGCCCGGCGGGCGACAGCCTCGTCGACTCCGCGGCCGACCGCTTCGAAGTACGCATGCGCCATCGAGCCCCACACCATGTTCAGCGACGAGTCGAGCCCGACCATCCGTTGCAACACCTCCCGCATGGGGCAGGCCAGCAGGCTTTCGATGCGGGACGGCGAAAGACGCGTCGGCACCGGCAACCCCTCCGAGACGGATACTTCCGTGGTCGTCCACCACTGCCCTGGGTCAGCGCCTGGTACCCCCGCGTGCGCGAGGCGGGCGAGCTGGCGGGCCGCTTGCCGACGCCCCGCCTCCCCCGCCCCGGGATCGCGAACCACCCGCCGCAATTCGGCGATCAGATCGTCGTGCGCCAGCACCCGAACAGCGACCGCGCCCTCTGCGGGAGCAACCGGGGCACTGCCAGCGGTGGTCACCGTGACCTGCCGCAGGTGGTGCGCCGCGCAGAACTGCTCGACGAACCGGGAGGGTTGCACGAGCTCGTCACCGTCCGGGTCGTCCACGGCCGTCACCAGCAGCCTGTCTGTGGCACGGCTGGTGGCGACGGCGAACAGCCGGGATTCCTCCTCCAGTCTCTCTACCTTCCGGCTGACGGGCACCGCGGGGTCGACCTGGTTGTCTACGAGGTCGACCAACTCCTCTTGCTTGAACACCGTGCCTGTTTCCGACAGCGAAGGCCACTGCAGCTCCTGCACCCCCGCGACGACGACGGTGTGGAATTCGCGGCCCGCGGCGCCATGGGCGGTCAGCAGCGCGACCGCGTCCGGCGTCGCTGTGCGCCGGTCCCTCACCCCGGTGGGCAACTCCTGCTCGGAGATGTAGGTGACAAACCCCTCCACCCCGGAGTTGGCGCGCCGCTCGACGAAGTCGCCAGCGGCGTCGAAAAGCGCCATCACGGCATCGAGGTCCAGGTCAGCCTGGGATCCGGTCGCCCCTCCCCGCAACGCTGCAGCGAGCAACCTGTTGGACAACCCCGTCGCGTTCCACACAGCCCAGAGGACGTCCTCGACGCTGCCCACGTCCAACACCGCCCGTCCGGCGTCCAGGACTCCGCGCACATGATGGAGGATGGACAGCTCGCGGTCGGTCAACACGGACCCGAAGTCCGGCAGTTGCTGCCCAGAGCTCAGTAGACGCCGCAACGTGTCTTCTGCCCGGCCCTCCGGTTCCCAGCGCCGCAATCCCCTCAGCAGGCGGCGCAGTGTTACGGGATCGGTGCCCCCAACTGGGCCGAGCAGGAGGTCCCGCCACTCGGACGCTGAAAGGTTCTCCGTCAGCGCCCGCAGGCCGAGGATGAGCGCCGCGACAATCCGCTGCTCACTCAGCACCACGTCGGTGGGGTTGAGCACGACGGGCACCCCTGCGTGCAGCAGCGACCTGCGCACCGGTTCGATCAACGACGTGGAGCGGACGACGACGGCCATGTCCCGGTAGGCGACCCCCTCCTCCAAGTGGCCGCGGCGCAGCTCGTCCGCGATAAGCGCCTGCTGCGCGGCGGCTGAATCGCACACCGCTGCCCTTCTCTCGGGAGCCCTGCGGGTTGCGCCGAGGTCGATGACCGTGTGCTTTAACCCGCCTACGTCGCGGAAGAAGTTGGGGGACGCGCCGCGGAAGTGGTACACAGACTGGTTCGCATCGCCGCCCACCACACCGAGGGCTGCTTTTTCGAGCAGCCGGCGGACGAGCTCGCCCGAAGCCGGGGCGAGGTGCTGTGCGTCATCCACGATCACCGTGTGCCACCGGTCCGGCACTTCCGTAGAAAGTACAGCCGAGGCAAGCTCGGAAGCGCTGATGGAGCGTGCCGGGTTGAGCGCCATCACCTGCTCGTACTCGCGGAGGAAGTCACCCGCGGCGGCCCATATAGGCCGGTTGTGCCGGGCTCCCAGCTCCCTGAGGTCTCCGGGTGTGAGCTGCCTTTCGACGGCGCGGAGAAGAAAATCCCGCAGCTGGCGGGCGAACCCCACCAGGGGAAGCGCGGGGCGCAGCTCCGTCGGCCACGTGCCGCGCCCGTCCTCGACATGGCCCTGGAGCAGCTGGCGGAACACCGCGTCTTGCTCCGCTCCCGAAATCAGGCGGACATTCGCGTCGAGGTTTTGGCGCAGCATTGCGAACGCCAGCGAATGGACGGAACGGACCATGGGTTCGTCGATCACGAACCCCGAGTCAGCCAACCTGTCCGACAGCTCCACGCGCAGACGGGCACCGGACTCCTTCGACGAGGCCAGAACGAGAATGCCCCGCGGATCGGCACCGTCCCCGATTACGCGCACAACAGTGTCGATGAGGAAGCTGGTCACACCCGAGCCCGCCTCACCGGTCACCTTCCATAGACCCTCCGCCGGGAGATCGTGGCTCCAGCAGCGCTTATCGACGCTGCGCGTCCTCGGCACAAGGTACGCCCGCGGAGGTTGGGGAATCGAGTTCACTGCCACCATGGCCCTGATTCTGCCACTTCAGGCAGACATGAGCTGGGCGCGAACCTCGTCGAACTTCGAACGTTTGTTCACAAACTCGGAAGCTGAGCCGCTTGTGATCTGGCGGTATTCCAACGCACGCAGTGCCAGGGAATTGACGTCTGGGATGTGCGCCCACCGGGAAAGCACGCGGTCATCCACCGCGTCGGTCAGCAACGCGTCGACAAGCACGAGCGCCGCCGTGTACCCGAGCGGGCGGGCCTCCGCGGAGGGGACGATGTCCGTCAAAGCGGGCGGGAGCGAGCCAGAAAAGACGCAGCACGCGAAAAAGTCGAGATGCGCGACACCCGCGGCGCTTGCCGCGGGCACCCCCTCCCACACTGCGCGATCGGCTTCGGCCCACGAATCCGCTCGCTCCACGGCGGGGGCCTCCACACCCGCCATAGCAGCGTCGAAAGCAAGCGCGGCGGCGATAGCTTCGTCGGCGCGTGCCGCCACGTCCCCCATGATGTGGTCGTTGGCCTTGAACCCCCCGACCACCACCCGTCCGTCGGTCGCCCGCACCGGGCGGGCAACGCGCACACCGGTGGAGGTAAAGCGCTCGCGGACCTTCGCCGACCACGCGGACGTCGCCGTGGCGGGCGCGACGACGACCCGGTCAAACCGGGCGCCGTGATCCCAGGCCGCCCCCGCGGAGACTGGCACAATTCCGTCAAGCTGGAAAGCTGCCAGGACGTGCTGCGGAATTATCAACGTAGAAGCCCTCCCCTACAAGACAGCCGGGCGCGGGTACGGCCACGGATTGGCCCGGCACGTCTCATCGGAATCCGGATAAACCTCGTCGTGGTCCAGGCTGTGTAGCTCGGCATTGTTGAGGCTGAGCGTCTGCTGCATCATGATCGGTGCTAGCTCACCGGTGGCCGGGCACGCCACATGTTCGGCGAAACCGAGGGCATGCCCCACCTCGTGGTTGATCAGGTACTGGCGGTAGCTGCCCAGGTCTCCCTGGAAAGGCGAGGCCCCGCGCACCCAGCGCGCCTCATTGATCACTACCGTGCTTTCCCCCGTTGCCATGGTGCGGCAGCTCGTCTCCAAACCGAGGCTGCCGCCGCAGTTGTCCTTGGTCGTTCCCGGCGAGGTGAGCCGGATGCGCAAGTCGGGATCTTGGTTGCCAGCGACGTGCTCGAAACCGAAGCGCGGGTCATTGGTCCAACCGCGCGGGTCCGCCAGGGTGGCGTCGACAAGCGTGGCGAACGCGTCGTCCCCGCCGTACCTGCTGGTGTCTAAGCCGTTTTCGACTTCGACGGCATAGCGAAGCACCAGTTCGTCGCCGGAACCCGCGGCGGTCCCGGGGACACCCACCTCGCGATACGTGCCCTCGCCGTCCTCGGTGAACGGCCCACCTGGCGGGAGGTCCTCCAACCCAAGGTCGCCCTCCGGAAGCGTGGCCGGCTCCCTGGAGGCCGACCCCTCACCGCGGCCTCCTGCGACGCCCGTGTCCACCGCTACCGTCTCGGCCGCAGGCGCGGCAACCGCCGCATCATCCGGGTTCGCGGCCATGTTGGCGAGCACGCAGACGGTGATGACGGCGAGCACCGGGATCGCGTAGGCACGCCAGCCGTACTCGTGGGCGAAGCGCACGAAGAAGGGCTCCTGCGCGCTCTCCGAACCGCGGTCCGGTTCCCGGGGATGCCTGTGGGTCATAGATTCTTAATGTAGCCGTGTGCTAGCGGGCGAAGCCAACCGAACGCGCACTGGAGTTGCCCACTTCCACGTAGGCGACACGGTCGGTACGGAGGAGGAACTTGCGCCCCTTCTCGTCCTCGAGAACCAGCGTCGGGTGGCCCTCCGCAATCGCGGTGTTCACCCGAGCGAGGACGTCTTCCTGGGTTTCGCTGCTGGACACAGCGAGCTCGCGCGGGCTGTCGGAAAGTCCGATCCTGATATCCATGTGCGTCTATTCACTGTCCTTTTCTCATTAGCGGTATCACAGTCGGCCCTATTGTATCGGCCGGGGCTAAGATGAGCGTGTGCCCTACCCAGCTGACACCGCCGAGACAGTCCCGCCGACGTTTGCTGAGCTCGGGGTCGCGGCAGAAATTGTCGACGCGCTGGAGGAGCTCGGTATTACCCACACTTTCTCCATCCAGGAGCTCGCCGCACCCCTCGCCCTGGCCGGCAAGGATCTGATCGGCCAGGCCCGCACCGGCATGGGCAAGACATACGCTTTCGGGATTCCGCTGCTGGACCGGGTCTTCGACGACGCGGACATAGAGGAGCTCGACGGCACTCCCCGTGCGCTGGTGGTGGTCCCCACCCGCGAGCTCGCAGTGCAGGTCGGTGAGGACCTGCTGCGCGCGGCGAAGTACACCCCCGTACGTGTCACCACTGTCTACGGCGGCCGCCCGTACGAGACGCAGATCGCAGCCCTGCACGAGGGAGTCGACGTCGTGGTAGGAACCCCGGGCCGCCTCATCGACCTGCACGACCGCGGTGAACTCCGCTTGGACCGGGTGGCCATCCTCGTGCTCGACGAGGCCGACGAAATGCTCGATCTCGGTTTCCTGCCAGACATTCAGAAACTGTGGTCCGCGTTGCCCCAGCAGGTGCAGTCGCTGCTGTTCTCCGCGACGATGCCAGGAGCCATCCTCACCCTGGCCCGCTCACTGATGAATCGGCCCGTCCACATCCGCGCAGAGACTGCCGACACCCCCAGCACACACGCTACGACGCGCCAGGTGGTGTTCCAGTCCCACCGCATGGACAAACCCGAGGTCACCGCCCGCATCCTCCAAGCGGAGGGACGCGGGAGAACGATCATCTTCGCGCGCACCAAACGCACCGCCGCGGAGGTCGCCGAGGACCTAGCGGGCCGCGGTTTCGCGGTCGGCTCCGTGCACGGCGACCTGGGGCAGGGAGCCCGCGAGCGTTCGCTCGAGGCGTTTCGCAGCGGTGAGGTGGAGATTCTCGTCGCCACCGATGTCGCCGCACGCGGCATCGACGTTGACGAGGTCACCCACGTGATAAACTACCAGACCCCGGATGACCCAATGACCTACGTACACCGCATCGGGCGCACGGGCCGGGCGGGCCACTCCGGCACGGCTGTGACACTGGTCGGATTCGATGAGGCCCACAAGTGGGCGGCGATCAACACCGAGCTCGGTCTCGAAATTCCGCAGCCGCCAGCGTGGTTCTCCACGTCACCGCAGCTGTACCAGGCACTGAACATCCCCGACTCCGCCGCCGAGCGCGTCGGCCAGGCCGTCAAGGTCCACGGCGAGCCCGCTAACCGCCGTCCACGAGAAAGGAAACGCCGTTGAGCGCACCGCTGAGACGAACGCGCGGGGACCTCGCCGCCGCCGCAACCATCGCCGCCGGCTCCCTGGCGCTGGTAGGAGCGGCCTATTTTTCAGCGCCCATTCGCTCGGCCGAGCTCGCGCCCGCGGCAGAGGAGCGGGAAAGCGTCGCCAGCTTGTCGACGCCCCCGCAAACGCTCTCGGAGTCTTTCCGCCTCCCCGACACCTCCCCCGGCATCGCGCCCGTGATCGCCGAGGGGTTGATCATCACACATGCGGACGACACTCTGACCGCCACGTCACCGGACGGCGAGACCGTGTGGACCTACAGGCGGGACCGGCAACTGTGCGCGCTCGGTGAGGCATGGGGCAAAGTCGTGGCCACCTACCGGGGCAACGCAGGCTGTGGCGATGTCGTCGCCATCGATGCCCTTTCCGGCGAGTACGCGGGGACCCGGGCGTCGGTGGCCCCGGATCACGTCACGTCGCTCGGTTCCAACGACCGCCAGGGTTATTGGAGCCCGGAGCGGGCCGAGCTGTGGCGCTCGGATCTGGTCCGCACCGTGGAGTACGGCCGCGTGGAGGCACCCCAGGAATCGGACATGCAGCCGAACCAGTGCACCATCACCTCGGCTTTGACTCGCAAGGAATTGCTCGCGGTGACAGAGCAGTGCGACGACGGTTCGTGGCTCCGGCTGCAGAAGGCAACTCCGGAGGATTCGCGCAAGCCCGAGATCGATGCCAATATTCCAATTCCCTCGGGCGCGTACCTGGTCGCGGTCTCACCGGATGGCGCAGCCGTGGTCGACCCCACCGCCGGCGAGGTGCAGGCCTACGACAAGGAGGGCAACGGAACCGCTGTGAGCCCGGTCCTCGCGCCGACCGGCGCTGCCAGTACTACCGGCACTACTGGCACTACCAGTGACCTCCCCCACCATATGTCGTATTACGAAGACGGAACTCTGTTCCTCTTCGAGCCTGGCGACTTGGCCCTCACCGGTTCCTTCGCTGACGCGGCGGGCCCCGGAGTGGCTGCAGGCGACCGACTCCTTTTCGCCACTGCGGACGGCGTGGCTGTGGCGAACTGGGACTCCACTCAGGTTGAAACGGTCATCCCGGTCAACCGCGGGGGTTACACCGGAAGCATCGGGCTGGGGTCGGCCGGCGATGCGGTCGTCGAGAAGCGGGACGGCGAGGTTGTCGTGCTCGCGGCCCGCTAGGCGGCAGCGGTTACCTGCCAGCCATCCGGATTTCATATCGCGCGGCCCAGTATTCCACCGCGGTCGGGTGGAACACACCGACCAACGCGAGCAGCGCCGAGACGGCGGTGACGATGCCCAGGAGAATGGCACCCCCGCTGAACATATACACCGCGACACCCAGCAAGATACCCTCTATGAGCACGATCGCCCCTCTCCCGGACGGCTGACCCGCCAGCGTGCGGGCCGCGTGGAAGGCGACGAAACCGAAGACGACGAGCAGGAAGACCGCTGTGCCGATGCCGACGAAGTCGGTGGCCGCGGAGTCGGATTCCAAGCTCGACGCGGTGGCCCCGCGCAGATTAGTCACGATCAACCAGATCGCGTACCCGAAGAGCGCGAGGCACTGGACGAGGACGACGGCCGCGCCGAACTTCACGATTGCGGGCACAATCGCAGCAGCCGTTTCGGCGCGTTCACGGTCAGGTCGGCGGTTCTGGTATTCAGTCACGACGATTAGTGTATCCCCGCAACAGGCGCGCCTGGCGATTTGACCCCGGACCCCCACCCATACTCCACCCGGGCACTTTGTAAGAGCAGGTCAAACGCCTTCTCGCCCTGGCCTAATGCGCCTGTTAAGAGAGAACCGACCTATATCAAGCGAATTTGGTTGTATGATGTCCGTCACATTTTCGCCTGTAAGCCTAGCGAAGTTCAAATTAACATGCCATTATTCTCGGGTAGCAAAAACGACGGGCCGGTTACCTGGCCCTTAACCCCAGGCCACCACGGGGTTAACAGCAGGGAAATGGATGACGGGTCCCGGAACCACCGGGAATCTCCGCCCGACACCTGCGGTGTTGAGTCAAGATTTGCAACCCCAGATGATCCCGGGGCGAAGTTGTGGTGCGCACTGAATGACACAAACACATCAAATTTTCTAGTTAAGGAGTATTGACCATGGATTGGCGCCACGAAGCAGTCTGCCGCGACGAAGACCCCGAACTTTTCTTCCCAGTCGGAAACTCCGGCCCCGCACTTTCCCAGATCGCGCAGGCGAAGCTCGTCTGCAACCGCTGCCCTGTTACCTCCCAGTGCCTGAAGTGGGCCCTTGAGACTGGCCAGGACGCCGGCGTCTGGGGCGGTCTCTCCGAGGAGGAGCGCCGCGCACTCAAGCGCCGCAACAAGCAGCTCGCCCGCAACCGCGCACGCCTCTCCGCCTAACTTCAATCCCCGCTTCCACAGCCCGATTTCCGCGCTCGCGCGCCGGGGCGATAAAGTGGGGAATCAATACCTATTTTTACCCCTACAAGGAGGCACCATGAGCAAGCGTGGTCGTAAGCGGAAGGATCGCCGCAAGAAGAGCGCCAACCGCGGCAAGCGCCCTAACTCTTAACTGCAGCGCGTCAAGCACCCTCCCACCAGCAAATTTGGTGCGGAGGGTGCTCTCGTTTTAGCGGCGGTAGCGGATCTCGGTGACGGAGACTGTGGTGATCGAGGCGATGATCCGCTGCCTCAGGGTGTCGGGGGCCTGTGCTCCGCCGCAACATTTCTGCACCAGTAGGCGCGCTGCCAGTTCATCCTCGTAGCGGCTGAAGCACTCCGGGCAGTCAGAGATGAGTCCCCGGATCTCCGCCGCACGAGCGGGGTTGGTGTCGGAGTCAAGCAGCTCGCACAGGATGCGGTGCGCGTCGGCGCACTTCGGGCAGTTAGCGCTCATTACTTCTTCTCCTCCAGGCCGATTCCTTGCTCGTTCGCCACGTCTTTCAACATCGTGCGGAGCTGTTTTCTTCCCCGATGGAGCCGCGACATCACTGTGCCCAGCGGAATATCGAGCGCCTCCGCAATTTCCTTGTACGCCATGTCGTCCACGTCGGCCATGTAGACGACCATCCGGTAGTCCTCGTTGAGCTCGTCAAAAGCAGCGGAGATCCGGCTGTTCGGCATGCCCTTGAGCGCGGCGACCTCGGCCGACTCCAGCCCCGCCGAGTCGTGGGAGCTGGTCGTGTAAAGCTGGTGGTCCGTCACGTCTTCGGTGGAGGTCTCCAACGGGCGGCGCTGCTTCTTGCGATACGAGTTGATGTAGGTGTTGGTCATGATCCGGTACAGCCACGCCTTCATGTTTGTACCCGGCTTGTAGTTGTCGAACGCCTTGAACGCCTTGAGGTACGTCTCCTGCACCAGGTCTTCTGCGTCCTGCGGGTTGCGCGTCATCCGCAGAGCGCCACCGTAGAGCTGGTCCAGCAAGGGCATCGCTTCCTCGGCAAAGCGCTGTTGCACGTCCGTTTCGGCCATGGGAGCCATTGTAGCCGCCGCGCCGACACCCTATTGTTGTTCTCCATGACGAAAGCAACCCGAGCTGTCGAGGCGGTGGGCGGGACCGCGCACGAGGTTCTGCGCTATTCTCCGTCCCAGGACAACTTCGGAGAACACTCGGCGGCCGAGCTGGGTCTCGACCCGTCGGCGGTCTTAAAAACCTTGGTAGTGGGCCACGGCCGGGAGCTGGCGCTGTGCTGCGTTCCTGTGTCGCGCCGTCTGAGTCTGAAGGCCGCAGCTCAGGCGTTGGGCTGGAAGAAAGCCGCGCTCGCCGACCCCGCCCGGGCGCAGCGCGCCACGGGGTACGTCGTCGGCGGCATCTCGCCGCTCGGCACTCTCACGGCGTTACGCACGCTTATCGACGCCCCCGTCAGCGCGCTGCCCTCCGTCACCGTCTCCGGTGGCCAGAGGGGGTTGTCGATCCAGCTGTCCCCCCGAGACCTCGCAGCGCTCACCGGCGCCGAGTTTGTCGCGCTGAGCGCGGGGCCCGGTTAGGCCCTGCTAGAGAGCGTCGAGGACAGTCTGGAGCTGCCGTCCCAGATCACGTCGGCGTTGACCAGATTCTTCAGGAAGTCCGCCGCACTGCCGTTCTGCAGTACTTGTGGATTTGAGCGCTCGATGGCGTTGTTCTGAGACCGATGTTTGGCGCAGGGTTCTAGCGTCGGGCAGCGTTGCGCCGAGGGCTGAGGCGGCGGTACTGGGCAACGGACTCCACGGGCGGCAGCAGTAGGCTCAAGGTCAGATAGATGAGGACCGAGAGTCCAAAGAAAATGAGCATCACGTAATCGCTCAACGGCGCGAGGAGCGCTCCTCCCACAAGCGTGACGGCGACGTAGATCGCTCGTACCCACGCGACGTTCGCTTCGGTTGCGGCCGAAATTCCGAGACAGACCCCCGTGAGCCACTTGCCATCAAGTACGCGGCACCAGGTCGGTACCTGATCCTCGATTCCCGTCGGATCGGGTTTTCCAGGCTCGCTTACAACCGGGCCGACCTGATTGAGAGTGGAGCGCATCTGGCCTGCATCAACGGGGTTGTCTCCAAGGGCGGAAAGCTGATCGCCGATCGATACCTCCAGGTCGCGAACAGTCTCGTCGCCATCAGGGTCATCGGCCAGTTCATCTCTTGCGTCAGCGAGATAGCTCAATAGTTCGCGGTGGGCACTCGGAGTGAGCCTGAAGTGCTTTTGGTGACCAATAAGCCTCATGGATACAGGGGTTTCGTTCGTCATCGTCCAATCCTTTCGATCATGTTCGTTAGCTTCTGCCAGTACTCCCGGAACTCCGTGAGCCGTTGCCTGCCTTCAGCGGTGAGCGACAGGTACTTCCTCGGCGGACCGCTAGATGACTCACGCCACTCGTGATCCACCAGGCCTGCTCGTCGCAACTTGTTCAGGAGGGGATAGACCGTCCCTTCCTGTACGGGATATCCGACCTCTCGTAGTGCAGTGACAATCTCGGCCGCATATCTCGCTTTGTGCTCAACTGACGCCAGTGCGAGCAGCTCGAGGAGCCCTCGGCGAAGGGACGCAAACTCTAGATCTTCCGTCATGCAAGTACCTTATGACAACAAGGTACTTGTGCGCAATGCCAATCTCAACAATCTAAGCGTACTTTTTACCCCCGTCTCTGCCAGGACAGCCAACACTGTTAGAAACAGGACGCTCG
Source organism: Corynebacterium qintianiae (assembly GCF_011038645.2). Taxonomy (NCBI): domain Bacteria; kingdom Bacillati; phylum Actinomycetota; class Actinomycetes; order Mycobacteriales; family Corynebacteriaceae; genus Corynebacterium; species Corynebacterium qintianiae. The sequence goes on along the minus strand of NZ_CP064955.1, from coordinate 520,270 downwards.
CAGCTGGTGGCGGCACTATTTTGCAAGAGGTGGCATTAGCCCAGGCCTAGTCGGCACTCCAGCCCCACTGCCCTCTTCCCGGACGAAACTCTACTCCGGCGTGCTTTTACGCAGCGAGGACCTGGCAGCAAATTCCACTTAAAGTGAACCCTAAAGGGACACATCAGCCGCTGACGTTTTCCTTGTGGATTTGAGCGCTCGATGGCGTTGTTCTGAGACCGATGTTTGGCGCAGAGTTCTAGCGTCGGGCAGCGTTGCGCCGAGGGCTGAGGCGGCGGTACTGGGCAACGGACTCCACGGGCGGCAGCAGTAGGCTCAAGGTCAGATAGATGAGGACCGAGAGTCCAAAGAAAATGAGCATCACGTAATCGCTCAACGGCGCGAGGAGCGCTCCTCCCACAAGCGTGACGGCGACGTAGATCGCTCGTACCCACGCGACGTTCGCTTCGGTTGCGGCCGAAAGAAGTCGAGGCCGCACGCCGAGCCCGCCGGCGCCAGCTGCGCAAAGACATCAACGATCGCATCCCACGGATCGCCGACCGGGCCGAACCGCGCACCACTGCGCCCGGAGCGCGGCCAACCAAGCTGCGCACCTATGAAGAGGACGAATGATGGCCAAGAACTTCATCATCACCAAGGAACATCGCCGGTTCACCGAATTCGCCAACGCGGTACGCAAAGAACGCACCATCGGCATCTGTCACGGCGACGCCGGGATCGGCAAGACTCAGTCGGCACGCCGATATGCCCACTGGGACACCGTGGAACCGTTCATCACCGAATGGGGGCCGCGAACCGAAGACGACGCCAAGTTCTACGCAACTGCGAACCGGTGCCGGACCGTGTTCTACACCCCCGAGGTGCTCCCCAGGCCCAAAGTGCTCATGCATGAGATCGCACACCTGCAGACAAGGCTCGGCATCTGCATCGACGAACACCAGCGCAGCATCGGCAAGGTCACCGGCGCCTACTCAGGTCATACCAACAGGTGGGTCGAGTTGCTCATCATCGATGAGGCCGAACGACTGGCCCCGACCGCACTCGAACTTCTCCGGGATGAGCACGACCGCTACCACTTGGCGATCATCCTCATTGGCATGCCTGGCATCGACCAGCGGTTTCGCCACTACCCGCAGCTCTACAGCCGTCTCGGATTTTCGCACCGATACCGGGCACTAGGACGCGATGAACTGCTCTTCGTCCTCGATCGCCATTGGAAACGCCTCGGCCGCACCCTTGACCCGGACGACTTCACCGACGCTCAAGCTATCGCCGCGATCGAACGCATCACCCGGGGCAACTTCCGCCTCCTCGAACGCCTCTTCCCTCAGATCGCCCGAGTGCTTAAGATCAACCAACTCGAGACCATCACCGACGATGTCATCGAAGTCGCCGCCAGCATCCTCGTGATCGGAAACTAACGCCCCTGAGCGATCACAAAAAGCCGCCACAAAGCGCTTAAACCCACATGCAGTACTTCCCCGGCGGAACCATTCCCGCCAGAGCTGCCCGAGCTGCCCGAGCTGCCCGCGACTGAGCCGACAAGCGGGGACACACCCGGGGAAAGCTCAATGAACGACGGGCCTTCGCCGAACAGGCCACCGACCTTGCAGAAAGCGATGCCGCGGTACTCAATGTCGGTGACAGTCGGCAGGTTGTCCGGGGAAATGTAGATGTTCTTAGGGGTCTCGTCTTCCGGATCATCGGCCAAGTGCACGACGGACACCCCGCGGTAGTCGTCGTACGCCTTCCTGATCTCCGCGTCCAGCTCGGGGCCGAAGGACTGGCCCCCGTTCTGGGCGGCCGCCTCCGGGTTGTCAATGACCCAGTCGAGTATCCTCTTCGCGAGGCTTTCCTCCTCAATGTAGACACGGCAAGCGACCTGTTCACCGGTCTTGTTGGTGAAGGTGTTGTTCCAGGTGCCGTCCTCCCTGAACTCGATATGCAGCTCAGAAGGGTTGGTGAACGTCTGAAGCTTCTCGGCCAGGCCCCCGGTGGGTTCAGTGGTGGTTTCCTGAGCGGCTGCGGCACCGGCACCGACGCCGCAGACTGTCCCGAGACCGATGAGGGCGCTGGCTGCGACGGACAGAGTCGTTCTAGAGATTTTCATGGTATTCCTTCGTTGCTGGAGAGCCTGCGGCCCTCGTGGATGGGTGTCCATTTCACCCTCACTAATTTCACATACAAAATCTGTGCGTTTCTCATTTATTTTGGCAGAGGAAATTCAACGATAAGGGTTAAACTTCGTCGATGAGCTCCGCGTAATCGTTGCGCACGTTGCCCACCTCTTTCACCACGGGCCGGTACGACAGGTCCCCCGCAATGCGTGAGGGGTGAACCAGCTCCAACGCTTCCTCGGATGTGCCCGCAACCCACTGCTCGATGTCGTCGCGGGTCAGGAACAGGGGAAGCCGGTTGTGCAGCCACGTCATCGTCTCACCGACCGAGTCCGTGGTCACCATCGTGGTGGAGAGCCTGTCCAGACCGGTCTCCCACAGCGCCGCCGCGTACAGCAACCCCTCAGATGGGGTGACAAAGTACGGCTGCTTGTCTTTCCACTCGTAGTATCCGTCCAGCACCATCAGGCCCCGGCGCGCCTTGAACGCCGAGCGGAACGACGGCTTCTCCGCCACGGTTTCGCCGCGGGCATTGAACAGCGGCGGTCCGGAGTCGTCCTTCTTCCAGCTGGGCAGCAAACCCCAGCGTGCCGAATCAAGCGCAGCAGTTTCACCCGCCTCACCAACGAAGCGAATCAGCGGCACCTGCTGAGTCGGCGCCACGTTGTAGCGCGGCGGCGGGGTGCCGTCGGGCGCCTCGACGGTTGTGACTCCTGGCAGAGCGCCGATTTCATTGAGGAGGTCGTCGCCGGTGGTGAATAGAACGAATCGTCCGCACATGCCCCCATTATCCCTGTAGCGCTGGCTTATGATGGTGTGCATGACTGAACTGTGGCCAGCGCCGTTTTCCGCGACCCCGATCACCCACACACAGGTGGTGCCGGGGTCGAAATCGTTGACTAACCGCGCCTACATTCTGGCCGCGCTGGCCCAGGGGCCGTCGACAATCGTGGGTGCCCTGCGCTCCCGTGACACCGACTTGATGCAGGCGGCGCTGGCATCCATGGGTGTGGGTTTCCACAGCGCGGGTGAGGCCATCGCCGTCACTCCGGGCAAGCTGCGCGGCGCCGTGGTGGACTGCGGGCTAGCGGGCACAGTGATGCGGTTCCTGCCCGCCGTCGCCGCCTTCGCCGAGGGCGACGTGCTTTTCGACGGTGACCAGCGCGCCCGCCAGCGGCCCATTACGACGATTCTCGATGCCCTGCGCGAGCTCGGCGTCGACATCGCAGGCGACGCCCTGCCGTTCGCCGTCCGCGGCACTGGCAGCGCGAGGGGCGGCACCGTGGAGATCGACGCCTCCGGTTCCTCCCAGTTCGTCTCCGGCCTACTGCTCGCGGCAGCGCGCTTCGACGACGGGCTAACCATCACCCACACCGGCGGCACCCTGCCGTCGATGCCGCACATCGAGATGACCCTGGACATGCTCGAAGCAGCGGGCGTGACGGTGGAGGCCTCCGGCCACACATGGCGTGTCGCGCCGCAGCCGATCCGCGGGCACCGGTGGGTAATAGAGCCGGACCTGTCGAACGCCACCCCGTTCCTCGCCGCCGCGGCCGTCACCGGCGGCGTGGTCAGTGTCCCCCACTGGCCCATCGAGACGACTCAGCCCGGTGACGTGATCCGCGACATCTTGGAGCGCATGGGGTGCGAAGTCGTGCTCCACGCCGACGGAACCGGCCACACCCTGCGCGTGAGCGGGCCGTCGAGAAGCAATCTGCGCGGCATCCGGCTGGACATGAGCGATATCGGCGAGCTCGCCCCCACCGTCGCCGCCCTCGCCGCTTGCGCGACGACGACCTCCGAGCTGACCGGCATCGCACACCTGCGAGGCCACGAGACGGACCGGCTCAAGGCGCTGACGGACGAGATCAACAAGCTCGGCGGTCACTGCGAGGAACTCGAGGACGGGCTGCGCGTCCACCCGGCGCGCCTGCACGGGGGCGTGTGGCACTCCTACGAGGACCACCGCATGGCGACGGCTGGGGCGATCATCGGCCTGACGACCGAGGGCGTGTCGGTGGAAAACATTTCGACCACCGCGAAAACCCTGCCCGGGTTCGAGGACATGTGGGCGCAGATGGCGGAGGCGTAGAGGCGTGGCGAGGGGATTTTCCGACTACGATGAGTCTGACGTGCGCGTCCGCCCGGGGAAAGGCTCGCGGCCGCGCTCCAAGGACCGACCCAGCCACGACGACGCCGTGTCGGGGATGGTGGTGACGAAGGACCGCGGCCGCTGGGGGGTCGTTGTCGGCGACACGGGTGCCGTGGTGCAGTGCATGCGCGCCCGCGAACTGAAAAAGGTTTCCGTCGAAGTGGGAGACCGCGTGGGCGTGGTCGGCGACACCAGCGGAAGAAAGGACACGCTGGGGCGAATTGTGAAACGCGAGGAACGCGATTCCGTGCTGCGGCGTACCGCGGACGACACGGACCCCTTCGAGCGCATCATCGTGGCAAATGCGGAACTGCTGCTCATCGTCAGCGCCGTCGCCGATCCCCCACCACGGACGGGCTTCGTCGAGCGCGCCCTCATCGCCGCGTTCGTGGGCAACGTCACCCCGGTAGTCTGCCTGACTAAGTCAGACTTGGCCGATCCCGCGATATTCCGCGCCGAGCTGGAAGATCTAAACGTCGACGTGCTCGAAGTCGGAATCGACGACGACATCGAGCTTCTGAAAAAGCGGCTCACCGGCCGCCTGTCCGCGCTCATCGGGCACTCGGGCGTGGGCAAGTCAACCCTGGTAAACCGGATCGTGCCGGACGCGAACCGCGAGACCGGCGTGGTCTCCGGCGTAGGCAAGGGACGGCACACCTCCACTCAGTCGGTGGCCCTCGAGCTTCCCGGCGGCGGCTGGATCATCGACACTCCAGGCATCCGGTCCTTCGGCCTCGCGCACGTTTCCCCCGACGAGATCGTCGGCGTCTTCCCCGAACTCGCCGCAGCCGCCGAGAACTGCCCGCGCGGCTGCAGCCACCTCGGCCCGCCCGCCGACCCGGAATGCGCGTGGGACAACCTCGAGGAGAACTCCCCCGTCGGGCGCCGCGCCCAAGCCGTGAGGCGCTTGCTGGAGGCGCTTCGCTCGAACAACGAGTGGGAGCTAAAGCAGCTCGATGAGGAACGGTAATTCGCTGGGATCGTAGAAGGCCATGTAATTGTCCTGGGCATCGCCCACGGCCAACTCGGCGTCCTCATCCCCCAAATCGGCGGCGTCAATCTGCTCGATCGCCTTGGCGGTCGCTTCCTCTGCCTCCGCGACATCAACGTGCAGCGCCGCGACATCCTTGAGCTCGACGGGGCCGGAAACCCGGACCACGGACTCTCCCATGTCTGGCTCCCCCGTCGCGTCCACGTCCGCGGAGACAACCACCCGGCGGTGCGGGAACTGCTCCTCACCCCCGATCGCGAGCAAGCGTATCGACGCCAATGCGGCGTCATCGAACGCTATCGCCTCGATTTCTTCCTGATCTCCGGAGGTATAGAACTCCGACAACTGCGGAGTCGCAGCGAAACCCCACCCGTTGCGCGCGTGGAGGACGCCATTGTCCTTGAGCGACGCGAGCATGGAGAACGTCGCCGGGATGTAGACGCGCACTAGAATTCGTCCTCGATGTCGAACAATGACTGAATTTCGACTGCGGTGCGCTCGAACGCGGTGTGCAGAATACCGATCATCCCGTTTTCCACCGCCCCGCGCACGTTCATGATGTCGTCGTCGATCACCACGCAGTCGATCAGGGGCAGATCCATGGCATCCGCTGCCGCCTGGAACGCCGCACGCTCGGGCTTTTCCGCGCCGACCTCGCCGGAAAGAATGACGGCGTCGACATCGCCGCGGAACTCCCACTCGCGGATGTTCTCCGCCTCTCGCCCGTCGCCGTCCGCGTTGGAGAGGATCGCCGTCTTGATGCCGGTCTCCTTAACCGTGTCGATCAACTCACGCCAGCGGCGCTGATCTTCCGCATCGGTGTCGAGAACTCCGGCGTAGTCGATGATGAGTCCCTGCATCAGGTTTTCAACCCTCTTTCTGCGTACTTTATTGCGCGCCAGGCATGGCGCTCCTACTGCGCGATCGTGCCACAATCCTACCCAACAAGAATGCTCGCTAGGAGGATCCGTGTATTACCCAGTGCCCGGGCACCAGTACATGCACGTGCTCGTGCCGCGCGACCGGCCATCGGCCCGTCCGCAAAACCGGGCCGAACCCACCGCGACGGTCTCACCGCTCGTCCGCGGGGCTCTCGACGCCGCCTTCGGGGCGCGGGACGCCGCATCCCTCAAGTCGAAGCTCTACGCACTCGGGGTGCGCAACCATGTGAACGCGAGGCGCCGTTCCCAGGCGGTGCGCGGGCCCGTGCGCATCGTCACCTGCCACGCCCGCGAAGGCGGAGAGCTGTTTGGCACGGTCGACGTCGGCGGGCGGCGCTTTGGCTACGTCGCGCGCATCAACAACGCCCGCCTGGTCTCGTTCAAAGTCCTCTAGACCGAGGCGGTCTCCGAACCAGGCTGCTGCTCGAACTGTTTGCGCATCATGAATAGCTGGCGGACCGTCTCCTCTTGGACGGCCTCCTCCATCGCGTGGAACATGTCGCCACCCTCCTTCTGGTACTCCACCAGCGGGTCGCGCTGCGCCATCGCACGCAGGCCGATGCCCTCCTTGAGGTAATCCATCTCGTAGAGGTGCTCGCGCCATTTCGCGTCGATGATCGGGAGGATCACCATGCGCTCAACGTTGCGCATCTGCGCCTCTCCGCCGATTGCGGACACGTTGTCCTCGAGCTTGTCGTACTGCGACTGGGCGTCCTCGACGAGTGCCTCGCGGAGCTGGACGGCAGACAGCTCACCGGGGCGGCCGTACTCCGACCCGTCGATTAACTCCTGCGGGGAGACGGTCGGGCCGTACAGCGAATCGAGCGCGCTCCACAGCTCCTCGAGGTCCCAGTCCTCCACGTACCCCTCCGCAGTCGCGCCGTCGACGTACGCGCCGACGGTGTCTGTGATCATGCGGCGGACCTGCTCTTTGATGTCCTTCGCGCCGAGGATCTCTTGGCGCTCACGGTAAACCACCTTGCGCTGCTCGTTGAGGACCTCGTCGTACTTCAGCACGTTCTTGCGCATCTCGAAGTTCTGGTTTTCCACCTGGCTCTGTGCGCCCTTGATGGCGTTGGAGACCATCTTCGCCTCGATCGGCACGTTGTCGGGCACGTTCAGGCGATTCATCATGTTCTCCATTGACTGTCCGACGAAGCGGACCATCAACTCGTCGCGCATGGAGAGGTAGAAGCGGGTCTCGCCCGGGTCGCCCTGGCGGCCGGAACGGCCTCGGAGCTGGTTGTCGATGCGGCGGGACTCGTGGCGCTCGGTGCCGATGACGTAGAGGCCGCCCGCGTCGCGGACTTCGTCACCGAGCTGCTTGGAGCGCTCGCGCGCCTTCGGGAGCTGCTCGTTCCACGCCTCCTGGTAGCGCTCCTCGTCCTCGAAGGGGTCAAGGCCCTGCTCCTGCAACCGTGCGTCGAGCAACACCTCGGGGTTGCCACCGAGCACGATGTCCGTGCCGCGGCCGGCCATGTTAGTGGACACCGTCACCTTGCCGGGCAGGCCCGCCTCGGCGATGATGCGCCCCTCCTCCTCGTGGTGCTTCGCGTTGAGCACGTTGTGCTTGACCCCTTTGCGGGTCAGCAGCTGCGAGAGGTACTCGGAACGCTCGACAGAGGTGGTGCCCACCAGCACCGGCTGACCGTTCTCGACATGTTCCGCGATGTCATCCGCTACGGCGGCGAACTTCGCCTCCTGGGTCTTGTACACCAAGTCGTCGCGGTCGACGCGCTGGTTCGGCTTGTTCGGCGGGATCGCCACCACGTCGAGGCCGTAAATCTGGTGCAGCTCGGCCGCCTCCGTCTCCGCGGTACCCGTCATGCCCGCGAGCTTGTCGTAGAGGCGGAAGTAGTTCTGCAGAGTCACGGTCGCCAGAGTCTGGTTCTCGTTCTTGATCTCCACGTTCTCCTTGGCCTCGATGGCCTGGTGCATGCCCTCGTTGTAGCGGCGGCCGGCGAGAACGCGACCCGTGAAACTGTCCACGATGAGCACCTCACCCTTGCGGATGATGTAGTCCTTGTCGCGCTCGAAGAGCTCCTTCGCCTTGATGGCGTTATTCAGGTAGGACACCAGCTGGGAATGCTCGGGGGCGTAGAGGTTGTCGATACCGAGCTGATCCTCGACATACTCCACGCCTTCCTCGGTGACTCCGATGGTGCGCTTGCGCTTGTCCACTTCGTAGTGGACGCCCTCGCGCATGCGCGGGGCGAGCTGCGCGAACACGCTGAAGAACTGGCTGGAACCGTCCACGGGGCCGGAGATGATGAGCGGGGTGCGGGCTTCGTCGATAAGAATCGAGTCGACCTCGTCCACGATGGCGAAGTTGTGGCCCCGCTGCACCATGTCCGCCGTGGAGCGGGTCATGTTGTCGCGCAGGTAGTCGAAGCCGAGCTCGTTGTTGGTGCCGTAGGTGATGTCGGCTGAGTACGCCTTCTTGCGTTCGGGCGGTCGCATCTCGGAAAGAATGACGCCCACCTCGAGGCCAAGGAAGTGGTGGACGCGACCCATCATCTCGGCGTCGCGCTTCGCTAGGTAATCGTTGACGGTGACGATGTGGACGCCCTTGCCCGACAGCCCGTTGAGGTACGCCGGAAGAACCGAGGTCAGAGTTTTGCCCTCACCGGTCTTCATCTCGGCGACAGAGCCGAAGTGCAACGCCGCGCCACCCATGACCTGAACTTTGTAGTGCTTCTGCCCCAGGACGCGCCACGACGCCTCGCGGGCCGTCGCGAAAGCGTCGAGGAGAATGTCGTCCAAGCTCGAGCCGTCCGCCAGGAGCTTGCGGAACTCCGCCGTTTTGGCCTTCAGTTCAGCGTCGCTGAGGTTGGCGTAGTCGTCCTCCAGCGCGATGACCTGGTCGGCCATCTTGCTGAGGCGCTTGACAGTGCGGCCTTCTCCGGCGCGGAGAAGCTTGGAAAGTCCAAACACGTGCGTGGAGCCCTTCGTTTCGGTGAGTGATTGTGCTACCAACCCGCCATTGTACGCACACGAGCGACGCAGTCCCGATGACAGGTGTTGAGCGGAATGAATCGCCGCCCGCGGCGGTCAATCTGCGGGCGGCGATTCAGGGATGGGGTTTACTCGGTCTCTTCGGTCTCGACGAGGGAGATCAAACCGTAGTCAAAGGCGTGGCGGCGGTATACCACGGACGGGCGGTTGGTCTCGGAGTCGATGAACAGGTAGAAGTCGTGACCGACAAGCTCCATTTCGGAGAGGGCGTCGTCTACGCTCTTGGGAGTGGCGGGGTGCTCCTTGCGGCGCACGACCTGGCCCGGCTGTGCGTCCTCAATTTTATCTGCGTACGGGTCGACTTCGAACTGGCCTCCCTCGGTGGCGCGCGCCTCGCGAGCCTCGGCCTCGAGCTCCGCGGCGATCTGGCCTGCGGACTTCGGCGCCCGGTGGCCGGAACGCGAAATTTCGCGGCGGACCTTCACCTTGCGCAGGGAACGCTCCAGCTTGCCGACGGCGGACTCCAGTGCGGCGTAGAAGCTATCCTCTTTCGCCTCGGCGCGGGCGAGGTGGCCCTTGCCGGTGGCGGTGATCTGGATGCGCTGCGCCTGTGCCTCGCGGCGCGGGTTCGGCTCGTGCTTGAGCTCCACGTGGAAGAAGTTCAGCGTCGGGTCAAGCTTCTCGATCTTGGCCAGCTTGGCGTTGACGCGATCCTGGAAGTGCTCAGGGACCTCGACGTTGCGGCCGGTGATGGTCACCTGGGCCTCCGGGCTCAAAACGTCGTTGTGCTCTGCAGAGGTCATCTGCTTCCTCCCTTACTAGTAGAAACGGGGTCTACAACCCACTATACAAGTGGTCATAACCATTCGGGCCGAAAGTCCCGCCAACTTCCTGTCAAGCTGCGCAGAGTGTGACGCAGGCGCGGACATCCGCACCCAGCGCAAGAAGCTTTGCGACGCTCGCGTGCAACGTCGACCCCGTCGTCACCACATCGTCCACCACCACGACACTCCCCGGCGGCACACCTGTGCACTGCACACGACCCGCCAGGTTGGCGCGCCGGTCTGCCGCGCTGAGCTCCGACTGGTCGCGGGCCGCGTGCGACAGGCGGAGAACAGCGTGCGTCGTGCGTCCCGCGTTCCTGCACACCGCCTCCACTGGGTCGCCGCCGCGGGCGCGTGCGGACGCCGCCCGGGTCGGCGCCGGCACCAGCCCCGCCCCCTCCGGGATCTCGCCGCGGGCCTCAAGATGCGCCAGGGCGGCGTCGAGAAGCGAGCCAGCGTACGCCCGGACGGCGAGGTTGCCCCGCTCCTTCATGGCGAGGACGATCCCGCGGTGCGCACCCGCGTACGGGCCCATGGAGAACACCGGTACCAGGGTGTCAACAGGAGAGGTGACCCGGAAGGGCACGCCGGCGAGCTGCCGTACACAGCGGGCGCAGAGCATCAATCCCGCCTCACCGCACCCGGCGCACCTGCGGGGGAGGATCAGTTCCAGCATCGGCCCGCCGAGGTTACCGGGCCACGATGGGCACGGACCGCACACCCTGGAGGCCGGGGACCTCACGCCAGTTAGAAACGTCGTTTGCTCCCGCCGGCATCTGCAGGATCGCGTTCGCGTCGGTCGCATAGACCATGCCCACACCAGAGGCGACTGCTACAACGGGCGCCGTGATGTTGCCGATCGGTTTGCCGGTCGTGCCCGAGCCATCCTGCTCCACCCGAACCACCGGCGAGCCCGGGTTGCTCGTGCCCACGACGATGGAACCGTCGGGCTGCCAGTCCGCCGAAATCACGCTGCCCGCCAAATCGGGGGCGTACTCCAGCACGTTGACCACCTTGCGCTCTCCGTTGCCGTACTGCTCGACGATGCCGGTGTAGACCGTGCCTTCGATGACCATGACGACACGAACGCCAGTGCTCGACAGGCGCAGGACTGAAATACTTCCGTCGACCCCTTCCGGCAAGTCGACGGGGACCTCCGACGTCGTGAAGTCGCCTGAGGCGGAGCGCACCGAGCGGGTGACGCGCCGCCCGTCGGCCACAACCCAGATTCCTGAATCGTTGCTCTCGAAAGTGGGGCGAGTGAAGGTGTCCGCCTGGAGAACTTCTTTCGCCCCCTGGTCGAACGCGCCGGCCCGGAAAGTCTGGTCACCCTCCGCGCCCGTCACAATCGCGTAGTTGCCCGAATTACTGACATCCGCCGCGACAATGTTCCCCTGCTCGGCCACGCGGCCGTCCATCGGTTGCGCCGTCTCGTCCGCCACGGAGAACAACCGCCCGTTCGCGAGAGTGTAAAAGCTGGAATCACCCACCGACTCCACCAACGGGCTGCTCGCTGCGAAATCGTCCCGGTTGAAACTCTCCACCCCCGGCACGAGCGGGTCGCCGTCCGCCTCGATAGCGATCGGGCCGTTGATGCCTGCCCCAGCCAGCGTCCACACCAGCTGGGAGGCGAAGCGCAAGCGTTCCTCCTCTCCCAGAGTGCTCAGCCCCGTGAACGTGTAGGCACCGTCCTCGATTCCTGTATAGGCCGCTTCCGCCGGGAGGTCGAACTTCAGGGCCGAGCGGACGCGCTCCGACGGGCCGTGGAGCAACAGCGTGATCAACGCGGTCTCCAACGAGTCTCGACCCGCGTACACCCACCGGCGGTCAGGAACCAGCTCCTCGCCGCTGCGGTCGTAGAAGTACAGGTTGTACGGCTGATACCTGTTCCGCAGCTCCGTACGCTCGATCACTGATCCGGCAGGGAGCGAAGAGATGCGCCACTGGCCGTCAACCCGCTCCACCTCCATCGTGGCCTCGTATCCCTGTCGCGCGGGCACGAACGCACCGCCCGGCCGCAGCTCCCCGATGACGTTGCCTTGAACGTTGAAGCTCTGGGTGGCCCCGCCGTCGGCAAGCGTGTTCATGCTGATGCGGTCCACCACTATCGTCGAGGCATTGGGGTCCCACGCCTGGCGCGCCTGCTCCGTCAAAAAGCTCCTGGCGCCCTCGTAGTTGGATGCGGGCACCGCGGAGGCGGCGAAAAAGTCTCGCAGCAACAGGTCCGGGTCACTGTCCGGAGCCGGGGTGATGTCCGAGATCGCCTGGGTGGGCGCGTCGAACTTGCGGATTACTTGGGGGGCGGAATCGGTTGGCAGCGATGCGCACGAGGTGAGCAGTGCTGAGGTCGTCAGCGCTACCGCCAGCGACATCACCCGACTTGCCCTACTGTTCCGCGTGCGCATGGCTCGCCCCTTTCTCGCTGCGCGCCGTCGGCGCTTTCAATTCCACCGGGGCATTGGAAAATCCTTTGCGTGGGTCGCGTGGAAGCACGAGGCGGAACTGCGAACCGACGCCGGGCGTGCCCGCCGCGTCCAGCGTTCCCTTGTGCAGCAGCGCGTCCTCCCGCGCAATCGCCAGACCGAGGCCGGTGCCGCCCGAGTGGCGCTTGCGTGACTTGTCCGCCCGCCAGAAGCGATTGAACACCAACTCCTCCTGCCCTGGTTTGAGACCGATCCCTTCATCGGTCACCGTGATAGCGACTGCCTCAGCGTTGGAAGTGAGCTCCACCGTCACGGGATTGCCCTCAGAGTGATCGACGGCGTTGGCAACGAGATTGCGGACAACCCGCTCAATCCGCCGGGAGTCACCCTCGATTGTCACGGGCTCATCGGGAAGGAGGAACCGCACCTCGACGTCGAGCTCCTCGGCGAGGTGGCGGGTCTGTTGCCACGCCGACGTGATCGGGACCCGAACGTCCAACTGCGCAGGCGACAAATCCGCTACGCCAGCGTCATGGCGGGAGATCTCAAGCAAATCCCCCAAAAGCGCCTCAAAGCGGTCAAGCTCGCGAGTCATCAGCTGGGACGCGCGCTTGGTGTGGGGCTCCAGACTCTCCTGCTCAGAGGCGATCATGTCTGCGGCCATGCGCACGGTCGTCAGCGGTGTTCGCAACTCGTGCGACACGTCGGATGTGAACTGGCGCTGGAGGTCACCGTACTCCTCGAGCTGGGTAATCTGCCGTGACAGCTTGTCCGCCATATCGTTGAACGACAGAGCCAGGACCGCCATTTCATCCTCCCCGTCAACCGGCATCCGCTCGCGGAGGTGGCCCGCCGCGAACCGCTCCGCCGTGCGGGACGCGGAGCGCACCGGCGCCACAATCTGCTGCGAGGCGAGCCAGGCGATACCCACGAGGAGAACCACCACGACCAGGATCGCGGAAACGAGAATGCCGCGCATGAGAGCGAGTGTCGACGCCTCGCCCTCCATACTCATGACCAAGTAGACCTGCAGGCCGGGAATGTCGGAACTTGTTGGGCTGCCGACGATGAGGGCCTTGTAACTCGAACCGTCGGACCTTGTTGCCTCGTGGAACTGGTAGGCGACGTTGCCTTCGGTGACGAAGTTCCTCAGCCGCTCGGGAATCTCGTAATCCTCAGGGGACGTGGTCAGGGATCCGTCCGCGTTCTCTAGCAGCAGCACCGGCTCGTACACCGCCGCCGCCTCGGAGTCCTGCTGCGACCTCTGCCCCAGCACCGCCCGCGCGGAGTTCAACCGCGTCTGAGTCGAACCCGTGGAGCCCGAGCCGTCGATCTGCTCCTCTGCCACCACCCGCGCCCGCTCGATCTCCGACGAGGCAAGACCCACTTTGGCCGCGGTCACCCGCTGCGCGACAACGGACGCGAGAGCGAACCCCAGCACCAGCATCACGAGGGTGGACACGATGAGGACCGTGCCCACGAAGCGGACCTGTAGGGATGTGCGCCAGGCCTCGGAGATCTCGTCCCGCGCACGCCGAACTGGGTTCGTGTTCAGCGGCTCACACCCCCGGCTTACCCGTCTTGTAGCCCACACCGCGGACAGTCAGGATGATCTCCGGGTTCTCCGGGTCGTGCTCGATCTTCGAACGCAGCCGCTGCACGTGGACGTTCACGAGACGTGTGTCCGAGGCGTTGCGGTAACCCCACACCGATTCGAGCAGCTCATCGCGAGCATGAACTTGGTTGGGCTTGCGTGCCATTTCCAAAAGCAGGTCGAACTCCAGGGGCGTCAGCGCGATTTCCTCGTTGCCGCGGGTGACCATGTGTTGGGGGACGTCGATGGTGAGATCGCCGATGGTCAGCACCTCAGCCGGCTCCTCCTCGGTGCGGCGCAGGCGGGCGCGGATGCGAGCGATGAGCTCCTTCGGCTTGAAGGGCTTCGTGATGTAGTCGTCGGCACCGGACTCCAGGCCCAGAACCACATCCACCGTGTCTGTCTTAGCCGTCAGCATGACAATCGGAACCGATGAGACCTTGCGGATCTCCCGGCAGATGTCCACGCCGTTCATGCCGGGGAGCATGAGGTCGAGGAGGATCACATCGGGGTCGTACTCGGTAAACGCCCCGACCGCCTCCGCTCCGTCAGTGACCGGCTTCGTCTCGAAACCTTCCGATTCCAGCACGATGGTGAGCATCTCGTTGATAGCTGGGTCGTCATCGACGACAAGAATTCTGGGGGTCATGACGGCTCCTTAACGTAAGTCCTCAACGGCTTGGATGATAGCCGCCGCGTCGGTCGAGCGGACCCACCGACCCGCCCAACCCTCCTCGGCGAGCCGGACGTAGGCGGAGAACGTGTCCTCCTGGAGTTGCGCGTCGCGCTCGTAACGGTCGCGCACTCGCGAGCCGTCGCCTTCCTCGCGGCGCCGAACCCTGCGGTCCGCCTCACCAGGCGCGGTGTCCACGAGGACCTGCAGATCCGGTTTCGGCAGTGCAAGGCGCCCGAACTCGAGGTCGTACACCCATTTCAGGGACGCGTCATCGCCCGTGCGGGCCGTCGTGTACGCCGCGTTGGACGCCACATAGCGGTCCAGGACGATGATTTTCCCGGGCGCGTTGACGTAGACGTCGAGAAGCGGCTTCGCGCCTGCCCTGTCGAGCGCGAACATCGTCGCCATGCCGTGGGCGGAGTCGACGAGATCACCCATCCGCCCGTGCAGAGCGTCCTGCGCGAGCTGGGCGTGGATCGACTCCGCGTAGCGCGGAAACGCCAGCGTCTCAGCCCCCAGCTCATCCTTGATGTCGCTGACAAGGGTGTTCTTGCCGGCCCCGTCGATTCCCTCTACCGCGATAATCATAGTTGCTAGTAGCGGTAGTGCTCCGGCTTGTACGGGCCGGCGACATCCACACCGATGTACTCGGCCTGCTCCTTCGTCAGCTCCGTGAGGCGGCCGCCGAGGGCCTCGACATGGATGCGTGCGACCTTCTCGTCCAAGTTTTTCGGCAGGCGGTAGACGTCGTTGTCGTAATTCGCGCCGTTGGTGAACAGTTCGATCTGCGCGATGGTCTGGTCCGCGAACGAGTTCGACATCACGAATGACGGATGGCCGGTCGCGTTGCCCAGGTTGAGGAGACGCCCCTCGGACAGGACGATGATGGAGTTGCCGGAGGGCAGATGGAAGAGGTCGACCTGCGGCTTGATAGGCGTGCGACTGACATCGTCGCGGTGCAGCAGGGAGTGCATGTCGATCTCGTTGTCGAAGTGACCGATGTTGCCCAGGACGGCGTGGTCCTTCATCTTGAGCATGTCCTCGAAAGTGATGATGCCGAGATTGCCCGTCGCGGTAATGACGATGTCGGACTCGGCGATCGCCTCGTCGACGGTGACTACGCGGTACCCATCCATGAGCGCTTGGAGAGCGTTGATCGGGTCGATCTCCGTCACAGAGACGATCGCGCCCTGGCCGTCAAGGGCCTCCGCGACACCCTTGCCCACGTCACCGTACCCGCAGACCAGGGCCTTTTTACCGGCGATGAGGACGTCCGTGCCACGGTTGATGCCGTCGATCACGGAGTGGCGGGTGCCGTAGCGGTTGTCGAACTTGGACTTGGTCACCGCGTCGTTGACGTTCATCGCCGGGAACGGCAGCACGCCTTCCTTGGCGAAGTGATAGAGACGGTGCACGCCGGTGGTGGTTTCTTCCGTGACACCCTTGACCTCGTCGGCAGTGCGGGTCCACCTGGTGCCTTCCGCTTCAAGCGCACCGCGCAACATCGCGTAAAACGCCACGAGCTCGTCGGAATCACCCGGTTGCGCCTCCGGCACGGCGCCCGCCTTTTCAAACTCCATGCCCTTGATGACGGCCATGGTCGCGTCGCCACCGTCGTCAAGGATCATGTTCGGGTAAACGCCCTCGCCCCAGTCGAAGATCTGGTTAACGCACCACCAGTACTCCTCGAGCGTCTCACCCTTCCACGCGAAGACGGGCACGCCCTGCGGGTCCTCCGGGGTGCCATGCTTGCCGACGACCACCGCAGCGGCGGCAGCGTCCTCGGTGGAGAAGATGTTGCAGGAAGACCACCGGACCTCCGCGCCTAGCGCGACGAGGGTCTCGATGAGGACAGCGGTCTGGGTGGTCATGTGGATCGACCCGGAAATGCGCGCGCCTGCCAGCGGTTGCTCGTCGGCGTACTCGCGGCGCAGCTGCATCAGCCCAGGCATCTCGTACTCCGCGAGCTCAATCTGCTTGCGGCCGGCCTCATGCAGGCTGATGTCAGCAATCTTGTAGTCGGTCACGCCGCTGGCGTCGTTCATCTGTTCACTACTCCCGGATGAGGGTTGGTTGACGGTTCGCTCCCACCTTAGTCCCCGGGTCAGACACCGCGGCCCCCGGAGACTCTACGAGAGCGCTTCGATGTACTGATCGATGTCTTCTTCTGTGTCCACGTTCTCCAGCACCGAAATGGCGGCTTCTGCCAGTTTCTCGTCGATGTCCGCGTCAATGGACCTGATGAAGGGGTAAGCATCAGCGACGTCGCCAGCGCTGAACGGCGCCCCTGCCCAAATCGCCGCGATGGTGGCGGCGGCGCGGCCGTTGGAAATCTCGTCCGCCTTCGCCGATTCCGGATTCGCCGCGAGGAGCACTGCGTCCCGGACGGCTTCGACGATATCGTCGGGATCCAGATCGGCGAGCTCGTCCAGGAACTCGATGTTGACATCGTCGGATAGAATGTCCTTGTCCCAGGCGCTCATGGGTATTGCTCCTATCGTTGCTGCGGAGGGTGAAACGGTTAACCGTAGTGCTATCCCCTTAGTACGCCATCTGACTGCCGCGTTCCACCTCCGACCTCCCGCCCGCTTCCCAAATCATCACTGACGTGCTATAAAAGCACAGACGGAATAAAACTGTTACCAAGCTGTGACAAAACCTGGAGGGGGCAAGACATGAGCGAATCGAGGCGCCTTGTCACCGTGTTCATGGCGGTAGGTCTTGTTCTCGCTATCTGCGTGGGATTGTTGGTGTGGAAGATGTCCGCGCCCTCGACATCCGCGGACACCTCTTACCAGGCGGATGCGGTCGAGGCGACTGTGAGCGACACTGCACGGAGCTCAACGCCGCCTCGCACAGCGCCAGAATCCGTTTCCACTACGCAGGCGTCCGCTGGCGACACGCAGTTGCTGGCACCCCGCACCGCCGCCGAAGGCGCGCGCAACCACGCGGACGACCCGCTTTTGCCGCCGAACGCGGTGGTCAACGCGGCACCGCACGACGTCTCCCCAACCCAGGTCTACCGGCCGTCTAACGTGATCCCGACGTCAGTCGCCCCGGCCTCGGAGGACGGACTTCGTTCAGGCGCGACCGCAGAACGCGAGACCGCGCAGACCGCTGAGCCGGAGGCCGCCGCCACCTCCCAGCCCGCCGTGTCGCCGACGCAGCCCGCTACGGCGAGCGCAAGCAGCGCAGCAACTTCGGAACCCGCCACCGCGACGGCCGCGCAGGAGCCGGCGGAGGAAGCGACTGCTTCCACCCACGCACAGGAGGCAGCGCCGCAGTCGGCGCCTGTGCAGGACCAGCCTGCGCCGACCCAGCAAGCCCCAGCACAGCAGGCGCCCGCCCCCGCGCAGGAGCAGCCAGCAACGGTGCAGCAGGGCGTCCCCTCATCTGCGGACCCCCTCCCGTGGTGGGAGCGCTTCCGCGGGATGCTCAGCTAAGCGGGTCGTTCATTACCGTCGCCGCCAGCGCCCGCACGAGCAGCCGAGCCACTGTCCCGTCTTCTCCGGAGGCTGAAGGCTCGCATCCCTCGGCCCTCGAGTTCGCCATCACGGGCCCATCATGATTCCACACGACCGTTTTGATGGGTTCCGGGCGCAGACCGCCGTCGATAAAGGGGTCGTGGAAAATATCCGACACCGACGCCGCCGTTGATTCCTGCGTGGCGGCGGTGAGCTCGTCGCGCTCGACAAACCCGGACGGGATGCCCTTAGCTGACCACAGCTGGGCCGCCGACTGCGCCACGGCCAAACCACAGCGCTCGAACCCTGTGTGGATGACGCGGGCACCCGCGACAAACGCCCGCAGCTGCCGTGCCGCGTTCACTGATTCGTCTCGCTCCGGAGAAAGGGTTTCGAGTTCGTGGTCGACTTCCCCGGCCACGGTCTCCAACCGCTGCCGGATCACCTCACCCGGCTCCACAAACGCGTCCACTACGGCTGCCACCGTCCCGAAAGCCCGCAGCGGGGACGCCCCTACTGCCGTGGGAAGCGCGGGGATGACAAGGGTCGCGTCGGGGGCGTCGTCGATAAGCGGGCCCGTTCCTGGACCCGCGAGAACCGTCTCGGCGCCACGGGCAGCTGCCGTAATGAGGGCGCGCGACGCGTCTTCGCTGTCAGCGGCGTCTCCAACCACGACGACAACGTCCAGGGGCCCAACGTAGCCGGGAAGAACTGAGGCCACCACGACGGGCAACCGCAGCGGGGCCCGCAGGTCCGCCACCGCGCGCGCCATGGCCCGGGAGGCGTTGTCGACACCCACGACGACAACGCTGCGGGCCTGGACGCCGCGGAGACCCTCGAACCTGTCCACTGCCTGAGCTACGGCACGCAACTGGGCCCCCTCGTGCGCGGTGTCGAAGAACCGCACCGCCTCGGTGTCGTAGGATCCGGCGCCTTCGTAGTACAGTCTGTCGTCCATGCCGCCCAGACTACGGGTGTCTCAGGCCCGGATAATGCCCAGCACCTCGCGCACCAGATCATCCACCTGTGCCTGGTTCGGCGCCTCCGCGTTGAGCCGCAGCAACGGCTCCGTGTTAGAGGCGCGGACGTTGAACCATACCGGGGGGTTTTCGCTCACCGTGACGGTGGCGCCGTCGAGGTGGTCGATCGACGTGGCGCGGTCCGCGAACGCCTCCACAACCCGCGCCGTGGCCGCCTCTTGGTCGGCGACCTCAGAGTTGATCTCACCGGAAGACGCGTAGCGGTCGTACTCCGCCATGAGTTCGCTCAGCGGGCGGTCCTGCTCATCGAGGGCGGCGAGCACGTGCAGGGCGGCGAGCAGACCCGAGTCGGCGTTGAAGAAATCTGCGAAGTAATAGTGGGCTGAGTGCTCCCCGCCGAACTTCGCGCCGGTCTCCGCCATGTGCGCCTTGATGTAGGAGTGCCCCACGCGGGTGCGCACGGCAGTGCCGCCACGCTCCGTGATGATCTCCGGGACCGCGCGCGACGTGATCGCGTTGTGGATGATGGTGGCGCCCGGATGCTCGGCGAGGGTGCGGGAGGCCACCAGAGCAGAGATTGCCGAGGGCGACACGGGCAACCCCCGCTCGTCGACCACGAAACAGCGGTCGGCGTCACCGTCGAAGGCGAGCCCGATGTCTGCCCCCTGGTCGAGCACAAACTTCTGCAGGTCCTTGAGATTGTCGGGGTTGAGCGGGTTCGCCTCGTGGTTGGGGAACGTGCCGTCCAGCTCGAAGTACAGCGGGCGCAGGTCCACGTCACCGAGCACGGCCGGGACGGTCAGCCCCGCCATGCCGTTGGCGGCGTCGACGGCCACCACGAGGCGCCGGCGCGATGGCACGGGCACCAGCTCGCGGAGGAACGCGGCATATTCATCCAACACATCTCGCTTGTCGACGCCCCCGCGCACGCCCCCGTACTCCGGCACTCCCTCGACAACCATCCGCGCGATGTCCGCGAGCCCGGTGGCGGTACTCACCGGGCTCGCCCCGGCGCGGCAGAGCTTGATGCCGTTGTAGGCCGCCGGGTTATGCGAGGCCGTGAACATCGCCCCGGCGCACCCCAGCGTGCCCGATGCGAAGTAGAGCTCGTCGGTGGACGTCAGGCCCAGCGCGACAACGTCGAGCCCCTGGGAGGTGGCACCGTCGGCGAATGCTTGGGAAAGGGCGGGTGAGGACGGCCGCATGTCGTGGCCGACGGCGATCCGTGTCTCCCCCTCGTCGCGCAGGAGATGCGCAAAAGCCGAGCCGACGGCGGACATGAAGTCCTCGTCGACGCTCTCGCCGACGATGCCGCGGATGTCGTACGCTTTGATGACCCTCGTGAGGGACTCTGCCGTGTGCTCGATTGCCATGGCGGCAATCCTAGTTGCCGCCCTCGACATTCTCGTGGGACGGGTCTGGCACCACGCGAAGGTGCGAGCGTCGCGCCTGCTTAGCCGCGGTAACTTGCTCCTCCACTCTTTTCGTCCGGTGCACCGGGTGGTTGGATGTGCCCGGGTCGCCGAAGTCGTGGTTGGCCGCGTATTCGATGGGGTCCTGGCTTGTGTCGACGAGCCCAGTGGTGACGCGGCCGGCCTCTCTGACCGCCTCGGCGAGCGCGGTCAGGTCCGCCTCGTCCATATTCTCCAACTCGTCATCGTCGATCTCAACGTGCTCGACGCGCACCATGTCCCACCCGACGGGGGCGGAGATGTTGGCGGAGTGGCGTTCGCACAGGTCCCACGAGTGGGGCTCGGCGACGGGTGCGAGGGGGCCGACAACCGCCGTGGAGTCCGCGTACGCGTAGATGAGCGTTGCTACGGCGGGCCTGCCGCAGCCTGGACGGCAGCAACGACGGAAAGTGTTCACGGGGCCCAAGTCTAAACCTCTCCTTGAGATACGGCGGGTGACACGCGGCGTGGCCGCCGCCGGCCGCCGCAAGCCAGTCCTATCATAGTGGCCTATGAGCCCGGCAAACCCTTCGCAGCCGCAGCCGCTGCACCTGCGCCCCGCGCGCGACCGTCGCGCGCGGGGGCCTCGCGGCCCGCTGCTTCCCGTCGCGGTCCCCCGCTACCGGACGCGCTCGATGGCGTTCGACCAGATGGTGCTGGAAGCCTACGCGCCGTTGCACAACGCGTATTTCGAGCAGCTGGCCGGGGTCGATCTCGCCGTTGACACGATTCCGCGCATGCGGTTGCGGCCGGATTCGGTGATGCCGGACGACATCGTTGCCGACGGGCCGGTTCCACTCGGGAGGGTGCTCGCTGCAGGCGTGGACCGGAACGGGAATCCCACAAGGGCGCGCATCGTTGTATTCCGCATGCCGGTGGAACAACGCGCGAAGTCCGCCACCGAGCGCTCCGAGCTACTGACCTGGATCCTGACGGCCCTGGTGGCGCAGCACCTGAACATGGACCCGCGGGACCTCGACCCCGAGTTCGGCTGGTGATCGCGGGGCCGGGTCGGGTCTAGCCGATCTGCTTTTTCAAACGGCGCCGCTCGCGGTCGGATAGCCCGCCCCAGATACCGAAGCGCTCGTCGTGCTCGAGGGCGTACTCGAGGCACTCGTCGCGGACCGGGCAGGCTTGGCAGATGCGCTTCGCCTCGCGGGTGGAGCCGCCCTTCTCGGGAAAGAAGGCCTCGGGGTCGGTCTGTGCGCAGAGGGCCTGATCCTGCCACTCCTGCTCGACCGTGCCGAAAAGTTCATCGAGGGTCATCCCGCCCGCAGCTGCGCCACGGAGAATAGCGCTGTCAGCCATATTGTCCACGCCGTCCCCTTCCTCCGTTGTGGTTGCTTACATCCCTGTGATTCCTACCGCCGATTACACACCGTGGCCCTAAATAGCCGCAACATTTTGCAGCGGTGAGCCGCGGACACGCGTAGGTCAGCAACGTCATACGCAACACGAGTCACACTAGTAACAATTGCGGTGCGAAGGGGGTGCGAAGCGGGGGTACTACATGTTGTGGCCGTTTATGGAAACGTGACTATACGGCGCCCGTTCGGCGTGTCGCTACGCGTCGGGGGAGAATCTGACGCCCGAGTCTGGGATGACGACCCCCGGCCACACCCTCATTCCGCCTTGCAGCTCGCAACGCGCACCAATCTGGGCGCCCTCGCCGATCACACAATCGACGACCCGCGAGTTGGCGCCGATGCGCGCCCCGGCGGCGATGATAGAGCTGCGGACCACGGCACCGGGCTCGATGGTGACGCCGTCGAAAATAACGCTGTCGTCCACGCGGCACCCCGCCCCGATGTCGCTGCCGCGACCGATAGTTGTCCCGCCCATGAGGATCACTCCCCCGGCGATGCCGGCGCTCTCATCCACAAATGCCTCTCCGGTCCGCCCCTCCAACAGCGGCGAGTAGGCGATGCCGCGGACGAGGTCGGAGGAGCCCTCGACAAAATCGTCCGGCCTACCCATGTCACGCCAGTACGACGTGTCGACGTGTCCTGCGATCTTCGCCCCTCCGGACAGCAAGCCCGGGAAGGTCTCGCGCTCGACTGACACAACCCTGCCCGCCGGAATCTGCTCGATAACGGAGCGCTTGAACACGTAGCAACCGGCGTTGATCTGGTCGGTCGGCGGGTCCGGGGTCTTCTCCAGAAACTCCAGGACGTTGCCGTCGCTGTCCGTCGGCACGCAGCCGAACGCCCGCGGATCGGGCACGCGCACGAGGTGCAGGGTGACGTCCGCGTCCTTCGCCGTGTGCGTCTGCAAAATCTCTGCAAGGTTGGCTCCGGAGAGGACATCGCCGTTGAACACCATGGCGTTGTCGTAGCGCAGCTTGTCAACGACGTTGCGGATCGCGCCGCCGGTACCCAGCGCCTCCTCCTCCACCACGTAGTCGATCTCCAGGCCCCACTCGGACCCGTCGCCGAAGTAAGTCTCAAACACCTCCGCCTTGAACGAGGTTCCGAGGACGACATGCCGCATGCCAGCGGCGCGGATCCTCGCCAGCAAGTGGCTGAGGAAGGGGAAGCCGGCGGTCGGGAGCATGGGCTTGGGCGTGGACACCGTCAGGGGCCGCAGCCTCGTGCCGCGCCCGCCAACCAGGATGACGGCGTCGGTGCGAGCTGGATCTGCCATTCTTAGGAGCCTTTCGTCAGCTGGAACATGCCACGGATCTGCAGCCCGCACCAGAGGGCCCAGCGCAGCGGCGCCTGCCACCACGCGGGGTGCCTGTCCGCCTGAAAACGGTACGCCGACTTGTGGTGCGCGGGCACCGTGACACGCGAGTGCTTGCCGGCGACGTGGCCCTGATCGTGCTTGATTACCGATGACGGGCAGTAGAGGTTGTCCCACCCGGCACGGTTCAGGCGGTCGCCGAAGTCGACGTCCTCGAGGTACATGAAGTAGCGCTCGTCGAATCCGCCGATATCGTCGAATGCGCCCCAGCGCACGAGCAAGCAGGCGCCGGACAACCAGCCGGCGGTCCGCTGCACTTCCATGTCGTTGTTGGAGCGGTACGCGGCGGAAAACGGGTTGTCCGGCCAGACGTCGTAAAGCAAAGCGTGCCCGCTGCCCGTGAACAGGCCCGGCACAGCCCGCGCGCTGGGGTAGGCGGAGCCGTCCGCCTCCTCGATCCTCGGGCCCGCCGCGCCCACCTTCGGCTCGCGCTGGGCGCAGGCCATTAGCGCGTCGACCGAGCCCGGGGTGAAGCGGACGTCGGGATTGGTGATAAGGAAGAAATCGCCGTCGATTTCACCCGCTTCTCGACGCCCTTCCAAACGCTTCACCGCGGCATTAATCGCCGCACCGTAACCAATGTTGCCCCCTGTCGAGAACACCTCGACGCCCTCTCGTTTGGCGGCGAGCGCCTCCGGGGCTCCATCGGTGGATCCGTTGTCCGCGCACACTAGCACGGTAGGCCCGGCGGAAGCGGTCTCAAGGGAATCGGCGAGGGCGCGTAGGTGGCGTCCCGGTGAGAACGTCACCGTTATCACGGCCAGCGGCGGAGCAGGTTTCATCACAATGGCAACAGCCTAGTCAGGCACACGTGAAATGCCCTGTTGCGGCACACGGGTCAAGTTGGGCATGTCGTATACTTCCGATTCGTGACCGAGAACTCCCGGCGGAACACCAGGCAACACTCCAGGCGCGTCCGCGACATTCAGGCGGCCCCCTCGCAAGCGCGGGACCTGACGCAGTCCGGCCACCCTGTTGTCAAGGGAATTCTCGCCGTCAGCTCCGCCGCGATCCTCGCGGTGTCGGGCATCGGCTACTTTTCCGTCGGGCGGCTCGGCGGCTCGCTGAGCGCCTCTGAGCTGCAAATCCAGCGCGATGACGGCGTCGCGCCTCTCGACGGTGCGGTGGACATCCTGCTGGTTGGTTCGGACTCCCGCACCGACGCGCAGGGCAACCCCCTGAGCGAAGACGAGCTCGCACGGTTGAACGCGGGCGTGTCCGAGGGCGAGATCAATACCGACACGATCATGGTGATCCGCATCCCCGAGGACGGCTCGAGCGCTACTGCGGTGTCCATCCCCCGCGACACCTACATCCACCACGACGAGTTCGGCAACATGAAGATCAACGGCGTCTACGCCGCGCACGCCGCCCAGAAGCGCGAGGAGCTCTCTGCGGCGGGAATGAGCGGCGCCTCGCTCGAGCAGCAGGTTGCACGCGCGGGCCAGGAGGGGCTCATCAGCGCGGTCGCGGACCTCACCGGTGTCGAGGTGGACCACTTCGCCCAGGTGGGCCTTCTTGGTTTTGCGTTGCTCACGGACGCCGTCGGCGGGGTGGACGTGTGCCTCAGCCAGCCCGTCGACGAGCCGCTGTCCGGCGCGAACTTCCCCGCCGGTGAGCAGACGCTCGACGGCGCGCAGGCACTTTCGTTCGTGCGGCAGCGACACGACCTGCCCCGCGGCGACCTCGACAGGATCGTGCGCCAGCAGGTCTACATGGCATCGCTGGTACAGAAGATGTTGTCGGCCGGCACGCTGACCAACCCGGGCAAGCTGCGCGAGCTGTCCAACGCGGCGGAGCGCTCGGTCACCCTCGACGAGGGCTGGGACATCGCGCGATTCGCCCAGCAAATGTCGGGTCTGGCGGGCGGCGACGTTACCTTCACCACCATCCCCGTGACCTCCGTCGACGGCGTGGGCGATTACGGCGAGTCCATCATCACCGTGGACAAATCCCAGGTGCACCAGTTCATGGAGGACGTGGTCGCGCCGCCCGCCCCGGAGCAGGACGCCCCGGCCGAGCAGCCCGGCGCGGGCGCGGAAACGTCCCTGCTCGACGGTTACAACGTCTTCGCGCTCAACGCGGGGGAGGCATCGGGCCAGGCCGGCGGTGTGGCAGGCTGGCTCAAGGAACAGGGTGCGACGATCGCGGAAGTGTCGAACGCGCTTCCGGGTGTCTACTCGTTCTCCCAGGTTGTTGCTCTGGACCCGGAGGACCCCGCCGCGCTGGCGCTGGCGGAGAAGCTCGGCGGACTGCCGGTGACCTCGAACGAGGGGCTCGAGCCGACCAGCCTCATCGTGGTGGTGGCCGGGGACTACTCCGGCCCGTCCTCCGAGGCGGCGGACGCGAGCCCCTCGCCGGAGAATGCCGTGGGCACTCCGGGCGAGGACTTCGGCGCGGCCGAGGTGGCGCCGGAAATCGACGCAGGCGGCGACGGGCCGCGTTGTGTGAACTAGACCTAGTATGGGCGACCATGAGCATCATGGCACCGCTACTCGCGTCCAACCCCTCGTCGCCGCGCTTGACGGTGTACGACGAGGCGGACGGCACACGCATGGAATTTTCCGCGCTCACGCTGGATAACTGGGCCAGCAAGATCGCGAACATGGTCGAGGAGGAATTCGAGCTCGCGCCGGACGCGGCGGTACTCATCGATCTTCCGGCCTCGTGGCAGGCGGCGGTGATCGCGCTCGGTACCTTCAACTCGTCGCGCACGCCGCTTTTCGACGCTCCCTCCGACGCCACCCCCGCGATTGTCTTCACCACTACCGGCAACGCGAGCCGGTGGTCGCACGTGACGGACGTCGTTGTCGTCTCCCCTGACCCGTTCGGCCGCGGCGTGGTCGAATCCGGTGGCGAGCTCCCGCCGGGGACGGTGGATTTCGGGCCGACGGTTCGTTTCTACGGCGACATCTATTCTGGCGACACCCCCTCGCTGGACAACTGGTCGGATCCGACGCTCGGCGCGCACCGTTACTTGGTGGACCCGTGGCGCGTCACCGGGGACGTCGAGAAGCGAATCCTCGCACCGCTGGCAGCCGACGGCTCCGTGGTCGTGGCGACTGGCCTGGTGTCCGCGGACCGGTTGCAGGATATCGCCGAGGCCGAAAACGTTACACACTTCTTAACAGCAGATTAACTATTGGGGCGCGATGCCCGGTTCCCGCCCCCTTTACCCCCGTTATAGGGACGATTCGCGAAACTTTCACGTTCTTTCGCTTCAACTAACTACATTTAAGGCACCACTTATTTAGAAAGGTGCAAGTCCATGAACACTTCTCTCCGCAAGACCGGTGCAGTCCTCTGCGCTGCCGCCCTCGGTTCCGCGACCCTCGTCGCCTGCGGTTCGGACAGCTCCGAGCCGAACACCGAGCCCGCCACCCAGCCGGCCTCCGGATCCCAATCGGCCGCCGCCGAGGGTGAGGGCCGCGGCCCCATCACCTTCGCCATGGGCCGCAACGACACCGACAAGATCATCCCGATCATCGAGAAGTGGAACACCGAGCACCCGGACGAAGAGGTCACCCTCTCGGAGCTCGCGGGCGAGGCCGACGACCAGCGCGACACCCTCGTGCAGTCCCTCCAGGCAGGCAACTCCGATTACGACGTCATGGCGCTCGACGTGGTCTGGACCGCCGACTTCGCCGCTAACCAGTGGCTCGAGCCGCTTGAGGGTGACTACGCCGTCGACACCTCCGGACTGCTCGACGCCACAGTCGAGTCCGCCACCTACAACAACAAGCTCTACGCGCTGCCGCAGAACACCAACGGCCAGCTCCTGTTCCGCAACACGGACCTCGTCGCAGAGGCGCCGGACACCTTCGACGACATCCGCTCCGCCTGCGAAGCTGTGCAGGATGCGGACTGCCTGACCACGCAGCTCAAGCAGTACGAGGGTCTGACCGTGAACACCCTCGGTTTCATCAACGGCTGGGGCGGTGAAGTCCTCGACGACCAGGGCCAGCCGACGGTCGAGTCCGACGAGTCCAAGGAGGGCCTCCAGGCGCTTGTCGACGCGTACAAGGACGGCACCATCTCCTCCGCCTCCACCGCCGCAACGGAGGAGGAGACCAACCTCGCGTTCACCGAAGGCAAGACCGCCTTCGCCATCAACTGGCCGTACATGTACTCCAATGCCGCGAAGGCCGGCCTGAAGTTCGAGGTGCAGCCACTGGTGGGCAAGGACGGCGTCGGTGCCTCCACCCTCGGCGGTTACAACAACGGCATCAACGTCAACTCCGAGAACAAGGCGACCGCCCGCGACTTCATCGAGTTCATCATCAACGAGGAAAACCAGCGCTCGTTTGCCGAGGCCTCCTTCCCACCGGTTCTCGCGTCCATCTACGACGACGAGGAGCTGATCAAGGAGCAGCCCTACCTCCCGGCTCTGAAGGAGTCGCTGGAGAACGCGAAGCCGCGCCCGGTGTCCCCGTTCTACCCGGCCATCTCCAAGGCCATCCAGGACAACGCCTACGCTGCCCTGACCGCAGGCAAGAGCGTCGACGACGCCACCCGCGACATGGCCGCAGCTATCCGCCAGGCCTCCTAAACCGGGGACCTGCTCCGCGCAACGCCCGCACCTGTGAGACTCTAGATCCACAGGGCGGGCGTTTCGCCCGTTGTTTGTTTGCGAAGAAGGTGCACATGACCACTGCTGTGAAAGCGGAGAGAAGGGCCCGGCCGCGCCGGGACACAGGCAAGGCGGCGCTGCTCGTCGCGCCCGCCCTGACCGTCCTGGCCGTCGTCATCGGCTACCCCATCGTCCGCGCAGTATTCCTGTCCTTCCAGGGAAACCGTCGCCTCGACCCCGCCACGGGCGTGTTCACCGAAGGCGGCTTCGCGGGCCTTGAAAACTACCTGTACTGGATCACCAACCGGTGCATGTCACCCTCCGGGGTCGTCGGCACGTGCCCGCCCGGTGTGCTGGCCACCGACTTCTGGCCCGCCGTGCGCATCACGCTGTTTTTCACGGTGGTCACCGTGCTGCTGGAAACGATCCTGGGCATGATCATGGCCCTGATCATGAACACCGAGTCCCGCGGCCGCGCGCTCATCCGCGCCGCCGTGCTCATCCCCTGGGCCATTCCCACGGCCGTGACGGCGAAGCTGTGGCAGTTCATGTTCGCCCCGTCCGGCATCGTGAACGCTCTGCTGGGCACCGATATCGCGTGGACCACGGACCCGTGGGCCGCGCGCACGGCCGTCATCATCGCGGACGTGTGGAAGACCGCGCCGTTCATGGCGCTGCTCATCCTCGCCGGCCTGCAGATGATCCCCCGTGACGTCTACGAGGCCGCGCGTGTCGACGGCGCCTCCCGCTGGCAGCAGTTCACCCGCATCACCCTGCCGCTGGTGCGCCCCGCGCTCATGGTGGCAGTGCTGTTCCGCACCCTCGACGCGCTGCGCATGTTCGACCTGCCCGTGATCATGATCTCTGGGTCGTCGAACTCCCCGACCGCCACGATCTCCCAGCTCGTGGTCGAGGACATGCGCCAGGGCAACTTCAACTCCGCATCCGCGCTGTCAACACTGATCTTCCTGCTCATTTTCGCCGTCGCCTTCATCATGATCCGCTTCCTCGGCACCGACGTCGGGCAGGTGGAACGCACGAGGGAGAAGAAGAGGCGTTGGTTTGGGCGTCGACAAGCGAAAGGCGAGGAGGTAGCGCGATGAGAAAGATCTGGCACTACGTCGGGGTCATCTTCATCATGTTCTGGGGCCTCGCGCCCTTCTACTGGATGCTGATCACGGCGCTGCGCGACAGCGCGCACACCTTCGACACCACCCCATGGCCGACGCACGTGACGCTGGACAACTTCCGCGACGCCCTGGCCACCGACAAGGGCAACGACTTCCTCGGGGCGATCGGCAACTCGCTGATCATCTCGCTGTCGACCACGCTGATCGCCGTGGCCGTCGGCGTGTTCACCGCCTACGCCATCGCGCGCCTCGACTTCCCCGGCAAGGGCATCGTCACCGGCGTGATCCTGGCCGCCTCCATGTTCCCCGGCATCGCGCTGGTTACGCCGCTGTTCCAGCTCTTCGGCGACCTCGACTGGATTGGCACCTACCGGGCCATGATCATCCCGAACATCTCGTTCGCGCTGCCGCTGACGATCTACACCCTGATCTCGTTCTTCCAGCAGCTGCCGTGGGACCTTGAGGAGGCCGCGCGTGTCGACGGCGCCTCCCGCGGCCAGGCATTCCGCCTCGTCCTGCTCCCCCTGGCGGCGCCCGCGATCTTCACCACCGCGATCCTGGCGTTCATCACCACATGGAACGAGTTCATGCTGGCCCGCCAGCTCTCCACCACCGCGACCGAGCCGGTCACCGTGGCCATCGCGCGCTTTGCCGGGCCGAGCGCCTTCGAGTACCCGTACGCCGCGATCATGGCCGCGGGCTCGCTGGTGACCGTGCCGCTGATCATCATGGTGCTGGTGTTCCAGCGCCGCATCGTCTCGGGGCTGACGGCGGGCGGTGTCAAGGGGTAGTGCGCCGCGACCTCGTCTGGCAGACCCTCATCGGGTTTGTCGGCTTCTTCGCCTTCGTCGCGCTTGTGCAAGCGGTACTGAACCTGTTCCGGCCGGAGCCTCTGCTCTGGCCGGGCGTGCTCGCCGGGGCGTTGTGCTTGGCGACGTTCTGGCTCACGCGCCGGTGGCTCCGCTGGCGCTCCGGACCCGGTTCCCCACCTTCGCCCTAAACCTTGACGCCTAAACTGTCGGGGTTTCCGCCTAAACTTGCTCCAAGTTTAGGCTCAATGGTTTAGGCGGAAGCGTTTCTAGCGCCCTCCGAGGCCCCGCACCAGGCGTCGCCAAGCCACCCGCGCGACCGAATGCGGCAGCGCCACCACCTCTCGGGCGTAGTTGCGCACACGCGAGGACGCTGGAGTCTCGGCGGCAACCACGGTGACAGGGATGCCCAGGTGCCACGCCCAAACCTTCGTGCGCAGGACATGGAAGCCGTTGGTGACCACGATGAGCCGCGCGGCCGAGGGGAATAAGGCGCGGGAGTTCTCCAGGTTCTCGTTTGTGGAACGCGCGGCCCGCTCGAGCGTGATTGCCCCGCGGGGTACCCCATGTGCAGCAAGCCAGTCGGCCATCACATCCGCCTCGCCGAACCCGCTGACCACGACGGGCCGACCAGGATCGTCATGGAACAAACCGAGCGCCGCGGACAAACGGGCCTCAAGCATTCGCGACGGGCGCCCGTCGATGACCCGGGCACCGAGCACGACGATCGGGGCCTTAGTCACCCATCAACCGCTCGCGCAGGGCCGCGTCCTTGCGCTCGACCTCGGCGGCCATGCCGGCTTGGTAGGTGGCCATCTTCTGCAATAGCTCCGGGTCCGAGACGCCGATGATGCGCGCGGCGAGCAGGCCGGCGTTCTTCGCGCCGCCGATGGAGACGGTAGCCACGGGCACGCCGCCGGGCATCTGCACGATCGACAGCAGCGAGTCTAGGCCGTCGAGGTCTTTCAGCGCCCGCGGCACACCGATCACCGGCAGCGGGGTGGCGGCGGCGACCATGCCGGGCAAGTGCGCCGCTCCCCCGGCGCAGGCAATGATGACCTTGAGGCCGCGGCCGCGCGCGCCCTTGGCGTAGGCCAGCATCTTTTCCGGCGTGCGGTGCGCGGAGACGACACCGACCTCGAAGGGGATGCCGAATTCGGCGAGGATCTCGGCGGCGGGGGCGACGGTGTCCCAGTCAGAGTCGGAACCCATGATCAGGCCAACAAGCGGCTGCATACTTACTTCCATTCTGCGTTGACGATGAAGTGTGCGGCGTCCTCGGCGACCTCAAGGGCCCGCTCGGTGGTGTCCGCGGCGACGTTGACGTGGCCCATCTTGCGGCCCGGGCGGTAGTCCTTGCCGTAGAGGTGGACCTTCGCCTCGGGGTACTTGCGCATGACCTCAACCACGCGCTGCTCCATCGGCATGTCCGGGTCCGCGTCACCGCCGAGGGTGTTGACCATGACGGTTACCGGGGCGGTGGGCGCGGTAGAGCCGAGGGGCCAGTCGAGCACGGCGCGCAGGTGCTGCTCGAACTGGGAGGTCACGCAACCGTCCTGGGTCCAGTGGCCGGTGTTGTGCGGGCGCATGGCCAGCTCGTTGACCTGGACCCCGTCGGCGGTTTCGAACAGCTCCACGGCGAGCACGCCGGTGACGTCGACCTCCTCCGCGATGCGGACCGCCAGATTGCGGCAGTACTCCTCCAGCTCCGGGGACAGCCCCGGCGCGGGCGAGATGGCCACGCGGCACACGCCGTTCGCCTGCCTCGACTCGACAACCGGCCACGCCTCGACCTGGCCGGAGCGGTTGCGCGCCACCATTGCGGACAACTCGCGGATAAACGGCACCTTCGCCTCGGCGTAGAGGGGCACGCCCTTCGCTACCAAGTCCTCCACCAGTGTGGCGAAATCGTCGGGAGAGGCGGGGAACCACACCCCGTGGCCGTCGTAACCTCCGCGCGTGGCCTTGAGGCACACCTCACCTTCGACGTCCTCCCAAAAACGCCGTGCGTCCTCCCCCGAGGCGATCGGGGCAAACTGCGGCACCGGGGCACTGAGTGCCGCGAGGCGGGTGCGCTGCTCGAGCTTGTCCTGGGCGTAGATCAGGGCGGAGGGGCGTGGCTCGACGGCCACGCCAGCGTCGATAAGCTTTTGAAGGTGCTCGCTGGGCACGTGCTCGTGGTCGAAGGTGACCGCAGACGCGTCGTGCGCGATGGCCTCGAGGTCCGCGAGGTCGCGGTAGTCGCCGAGGCGGACGTCGCCGAATACCTGCGCGGCCGAGGCGTCCTCCCCGCCCGCGAGGACGCGGGGCGCCAGGCCGAGCTCGATGGCCTCGGTGTGCATCATGCGGGCAAGTTGGCCGTCGCCAATGACGGCGACGATGGGCATTCCGTAAGCGTCTCTCACGCCCACCTACTGTAGTCCGCTAACCGGGCATTCAGAATCTTCTCCACTTTGCGGCTGCGGCCGACCTCGGGGAAGTACAACGGGCGCTCGAAGCCGTAGACGGCCATGGAGATCCCGCCCTGGTCACGGCGGGCCGAGTGGATCTGCCCGAGGGGGATGGAGTCGACCGACCCGCGGCGGCTGCGAGCCAGCACGCGCCGGTCGGTGATAATGAAACGGCGCCGGCGCGACACCGCGAGCGGCCACACGAAACGTGTCAGGCCCGTGATGGCCCAGACGAGTACGACCAGGTTTCTTGCTATCGCGTCGATGCCGTTCGCGTCCATCCAGCCGACGGCCATCCAGCACACGCCGGTAATGACCAGCAGTTCAAGCAGCGGGAAAATCAGGGATGACAACGAGCTCGTCGTGTCCGCGAGGACCACTTCGCCGTCCGCCAACTTCAGGCCCCGATTGTCTGCCACGGCTGGGATGCTAGTTGACCGGGCGCAGGTGAGTCACGTCGCCTGCGCTGTACGCAGCGCCGTTGATAAGGATCTCGCCAGCATCGTTCACACCCTCGACGGTGCCTTCAACGTCACCGTCCGGGCGCACAAGGCGCACGTTACGGCCGATGGTGGAGCAGATGGCGCGGTAGTTCTCCAGCAGCTCGGGGTCACCAGCGCGCCATTGGTCCAGCCGGATGGCGAGCGCGCGCAGCAGATCGACGGTGAACTCGTCCCAGTCGATTTCGATGCCCTCCAAGTTGAGCGAGGTCGCACCCTCGACCGGCAGGTCCTCGGCGCGCCACGCAGCGTTGATGCCGATGCCGACAACCACGCGCGGGTTCTCCCCGGCGAGATCCGCCTCCGACAAGATGCCGGCGAACTTCTTGCCGCCGATCAGGGCGTCATTGGGCCACTTCAGTTCGGCCTCGGGGATGACATCGGTAATCGCGAGCCCCGCTGCGAGCGACGCGAGGCCCAAATTCTCAGACGAGGGGGCGCTGACAAGCACGCTCAGCGCGAGGATCGAACCTTTCGGCGAGACCCACTCGCGGCCCATCCGGCCCTTGCCCGCGGTCTGCTCGTCGGCGATGAGCACGCTGCCCGGCTCACCGGTGGCCAGCAGTTCTGTGTTGGTGGAGCCGACCGACTCGACCCAGTTGACGTCCACCCAGGAGTCGGCGACGTCGGTGGCGATGCGTTGAATATCCTTGACTGTCATGGTGACGAGCATATTGCTTATCGACGCCCCACCCACGCCCAGGAGCCAGTGTTTCCTAGCGGTTTCAAGTAGATTTCCAGTAGCTTCCAAGTAGGCACGGGCTTGACCTGCTACTTTACTGCCGCGCAGTACCTACTGGAAACGTTTCCAGTAGACGCCGGAGCGCCCTACTCACCCGCCTACCCCGCTATACACACCAGGCACACCGCGACGGCGTAGTCGCCGTCATGGGAGATGGATAGCGACTGGGCGGCCGGGGCAGCGTCGGCAAGCACACCCCGCAACGAGACCGCGACCCTACCGAATGCGTCGGAGACCACTTCGATGTCGCGGAAGTCGACGTCCTCCACGGCGGGCGGCGAGCCGTAGAGCGCCTGCGACCACGCCTTGATGTAGGCCTCTTTCGCGGCCCACCGCGCGGCGAGAGATGACTCCGGTGACGCTTTCGCGGCACTTTCGCGCAGCTCGCGGTCGGTGAAAACGCGCGCGAAGGTTGAACCCGGGGTGTTCAACTGAGCCGCGAAGCCCGGAATATGGACGATATCGGTACCCACGTGCATTGGACTCACACCCCTTCCGCAGATTTAAAAGTGTTCAAGATCACAAATCAACGAATGCCCAGCACAAACAGTTAACTTACCTGACCGTAACCTACGAGTCGGTAAGTCGTCGCCGAAAACCCATCAGTGCCCATTATCCTCCCCCTCATGACACTTTCGCCCTACAAACGAATAGACGAACTCGCCGACGTCCCGCGTACCACCGGAGGCAAAATCGCCGATCTGCACCGGCGACGCGAGGAAGCACTCACCCCAATGGGAGAGGGAGCCCACGACAAGGTGCGCGCCTCCGGCCGGATGACCGCCCGCGAGCGCCTCGACTACTTGCTCGACGAGGGCTCTTTCCACGAGACCGGCCAGCTCGCGCGCCACCGCACGCATGACTTCGGCATGCACAACAAGCGCCCCCTTACCGACGGCATCGTCACCGGCTTCGGCACCATCGACGGCCGCGAGGTGTGCGTCTTTTCCCAGGACGGCACCGTCTTCGGCGGCGCGCTCGGCGAGGTCTACGGCGAGAAGATGGTCGCCGTCCAGGAGCTTGCAGTTACCACCGGCCGCCCGCTCATCGGCCTCTACGAGGGCGCGGGCGCCCGCATCCAGGACGGTGCCGTCTCGCTCGACTGGATTGCGGCCACGTTCTACCAGAACGTCAAGGCCTCGGGCGTGGTCCCGCAGATCTCCGTCATCATGGGCGCCTGCGCAGGCGGCAACGCCTACTCCCCCGCGCTGACGGACTTCGTGGTCATGGTGGACCAGACCTCCAAAATGTTCGTCACCGGCCCGGACGTGATCAAGACCGTGACCGGCGAGGACATTACGCAGGAGGAGCTCGGCGGCGCATGGACCCACATGGGCAGCGCCGGCAACTGCCACTACGTCGCTGCCAACGACGCGGACGCCCTCGACTGGGTCGGGGACCTGATCGGCTACCTGCCCTGCAACAGCCGCCAGTGCCCGCCGGCCGAGGACGCGGAGCCGGACAACGAGATCACTGACACCGACCTCGAGCTGGACACGATCATCCCCGACAACGTCTCCCAGCCTTACGACGTTCGCGAGGTCATCTCGCGGATTGCCGACGACGGCGAGTTCATGGAGATCATGGAGCAGCGCGCCGAGAACGTCGTCGTCGCCTACGGCCGCATCGACGGCGAGGTAGTCGGATTCGTTGCCAACCAGCCCTCGGTCTACGCGGGCTGCCTCGACATCGATTCCTCGGCCAAGGCGGCGCGGTTCGTGCGCACGTGCGACGCCTTCAACATCCCGCTTGTGCTGCTTGTCGACGTCCCCGGGTTCCTGCCCGGTGCGGCCCAAGAGCATGACGGCATCCTGCGCCACGGCGCGAAGCTGCTTTACGCCTACGGTGAGGCGACGGTGCCGAAAATCACGGTGACCATGCGCAAGGCCTACGGAGGCGCGTACTGCGTGATGGGCTCGAAAGGCCTCGGCGCGGACGTGAACCTGGCATGGCCCACCGCCCAGATCGCGGTGATGGGTGCCGCCGGCGCGGTCGGATTCATCAACCGCAAGGAAATCAAGGCCGCCCGCGACAGCGGGATGGGCGAGGCCGAGCTGGCCGACCTCGTGGCCTCCTTCGAGCGCGAATACGAGGACACGATCCTCAACCCCTACAACGCCGCGGAGCGCGGGCTTATCGACGCCGTCATCCTGCCCTCGGAGACCCGCACCACGCTTGCCGCCAACCTGCGACTGCTGCGCGGCAAAAACGTCGCCCGGCCCGCCCGCAAGCACGGCAACATTCCCCTCTAAAACTCAAAGGAACACCCAAAGATGATGAACCTCACCCCGCTCACCGGCATGACCGCGCCGGCCGTGATCTTCCAGGGCCAGGGCACGAATTGGCAGCTCGCCCTCGCCGACGCCGCCGCCTCACCCATGACGCACTCGCGCCTGAGCGAGCTGATCAACGCCGCGCGCGCCCTCACCGGACCCGTCGCGCGCCCGCTGGCCTCGGCTGTCCCCGGCGTCACCGACCGCCTGCGCGCAATCATGGACCCCGACGCCCCGACACCGCCCAGCGAGGCCGACCGGCTCCCGGCGGTCTCCGTGCCGGGCATCGTCCTCGCCCAGATCGCGGCGGTAGACCAGCTGCGCGGCCTCGGTTTCGACGTTGACTCAGCGACATTGGCCGGCCACTCCCAGGGCAGCCTCGGCGTCGCCGCAGCGGCCCATCCGGAACACGCCCTCGCCTTCGCGTTCATCATGGGCGCCGCTGCTTCGGCAGCCATGGACGCGCGCGACACCGAGCCCCGCATGCTGTCGGTGCGCGGGTTGCACCGGGCGGACCTTGACGCGGCGCTCGGTGGGTTGCACCCTGCCGTGATCAACGGCCCGCACCACTTCGTCCTCTCCGGCGAGCCGGCGGAGCTCGACGCCGCCCGCGCAGCCATTGAGCGCGCGGCCGCGGCACATAACGCGAAGCTCGAGGCCGCGGAGTACGGCGGCTCCGAGATGAACCCCGTCTTCGACGCGCTGCCGGTGGCCTACCCCTTCCATTCCGAGCGCAACGGCCGCGCCGTGGAGCTCGCCGCCGAATGGGCCGACGCCTGCGGCATTGACCTCGGTGAGCATTCCCCGCGGGCGTTGGCGGAGTCGATCCTGCGCGACCAGCACGACTACCCCGCGCTCGTCCGCGAGCTGCTCGGCCAGGGTGTGTCGCACATCCTGGCGCTCGACTCCTCGGTGGCGACGATCACCACCAAGCTCGTCGCGGGCGCCGGTGTGCCCGTGATCACCGCCGACACCGCCGCGGCGCGAGACAATCTCGCCCGGCCCGGCGCGACGATCCCCGCCGCGGCCGACTACTCGCGTTTCACCCCGCGCCTGGTGCGCTTGCCGGACGGTAAGACCTACACGCAGACGCGTTTTTCCACCCTGACCGGTTTGTCGCCCATCATCCTCGGCGGCATGACCCCGACCTCGGCCGACGGTGAAATTGTCGCCGCGGCCGCCAACGCCGGTTATTGGACGGAGCTGGCCGGCGGCGGCATGTACTCCGACGAGGTCTTCAACGGCCACAAGGACACCCTGGTCAAGCACCTCGAACCGGGTCGCACCGCCCAGTTCAACACCATGTTCTTCGACCGCTTCCTGTGGAACCTGCAGTTCGGCCAAACCCGCATGGTGCCCAAGGCCCGCGCGGCGGGCGCGCCGTTCAACGGCGTGTGCATCTCGGCCGGCATCCCGGAGGTCGAGGAGGCCACGGAGCTTCTGGCGCAGCTGCGTGCCGACGGCTTCCCCTACATCGCCTTCAAGCCGGGCACGACCGCGCAGGTCCGCGCGGTGCTGAAGATCGCCGAGGCCAACCCCGACGTGCCCGTCATCCTCATGGTCGAAGACGGCCACGCCGGCGGCCACCACTCCTGGGTCGACCTGGACGACATCCTCATCGAGACCTACGGCGAGGTGCGCGAGCACGACAACGCCTACCTCACCGTCGGCGGCGGCGTGTACTCCCCCGAGCGCGCCTCCGATCTCATCACCGGCGACTGGGCGACGCGCTGGGACCTGCCTCTCATGCCGGTAGACGCCGTGTTCATCGGCACCGTCGCCATGGCCACCAAGGAGGCCAAGGCCACCGACTCGGTCAAGGACCTCCTGGTCAACACCAAGGGGCTCACACCGGACGAGAACGGCGGCTGGGTCTCGCGCGGAACGGGGCGCAACGGCGTGGCGTCGTCGCAAAGCCACCTGCTCGCGGACATCCACGATCTGGACAACTCCTTCGCCCGCGCGTCGCGCCTGATCACCAGCCTCGACTTCGAGGAGTACGACGAGCGCCGTGACGAGATCATCGAGGCGCTGAACAAGACGTCTAAGCCCTTCTTCGGTGACATCGAGACGATGACGTACGCGCAGTGGGTCGAGCGATTCGTTGAGCTGGCGTACCCGTTCGTGGACTCCTCCTGGGACAAGCGCTTCCTGTCGGTGCTGCGGCGCATCGAGTCGCGCCTCAACTCCGCCGACCACGGTGAGATCGAGTCGCTGTTCGCGGAAGGTGTGGACGCCCGCGAGGGCGTCGAGAAGCTGCTGGCCGCGTACCCGCTCGCGCGCGAGATCAAGGTCTCCCCGCGCGACGCCGCGTGGTGGCTCGCGCTGCACTACGCGTACCCCAAGCCGATGCCGTGGGTGCCGGCGATTGACGGCGACTTGAAGGTCTGGTTCGGCAAGGACACCCTGTGGCAGGCGCAAGACGAGCGCTACACCGCAGACCAGGTGCGCATTATCCCGGGCCCGGTGGCCGTGGCGGGCATCACGAAGAAGAACGAGCCCGTCGCCGAGTTGCTGGGCCGCTTCGAGGCCGCCGCGACGCGCTCGCTTCTCGACGCCGGCGCCGACGTCACCGACCGCTTCGCCCGCCTTGCCGACGCGGCGGGCGTGGAGGAATACCTCAAGGCGGCACCGACTCTCGTGTGGCACGGCCACCTGATGGACAACCCCGCCTACGCGATGGACGAGGGCGCCTACGAGATCGTCGAGGAGGCCGACGGCTGGGCAATCCGTATCGTCACCGACTCCTACTGGGACGATCTGCCGGAGAACCAGCGCCCGTTCTACGTGCGCGACGTGACCATTCCGCTCGACCTGCCTGCGGGCACCGCCACCGGCGGCTCCCCCGTCGTGTCCGACGAGCGCCTGCCGGAGTCCGTGTACGCCCTGCTCGCGGGCCTGGCCGGCGTGGGCTCCACCTCCGAGACCGGCGACGAGATCACGGGCATGCCCGAGCTTGTCGACGGCCGCGCCCACGCCTCGTTTACCTTCCCCGCCTCCCTGCTTCACGCGCACACCGCCGTGACCGGAGCTGCACTCGGCGCGGACGTGAAGGTGGGCACCCCGGACGTCCTCGTCGGCCCGTGCTGGCCGGCGATCTACACCGCGCTCGGCTCCGGCATGCTGCCCGACGGCTTCCCCGTCATCGAGGGCCTGCTCAACGCCGTGCACCTGGACCACCTCATCGACCTGCGCGTCCCGCTGGAGGCGCTTGCCGACGGCCGTACGATCGACGTCACCTCGCGCTGCACGTCGATCGACGAATCCTCGGCCGGGCGCATCGTCACCGTCGAGCTCGAGCTCTTCTCCGCCGGTGAGCTGGTGGCCACGCAGATGCACCGCTTCGCCATCCGCGGCCGCGCCACCACAACCACCCCGCCGGTGCCGGCCCCGCAGTTCGGCGGCGGCGAGTCCGCGGACGCCGTGGAGGCGACACCACGCTCCTTCATCGACCGCGCCGAGGTCACCGCACCGCACGACATGACCCCGTTCGCGCTGGTCTCCGGCGACTACAACCCGATCCACACTTCTTACAACGCCTCCGGCCTGGTGGGGTTGAAGGCCCCCCTGGTGCACGGCATGTGGCTCTCCGCCACCGCCCAGCACGTGGCAGGACGCCACGGTGACGTCACCGGGTGGACCTACAACATGTACGGCATGGTGCAGCTCGACGACACGATCGAGATCACCGTCGAGCGCGTCGGCCGCGTTGGCGTCCGCCCCGCGCTGGAGGTGACCTGCCGCATCGGTGGCGAGGTAGTCTCGCGCGGCCAGGCCCTGCTGGCCCAGCCGCGCACCGCCTACGTCTACCCGGGGCAGGGCGTGCAGGCCGAGGGCATGGGCTCGGGCGACCGCGAGGCCAGCCCCGCCGCGCGCGAGATCTGGCGCCGGGCCGACGGCCACACCCGCGCCAACCTGGGTTTCTCCATCCAGCGCATCGTGGATGAGAACCCGACCGAGATCACCGTGCGCGGCACCGTGTTCAAGCACCCGAACGGTGTGCTGCACCTGACCCAGTTCACCCAGGTGGCGCTCGCCGTCGTCGCCTACGCCCAGACCGAGCGCCTGCGTGACGCGAACGCGCTGGCGCAGGGCGCGATGTTCGCGGGCCACTCGCTCGGCGAGTACACCGCGCTGGCATCGCTCGGCGGCATCTTCGACCTCGAGGCCGTGATCGACATCGTCTACTCCCGCGGCTCCGCCATGGGATCGCTCGTGCCGCGCGACGCCGAGGGCAACTCCGACTACGGGATGGGTGCGCTGCGCCCGAACATGATCGGCATCGCCCCCGACGAGGTCGAGGCGTACGTGGCCGGCATCGCCGAGGAGTCCGGCGAGTTCCTGGAGATTGTGAACTACAACATCTCCGGCCAGCAGTACTCCATCGCCGGCACGAAGCGCGGCCTCGCCGCCCTGTCGGCGGCTGCTAACGGCGTGCGCGAGCGCGCCTACGTCACCGTCCCGGGCATCGACGTGCCCTTCCACTCCCGCGTGCTGCGCTCCGGCGTGCCGGCGTTCGCCCAGAAGCTCGACGAGCTCCTGCCCGCCGAGATCGACGTGGCCACCCTCGAGCACCGCTACGTGCCCAACCTGGTCGCGCGCCCCTTCGAACTCACACAGGATTTCATCGACGCCGTCACCGCCGAGGTGCCGTCGGAGCGCCTTCAGGGCCTGACCCCCGAGAACACACCCGCCGGGCAGCTCGCCCGCACCCTGCTCATCGAGTTGCTGGCCTGGCAGTTCGCCTCCCCGGTGCGCTGGATCGAAACCCAGGACCTGATCATCAACCAGGTCGAGCAGATCATCGAGGTGGGCCTCGCGTCCTCGCCCACGCTGACGAACCTGGCCAAGCGCGAGATGGACGTCATCGGCCGCCGCGTCCCGGTGCTCAACGTCGAGGCGAACCAGGACCAGGTCATGTTGGCCGACACCGTCGCCGCGCCCGAGCCGGAGGCCGAGGCTGAGCCCGAGGCACCGGTGGAGACCGCGCCCGCCGCCGTAACCCAGCCGGAACCCGCCGCCGAAACACAGGCGACCCCGGTCCCCGCAGCGCAGCCGGTGGCCGGTGGTTCCCCCGCCACCGACCTGCCGTTCGGCGCGGCCGACGCCATCGGTGTGCTCTTCGCCTTCCAGAACAAGATCCGCCCCGAGCAGATCAACGACTCGGACACCATCGAGGAGCTCACGGGCGGGGTGTCCTCGCGACGCAACCAGCTGCTCATGGACATGTCCGCCGAGCTCGGCGTGCCCGCCATCGACGGCGCCGCCGAGGCCGACGTGGCCACGCTGCGCGAGCGCGTCACCACCGCAGCTCCCGGTTACTCCCCCTTCGGCACCGTGCTCTCCGAGGCGATTGGCGCCCGCCTGCGCCAGATCCTGGGGAGCGCCGGGCTCAAACCCGCGCACGTGGCC
This sequence comes from Corynebacterium qintianiae, assembly GCF_011038645.2. Lineage (NCBI taxonomy): Bacteria > Bacillati > Actinomycetota > Actinomycetes > Mycobacteriales > Corynebacteriaceae > Corynebacterium > Corynebacterium qintianiae. The sequence goes on along the minus strand of NZ_CP064955.1, from coordinate 479,074 downwards.
GACTACGTCACCGGCACCTGGGCGCTGCCCGCCACCTGGGCCCCGCACGTCGAGGCCGAGATCCTGCTGGGCACCCGCGGTGAGGAGTCGGTGCGCGGCGGCAGCCTCGCCACCCTTCCGGACGCCTCCTCGAAGGCCGAGGTGAATGCGCTTATCGACGCCGCCATCGCCAGCGTTGCCGCCCGCCACGGCCAGAACGTGAGCCGGACCCAGTCCGGCGGCGGATCCGGCGGCAGCGTCGTCGACTCCGCAGCGCTCGACGCCTACAGGGACGAAGTGACCGACACGCTCGTCGCCACCGCGCGCACCCTGCTGGGCAAGCTCGGTGTCGAGGACGAGCACGTCGAGGTCCCCGCAGCAGACACCACCATCCTGGACACCATCGAGGCCGAGCTCGGTTCCGGCTGGGTCTCCCAGGTCACACCGCGTTTCGATGCCGCCAAGGCCGTGCTTTTCGACGACCGCTGGGCGCAGGCCCGCGAGGATCTCGCGCGCGTCGCCCTCGGTGAGCTGGAGATCGATCCCGCACGCTTCCGCGGCACCGGCTCGGTCGTGGCCGAGCAGGCGCAGTGGTACGCGGAGAACGGTTACTCCGGGCCGCTGGCGGAGATCGAGGACGCGGCTCTCGACAACACGCGCGGCGAGTACGACGGCGAAATCGCGCTGGTTACCGGCGCCGCGCCCGGTTCGATCGCCACCGCGCTGGTCGAGCGCCTGCTCTCGGGCGGGGCGACCGTGGTCATGACGGCGTCCAACGTCAGCCAGGCGCGCAAGGAGTTCGCGCGCACCCTCTACCGCGACCACGCCGCCCAGGGCGCCGCGCTCTGGCTCGTGCCCGCCAACCTGTCCAGCTACCGGGACATCGACGCGCTGATTGCCTGGATGGGCGCGGAGCAGAAGGAGACCGTGGGCAAGGACGTGCGCGTGATCAAGCCCGCGCTCGTGCCGACGCTGGCGTTCCCCTTCGCCGCGCCGAGCGTTTCCGGTTCGCTCGCCGAGGTCGGGGGCAACGCCGAAACCCAGGCGCGTCTGCTGCTGTGGTCCGTGGAGCGCACCATCGCCGGGTTGTCCGAACTCGCGCAGAGGTCCGACTCCGGCCGCCGCACCCACATCGTCCTGCCGGGCTCGCCCAACCGCGGCACCTTCGGCGGTGACGGCGCATACGGCGAGGTCAAGGCCGCGCTCGACGCCGTGGTGAACAAGTGGTCCGCCGAGACCGGTTGGCCCGAGGGCGTGACCCTGGCCCAGGCCCGCATCGGCTGGGTTGCAGGCACGCACCTGATGGGCGGCAACGACGTGCTCGTCCCGGCCGCGGAGGCCGCGGGCATCCGCGTGTGGAGTCCCGCGGAGATCGCTGTCGAGCTCATGGGCCTGGCATCAGAAGAGTCGCGGGCAAAGGCCGCCGAGGCGCCGCTGGATCTGGACCTGACCGGCGGGCTCGCCGACGCAGGCGTGTCCATCGCCGAGCTCGCCCGCACGGCCGATCTGCCTGCGGAGAAGAACGGCGTGGAGGAGGGGGCGTCGACAAGCGAGAAGATCAAGGCCCTGCCGAACCTTTCCAACCCCTCGCAGCCCGCGGCCCCCGAGGTGGGTGAGGTGACCTGCGGCCTCGACGACATGATCGTCATCTGCGGCGTCGGCGAGGTCTCCTCCTGGGGCTCGGGGCGCACCCGCCGCGAGGCCGAGTACGGCATCCGCCGCGACGGCGGCGCGGATCTCACCGCCGCCGGCGTGCTAGAGCTCGCCTGGATGACGGGCCTGGTCACCTGGGCCGAGGACCCGAACCCGGGCTGGTACGACGCCGACGGCACCGCGATCGCCGAGGAGGACATCTACGAGCGCTTCCGCGACGAGGTCGTCGCGCGAGCCGGTGTGCGCGAGCTGACAGACAAGTACTTCCTCACCGACCGCGGCTCCATCGACCTGACCGAGGTCTTCCTCGACCGCGACATCACCTTCACCGTGGCCGGCGAGGCCGAGGCGCGCGACTACGAGGCGGCCGATCCGTCGAAGACCGTAGTGCGCAACAGCGACGGCGAGTGGACCGTCACCCGCCTCGCCGGCGCGAAGGCCGCGCTGCCGCGCAAGGCGACGCTGACCCGAACCGTCGCCGGCCAGATGCCGGACGACTTCGACCCCGCCAACTGGGGCATTCCGGCGCAGATGATCGACAACATGGACCGCATTGCCGTGTGGAACCTGGTCACCGCCGTCGACGCGTTCGTCTCTGCGGGCTTTACCCCGGCCGAGCTGATGCAGGCCGTCCACCCGGCCGACGTCGCCTCGACCCAGGGCACCGGCATCGGTGGCATGGAGTCGCTGCACAAGGTGTTCGTCTCCCGCCTGCTCGGCCACGAGCGCCAGAGCGACATCCTGCAGGAGGCGCTGCCGAACGTGGTGGCAGCGCACGTGATGCAGTCGCTCGTGGGCGGCTACGGCTCCATGATCCACCCGGTCGGCGCGTGCGCCACCGCGGCCGTCTCGGTCGAGGAGGCCGTGGACAAGATCGCCGTGGGCAAGGCCGACTTCGTCGTCGCCGGCGGCATCGACGACGTCCAGGTCGAGTCGCTGCAGGGCTTCGGTGACATGAACGCCACTGCCGAGACCGCCACCATGCGCTCCAAGGGCATCCACGACCGCTTTATCTCGCGAGCCAACGACCGTCGTCGCGGGGGTTTCCTCGAGGCCGAGGGCGGCGGCACCGTGCTGGTCGCGCGCGCCTCGCTCGCCGCTGAGCTGGGCCTGCCGGTCTACGCCGTGATCGCCTACGCCTCCTCCTTCGGCGACGGCGCCCACACCTCCATCCCGGCCCCCGGCCTGGGTGTTCTGGCGGCGGCGCGCGGCGGGGAGTCCTCGCGACTGGCCCGCTCGCTGGCGTCGCTCGGCCTGTCGCCCACCGACGTGTCCGTGCTGTCCAAGCACGACACCTCCACCAACGCCAACGACCCGAACGAGTCCGAGCTGCACTCCATCCTGTGGCCGGCCATCGGGCGCGACGACCGCGCGCCGATGTACGTCATCTCGCAGAAGACGCTCACCGGCCACTCAAAAGCGGGCGCGGCGTTGTTCCAAATTGGCGGGCTTATCGACGTCCTGGCGACCGGCGACCTGCCCCAAAACGCCTCCCTCGACTGCGTGGATCCGCTCATCGCACCCAAGGCCCGCAACTTGGTGTGGCTGCGCGCCCCGCTGTCGCTGGGCGCGGGCCGGGTGAAGGCAGCGGCGCTGACCTCGCTGGGCTTCGGCCACGTCGGCGCGCTCGTCGTGCTGGCGCACCCGGGCGTGTTCGAGGCGGCGCTGGCCGCTACTGGGGCGTCGGTGGAGCGGTGGCGCTCGCGCGCCACCGCTCGCCTGCGCGCCGGTGCCGGGCACCTCGAGGCCGGCATGGTGGGCCGCCGAGCGCTGTTCGAGCAGGTGGAGAACCGCCGCTTCGCCGCTGGGAACACACACGACGGTGAGATCGCGCTGCTGCTGGACCCGGACGCGCGCCTAGGCAAGGACGGTGTGTACCCGCAGGCCTAGGTGCCGCGTGCGGGTTGCGCCGCGGAGTATGATCCGCGAAAAGAAGGGAGTGAATCATGACCGAGGAAAACCCGCAGTCCCGCTACGTTCCCAAGACGAGCAAGCCACCAACTGCCGGCCAAATTGCCGCCGCGAAGTTGATTGTAAAGCGCGATCGGGAGGGCAAGGGAAAGGTCAAGATCACTCCCAAAATTGAGTACTTGGCAAACTACTCGTAGTTCGGCTCCTAGGGGCTCCGCGCCGGGGCGGCACCTAGTCTTACGAAGGTGTACCCCGCTGCGCGTAGCTGTGGGATCGCAGCAGCAACACCGCTGGCTGTACCGTGAGCTGGCTGATTCATGTGCAGGATGGCGATGGAACCTGGTGCGCTGCGCACCAGGTTCTGCGCCACCTGAGGGGCGGATAGTGTCGCCCCGGCATCGCCATTGACTGCAAACCCGGCGATGGATACACCGAGGTCCCGGGCAATCTGCACCGCGGTGTCGTCGTAGTGCGCGGTTCCCGAGCGAAACCAATTGGACTCCACTCCCAGGAATTCCTTCATGAACTCGCGGTTGTCTTCGATCTCGTCGATCAACTCGGCGACGCTGGCCGTGCCAGGGATGCCGTAGGCCGCGCGGCCGTTCACCGACAGCGGCTTGTGCGCGGTCCCGTGATTCTCTATCTGGAACAGCGGATTGGCCGCGATTTCCTGCGCCCGGCGCGGGTTTGCGTCGATCCAGCGCTTGTTCCAGAACAGCGTTGCCGACACGTTGTGCTGCTGCAAGGTGGTGAGTAGTGATTCATCGATGAGCGAACCGTGCGGCCCTCCGCACGCGTCGAATGTGAGGGCTATCGTTTTGATCGGCGAGGCAACTGTTTGCTCGATTCCCGGCAGCGCCATCCCCCACGCGTCGGGAACGGCGTTCGCGTACCGCTGGGCGACCGCCTCTCGCGTGGGCGTGGGCGCGGGTGTGGCGAGCGTGGTCGAGACGGACCACGACGTCGCCGCAATCGCACTCGGCGTGAACGCCGTCGTGGACGCCGGGGGCGCCACCCCTGCGCCGCGGCTTCCGGGCACGGCGCAGGACGCCAGCATCCCGGCGGCGCCGGCCAGCGGCATCGCGAGCCCCGCGGCGAGTATGCGGCGCCGGCTCAGCGAGGGTTCTCCCATGGGCGCTTAGTTTATTGCGCATGTGCGAGAATTGCGTAGTACAGAGCGAATGCAGGGAAAATACGCCCTTTGTTTGTGGGCCACACCTCGTGCCTGGTTTTGCTGGGGTGCCAGATTTTCTCGTCTCCGAATCACCAACTCGAGAACACACCGAATTGGAGGCCACAGTCACACTTTCGAGGTGTGTGGTTTGTGGGGGAAATTGACGTTTAACCGCTGGGGTTCTCGAATATGGTCCACCGCGGTCCGCCTAAACACGCCAGCCGAATCGAAATGAGACCAATCCCGAAACCCTAAGATAGAGCCGAGCTTTCAACATCGCACTAACTTTCAATCGCGGGGCAATCAATGATCACACCGGGGGACAAAACTAGTTTGTTGGGCCAGTCTCCGCCGTTTTCAAAGTCCCGAGTGGACAAGCAGGCCAAACTGTGGCGAGATGGCAAACCATACGACGTTGATGTAATCGACGAATTCCTCGCTTTCAACGCCGGGGTAATCGAGGAGCTGATGACTCTCACGGATTTGACGATCGGTAGTTTTATTATTCCGATTTCAAACGATACCGGCCTGCAGGTCACACCAGACTCGAACGCATACCTCCTCACTTCTCGCGTCAAAACTAAGGCCACTTTGCTGCAGAAATTGAGAAGAATGAGCGAGACACCGCTGACGAACATTCACGACATTGCGGGAATTCGATTCGATTGCGACCTCACTCTCACTGAACAGACGAAGGTCGCTAAAGCCTTCGCCGAGGGATTTGAGATGAGTGGAGCGAAAAAAGTTGAAGTCAAAGATCTGCGCAATTCCCCGCACTCGGGATACAGAGCAGTTCACCTCCATATTCGATTTGAAGCCGGGAGAGCAGAGATGCAAATAAGGACTGCGTTGCAATCCAAGTGGGCGAATCTGTACGAAGAAGCTGCGGACATTCTCGGGAGGGGTATCCGGTACCTGGATGAGGGAGAGTCAGTGCCTCCAGGTGCTGAAGCGATCGTCGACAACCTTCAGGGTGCGTCTTTGCTGGTTGAACGTGTTGAGGAGCTTTCAGACACCGAAAAGGTGTCGAGAGATCCGGAGGTCAAGAAACTTCGTGGAGAGGTCTATGGCATGCTTGAAAGCATCCATGGGAACCTCAAAGAGGTCAGGCTCGAGTTTGGCGAATAGGGAGGGGTTGATCGTGACATCGTTTCTTATTAAGTACCAGCGACGTACGGGACATCTCGAAGTCGAGTCCTACGCATCACTGCGCACGGCTACGCAGCAGCGCCTGAAGTTAGACCGGAGCAATACCGATCCAGATTTAGAGATCGTCGCAGTTGCGAGCGAAAGTGAAGAACACCTGAAAGTTTCGCACTCGCGATACTTCTCGGCTCTCTAGATAGCGCCTATTTCCTCAAAACCCATAGTCATCGGTGCTGTTGCAAAGTTGGGGCAGTAGGAAGAGCGACGTGGAATAATCAGAGCCATGGGTATCTTCTCCGGTCGGCATTTCCCCCGTGACATCATTCTGTGGGCGGTGCGGTGGTACTGCCGCTACGGGGTGAGCTACCGCGATCTGGAGGAAATGAAGACCGAGCGGGGTGAGCTACCGCGATCTGGAGGAAATGATGACCGAGCGGGGTGTGCCGGTCGATCACACCACGATCTACCGCTGGGTGCAGAAATACGCCCCTGAGCTGGATAAGCACACTCGGTGGTACCGGCAGGTACCCGACTGGCAGGCCAGTTCCTGGCGGGTGGATGAGACCTATATCCGGGTCGGCGGCACGTGGTGCTACCTCTATCGGGCTATTACCGCCGGTGGGCAGACCCTGGACTTTTATCTCTCTCCGAAGCGCAATGTCGCGGCGGCCAAGCGTTTCCTGGCCAAGACGCTGCGATCGAATACGACAGCCGGGTCCCCGCGGGTCATCAACACCGACAAGGCACCAGCTCTGGCCAAGGCAATATCCGAGCTGAAGTCAGAGGGAATCTGCCCTCAGACGGTGGAGCACCGGCAGGTGAAATACCTGAACAACGTTCTCGAGGGAGATCATGGCCGGTTGAAACGAATCCTGGGACCGAAGGGGGCGTTCAAAAATCGGACGTCTGCCTACCGGACGTTGAAAGGGATGGAAGCGATGCACTCATTGCGGAAAGGTCAGGGCACGATGTTTGCTTATGGGCACCCCAATCCGGACGCGGTGATCGTCAACCGGGTCTTCGAGACGGCCTGAGAACGCCCACACGCAGCGGCCATCAGGGAATGAGAAACTGAGTCTTCGCGGCTCTCCGCCCAACTTTGCAACAGCACCTCTATAGATGACACGCAACAGTCCACGCATTCAAGGAGTAAACGCGAGCAGGCGCAATACCCCGAAGATCTAACACGACGCGAAACTTTAATTTCGCACCGCAAGGGCATGCGCGGCAATCATGGCCGCACCCATGCCCACCAAAAAGAGAGCGCCGTAGGCCCGTACACCCCACCACCAGGAGGTGAGCTCACCGTCGGGCAACAAGAAAATCACTGCACACGCCACCAGGGCGAGCCCGACGGAAAGTGCCGGGGGGCGAAAACGGGTCTTTCGGCCTTGCATGACACCCTCCCTACGACGCGGACGAACCCTCACACTACGTCACTACTTTCCCACAAGAAAGCACCTAGCCCCCTGACCGTGTCACACTCTCCCTCGCCCCCATACGGCCAGTTGGGGAGCGGGCAACGTTTTCCCGGCCCGCTGAGACGGGGCCCGGGGAAATCCGCCCCTCCCGCACGAGCCCGTAGGGGGCCGCGCCCTTCTTGGGGCAAGTCTGTACGGCCCACGAAAACTGGACGACCGCAGGCGATTGACATCGATCCAAACGTAAAGTATTTTCCATATTAGAAAGTTTATTCCGATCTTTCACACCCGCGAGAAAAGAGATCCCCATGAACCCCTCACCGGATGAAGCCCGCGAGATGATCGCCCGCGCCGATGCCCTGTCACGCAACGCCGCCCGATTCCCCTTGAGCTGGGTCGGCTACACCATGCTCTGCGCCATCGGACCGCTCTACCTCCTGTCCACCTACCTCTCCGGGCCCACCCCTCCGGCCGTCATCTGGGCTGTCATCGGCGCCTGGCTCATCGCCGGCGTCCTCTTCTCGGTGGGCTTCGGAATGCTTTCGCGCCCCACCCCGAAAGGTTTCGGCACGCGGTGGGCTGTCATGATCGCTCTCTGGTCCGCCGCATGGGTCTTCTCCGTCGCCGGGCCCGACATCACCACCAGCACCCAACTCGTTGCACAAAGCCTGATCTACCTCGCCCTCGCCGCAACCGGCCCCCTCTGGGAGCTCATCACCCTACACAACCAGAGGACGAAATAACCATGGCGCATCCCCGAAACGAACTCGATCCCGTACTGGCCAACCCCCTGCGCTTTTCCCTCCTCGCCTCCCTGTCCAACGTCGTGGACATGACCTTCAAAGAACTGCGCGACCACCTCGACACCACCGATTCCACCGTGTCGAAGCACTCCACAGCCCTGGAAGAAGCAGGTTACATCCGCATCAAGAAGGGATTCGTGGGAAAGACCCCGCAAACCCGGCTATCCATCACCAAAACCGGCGAGCAGGCCCTCACCCACCACCTCGCCACCCTCAACCACATCGCCCAAGGCGGCTAAACACGACTCCATAAGACATCCCCCACGGTCTTACCGCGGGGGATGTCCCCTTTTTAGGGATTGGACCGAAGGTCGCCCACAAGCGAGCCGGCGTCCACATCCAAAGCACCCGCGGGGGCAACGATGTTGACCAGGGCGATGTTGCGCTCCCCACGCTCTACGGAGCTGACAGGTGCTGTTGCAAAGTTGGGGCAGTAGAAAGACCGGCGTGAAATAATCAGAGCCATGGGCATCTTCTCCGGTCGGCATTTCCCCCGTGACATCATCCTGTAGGCGGTGCGGTGGTACTGCCGCTACGGGGTGAGCTACCGCGATCTCGAAGAAATGATGACCGAGCGGGGTGTGCCAGTCGATCACACCACGATCTACCGCTGGGTGCAGAAATACGCCCCTGAGCTGGATAAGCACACTCGGTGGTACCGGCAGGTACCCGACTGGCAGGCCCGGTCCTGGCGGGTGGATGAGACCTATATCCGGGTCGGCGGCACGTGGTGCTATCTCTACCGGGCTATTACCGCCGGTGGGCAGACCCTGGACTTTTATCTCTCTCCGAAGCGCAATGTCGCGGCGGCCAAGCGTTTCCTGGCCAAGACGCTGCGATCGAATACGACAGCCGGGTCCCCGCGGGTCATCAACACCGACAAGGCACCAGCTCTGGCCAAGGCAATATCCGAGCTGAAGTCAGAGGGAATCTGCCCTCAGACGGTGGAGCACCGGCAGGTGAAATACCTGAACAACGTTCTCGAGGGAGATCATGGCCGGTTGAAACGAATCCTGGGACCGAAGGGGGCGTTCAAAAATCGGACGTCTGCCTACCGGACGTTGAAAGGGATGGAAGCGATGCACTCATTGCGGAAAGGTCAGGGCACGATGTTTGCTTATGGGCACCCCAATCCGGACGCGGTGATCGTCAACCGGGTCTTCGAGACGGCCTGAGAACGCCGGCACGCAGCGGCCATCAGGAAATGAGAAACTGGGTCGTCTCGGCTCTCCGCCCAACTTTGCAACAGCACCGTACAAAACTTGTCGCTGCGGCCACCGCAACCATCACAGCATGCACATTGACCGTTGCCCCCGCCCCGGCAGACGTGTTCCACGGCTACTGGATCGGCGGCAGGATTGAGGAGACCTACCACCGCCTCGGTGGATGGGGCAGGTTCGGGGATGCCACCACACCCGAAAGTGTCTCCGCATGGAACGGCCGCTTCCAAGTCTTCCAACGCGACGCCTCCATCTACTGGCACCCCAACGTCGATGGCGGCACCGCCCACCAGGTGGGCGGTCGCATCCGTGACAAATGGGGCGATCTCGGGTGGGAAAACGCTGCCCTGGGCTACCCCGTAACCGATGAGTTGCAAACACCTGACGGTGTGGGCCGGTTCAACCACTTCCAGGGCGGATCAATCTACTGGTCGCCGAACACCGACGCACACCAGATCTGGGGCGGAATCCGCGACAAATGGGCGGCGCAAGGATGGGAGACCGGGCCGTTGGGCTACCCCACTACCGATGAGTTGACCACCCCGGACGGAAAAGGCAAGTACAACCACTTTCAGAACGGATCGATCTACTACTCGCCTGCTGGCGGGGTGCACACTGTTAGCGGGAAGATTCGTGACTACTGGGCCAAAGCCGGCTGGGAGAAAAGCCCCCTCGGATTCCCGTCGTCGGATCCGTACACCGCCGGCGGCGGGATAAAACAAAACTTCATCGGTGGTTCCATCCAAGCATTCGAACCCACCGGGGTAGCCCTGGAAAAGTTCGACAACAAGGCCTACTCCAGCTACCGGCAGGTCTACCCCCTTTTCGCAAAAGAAGACCTTCCTCGCTGGCACGCCGCGGGCGCACACCGCGAACTGATTCAGAACATGGACAAGTACTTCCCGTTGACGGGGTGTCCGAAAGAAATCACCCAGGGCGCGGTATGCACCCTTAGCGGTGTCGGTGGGCGCAGCGGAAAAGTCACCGTTGACCGTATCTCGGATACCGGATTCACCCTAAAAACAGCCGCCGACCACCCCGAGGGCGCTGGTCGCCTGCTGACCATCCGGTTCGACGAGGTCACCGCCCCACCGGCGGATGAGAAAAACCTCGTCTTCGACACCGCCGACATCAAAACCCGCTACACCGGATCGAACAAAACCTGGATCCGCCTCATCGTCGAATCCTCCGGACCGACAGCATCCACCCAGGTACAAGGACCGTTTAGCTCCGAGCACATCGGCACGCAAATCTGGGGGCCGTTCGCAAGCACCCTGCGCACCACGCTGGATAAATCCACCACCACCTACGTCCCGCTGACCCCCTAACCCCGCACACACAACCATCTCACCCCTCCGGTTCCGACCGCCCACCCCTTTTACCCGCCGAGACGAAAGACACCCGCCATCATGCACACTCGCCTGCCCCGCTTGGCGCACGCTGCTGTCGCCGCAGCAGCAGCCCTGATGACCACCGCCGCGTTTACTGCCCCTGCACTGGCACAAACCACCGTCGACACCATCGCCGGTGACGGCGGGTTAACCCAGCAAACCTGCGGGACGCAACCGCAACAAATCCGCGTCGACTCGTCATCCGTGCAAGGCATGTCCGCCTGCTTTGGGCTCACAGCACCCACGGGGTGGGTCGCGGTCAACATCACCGGCTCCTACGGCGTAGTCAACAACCTCACCGTCCCCGTTGCCGTGGCCTTCAAACTGCCCGACGGCGCCGTCTACTTCCAACAGACCATCCAACCTGGCCAGGTCAAAAGCGTTGATGTTGACCGCCGTGGGTCAACCATCGTCGAGCTGCAAGTCACCCCCGTGGCAACCTCCACCGGCACATCCACCGCCACGTTGACACCGACAGCCGATAAATCCAACGTCATCACCCTGCGCAGCGCAGGAAAACTAGCGCCCGGACGTGTCCTGCGCATCAGCTGGGCAGGAGTGGTGTTAAGCGCACTGGATCGCAATAGTGGGTTCAACGACCGACTGGATGCATCCTTTACTGTTGTTCCTGCTCTCGACGGCACACAATGCGTCTCCTTAGAGTCCGCCGCCTACCCGGGAGTCTTTCTGACAATGAGCACCACAGGAGCGGTGCAAACAGCAACCAACCCCGCACCAAAATCCGCGACCTGGTGTGCCAGCGAGGCAACAACGACACCCACCGGGGTGCATCTGGCTAACGCCTCAAACCAAACCCGCCTCCTTGCCGCCGCAACCGGTGGAAAAGTCACCACCAGCACCACACGCAGCCTCGAAACTGTGTGGTTTAGCGACCAGGCCCTCGCACTGCCCGGAAAGTAGAATCCCATGTTGCCATCCCATATGCGCACCGGACGAGTCCGCCTGTGGACGCATCGTTTTCTCACAGGATCACTGGTCACCGCGATCGTGGCATCAACCTCCCAGGCCGATGCCATCGCCCAGGACGAAGCACAGCGACTGTCCGAGGAGATCACTGCTTCAGCTGAAGCACGTTCGTTTGCTGTCAGCATGCTCGATTCCGCGTTTCCCGCCTCACGCGAAGCTGCAGTAGACGCCCTGAACGGCTCCGAGCGGAACTGGTCGAACTACGTCGATACAGGGCGCGAGATTGCACAGCAGCAGGACCTGCGCAGCATCATGTCCACACTGTCATCTGTTAGCGGGCCAACGGTGCAGGACCGCGCCAACGAACTTCTCACCTCGGGCACCACCGAACAGATGGGTGAGTTCATCGAGTCAGGATGGCAACAAGCCCAAGCACAAGACGACCGTGCAACTGCATGGGAAGCCGCCGAAGCCCCCGAGGGCTCCACTCTAAAAGCAGCCGCTGACGAAGCACTGCGGATCAACACACCGGACGCGCTCGCCGAGTTCGCGGCCACAGGGCAGGAAACAGCACGCGCGCATGACCGCCGGCGCGAAGTCTACGAGCTGACGAACTCACCACTGCCGACAGTTGCGGCCAATGCCGCGGAAGCACTGCAGGTGGGAACAGATACCGCAATCGAGGGGTTCTTACGCTACGGCCAGTTCGTCGCGGCAACCCAAGATGCCGAAAAGATGGACATTTCCCAACTTGTCGAAATGGCCATCACAGAAGCTGAAACCGCCACAAACGAAAACAACAAAGCGTGGACACAAGCCGATCGTGCCGCGCGCGCAGCCGAAGCGGCCCGCATTGCCACGGAAAAATCCCGCGATGAAGCACTCGCCGCCGACGCCGCCCAAAACCGGGCCGGAAACGCTGCAATTGCGGCAGGTAACCTCGCCACCCAGTCAGCGCACGTCGCCGATCAGGCAGTAGCCGCCTCCCAGGAGGCACGCCAAGCACTTAGGCAGACAGCCGATGCTTTGTCCCGTGCTGCCTCCGCCTCCGCGCGCGCCCAAGCCGCCGCAGCGGCGGCAGCCTCAGCTGCTAACGCCGCAGCATACGATGCAGGTTCCGCTGCGGCAGCGCGCCGCGCTGCTGAACAGGCACGCAACGCTGCTCAAGCCGCGCAGCGATCCGCCGAAGCATATAACTATGCCTCCCAAGCCGCAGGCTATGCCCAATCCGCTGGACGCGCCGCAGGATCAGCGGCAGCAAACGCTGACGCCGCCGCAGCAGCAGCAACCAACGCCGCCAATGCGGCAGGAGTCAGTGAAGCCGCCGCGGCCGAAGCCCGAGCCGGCGCGGCCCGTGCCCGCAACGCCGCGGCCCGAGCCCGCAACGCCGCCAACCAGGTAGATTCCCTTGTTGTCCAGATTCAGGGCCTGGTCGAAGAGGCAAAAACCGCCGCACGCGACGCTGCCGACCACGCACGCAGAGCCGCCGACGCCGCCGACGCCGCCGCTCGCGAAGCGGGAAATGCACGCTACGCCGCCACATTTGCTGGACAACATGCCCAGGCAGCAGCCGATGCAGCAGATAAAGCACGCCGCAACACAGACCTCGCGGTCAAAACGCATCAGATTGCAAACGTAAGCGCCGACCAACGCCTCGAAGACGAACGCGCATTCCTGAAAGATCAAGCCCTCGCAGCACGCGACGTTCAAGACGCCCAAGATAACGCCGCGGCTGAAGAGCGCAAACGCCGTGACGACCTCACAGCCCGCATGGAGGCGCTGACCCAGTCACTTCCTGACAGCGAGGACAGCTTTGCCCCCACCGATCAATCTCTCGGTGATATCCGTCAACTCGCGCTTGCTGCAGCCCAAGTTGGATCCCCCGCTGTAGCGGGAGCGGCGAAAGTAGCCCTCGAAGGCAATACTGACGACGACCTCATTGACTTCGCCTTCTACTCCTATCCCGACGCGGTCGCTACTGATGACCTCAACGAAGTCAGCTACATCGCCCTGCACGACCCGGATGAAAACATCCGCGCCGCCGCCGACGAAATGGGCTACGAGGACGACACCACAATCGCGCGCTTTCTCAACGACGAGCTTCCCCAGATGCGCCTGCCCGGTCTCATTACGCAAACCTGGCAACTGCGTGAAAGCGCCGGACCAGCCACGCAAGCCGCCGCGGACGAGGCACTGCGCACCAACACATTTGATGCCCTTAACACCTTTGTCAACGGCGGTGGATACGAACAAGCCCGCTACACCGACCAGCTGCAGGAAGCCTACGCCCTGACACAATCCGGAGGGAAAGAAGTCGCAATCGCCGCCGAAGCGGCAGTAACCGGCGACCGTGCAGGTCTCAATGAATTCATCACCATCGAGCAATACCGCCGCGCGATGTACGACCACCAGCGCGACGCCCACAACGCCGATATTGACGCGCTACTCGAACTCGGCAAAAACGCGGCCCTTACCGCCTCCCAGCAAGCCGCCCAAGCACAAGAAGCCCACCAACGCGCCCTGGGGTCTGCAGCCCAAGCCGACCAGTACGCACAGCAAGCGCAGCAATGGGCAGGACAAGCCCAACAATCAGCACAACTCGCCCAAACCCACGTCGCCTCCGCGCAACAAGCACTAACCTTCGCCAAACAACAGCAACAACGAGCCCACGACGCTGCGGCCTCAGCCGAAGCCGACGCAGCCCAAGCAACCGACAACGCCGATCAAGCCACCGCATATGCCGCCACCGCCCGCACCGCAGCGAACAACGCCGCAGCCTCCGCCTCAGCCGCACGCCAATCCGCCAACGCGGCCAGCCGTGATGCCGCCGCTGCATCACAAGCCGCCAACGATGCCTACAACGCGGCATGGCAACTCGAGCTATCCGAACTCGAGCAAGCCCGCTCCGCAGCCGCAGAAGGACTCATCACCACCGAGACGCAAAGCTCCCTCGAGAAAATCCGCAACGCGATCGGAAAAGAAAACCTCGATCTTATACTCGACCTCATCGGGGTAAATGACGTTCTTAAATGCTTCCGCGGACAAGTGAGCGGATGCATCTGGGCAGCAGTCGGGGTTGTACCCTTCGGCAAGGCAGCGAAAATCGCCAAAGCCATGCCCGCCATCCGCAGGCTAATCGCTAAAGCCGGCGACATTAAACACGCGTTCAGTAATTCACATGTCACAAAAGCGCTCAACGAAGCGCTTATCCCCGCCGCCTGCCGCATCAGAGGAACCATCGCCCACACCGCAGGAACGCCTACCTACACCCCTGCGATCTACCGCCCTACTGCTGGGACCACAAGCCTCTACGCAACAGCCGCTTCACAATGCCCAATCCCATCCACAGTGCAAAAGGTCGGACTTTCCAACCGTAACCCGATAAATGCCCAGTTCGCAGGCGGACCTTATAGGAACAATGACCCTAAACAACTTCCCCTAAAATTCCAGCAGGAGTATCCGGAGGGTGTCCGCATCAGCCCGAGAGGATTCCCTGAATTTACTAGGTACCGGCACCCTTACAACCCGGAAGTAATGACAGGAAGAGCAACGGACACAGACCTTAAGATTAAACCCACCGGAGACAGCCAGAAAGATATAAGAGCAGCGGATAAGGAATTGGGGATCACCGAAGCATATCGCAAGAAATACGAGCTTACATGGCACCATCATGAGGACTGCGGGCGCATGCAGCTCATCCCGACATATCTGCATGATCAAGTTAGGCACACAGGCGGCATGGCTGTCTGGCCCACGTTGCCTAACTGGCCCAACTGCACGTAAGGAGAAAACAACAATGACCTTTTCCAAATTCTTTTCTGAAACCGCTGAACCAGCCGACAATGCCCGCCTCACGGCAATCGAGCATGCCATCGGCCGGGCACTACCCGACGACTACCGGGCCTTGATCAAAGAAACCGGCGGCGGCACCCTCAAACTCGACAAGTGCGTCATGCCGGGCCTCCCCGAAGGGGTCGGAGGCCTGGCAACCGACGACATCTTCGGCAACGGCAGCACAAGTACTGGCCGCGCCCTCGATCTGGCCACAGACGCCACCTACCTCATGGAGGAATGGGAAATCCCCGCAGAAGTCCTCCTGTTCGCCACCACCGAAGACGGCATGCACAACTGCTTCGTCATCAACTATGACCTCCCCGACTACCCCACAGGGGTTATTCTGCACCTCGACACCGACCCCGGCGGGAAAATGACCCAGGTCGCCGACTCCGTCACCGACTTTCTCACCAAGCTCGAACCCTACGACGACAGCTATGCCGAGGGCGCCAACCCAGACGCGGACCAAGAAGGCAAGGGTATTGAGGGTGTGTGGCACGGAAAGCTTTCCGACGACCTCACCCGCGCCATCGCCGCAACCCCCACCCCCGACATGGAATACTTACTGCGTAAAGCAGTCGCACCCCTGGCAAACTCATTTGGTCTCAGCATGATGCATAACAGTAACGAGGGGAGGCGATTTCAAGACCTTCTTTACTGGGTGGCGCAACACGTCCAACCGCACCCAGATCCGCTGACCTACATGGGACTAAGCACCACCACTCTCACCCCTAACATGTACACGTTGATCGGTAGATCCTTCCTCGCCGACGGTCAGAAATATGGCTTCATTTGGAACCAGCCCACCGTCGAATGGTGGTGGAAAATACGAGTCGAATACAACATCATGACCAAGACCCCCGCCGGCTACATCCTCGACGAGGACTACATCAACACCATCATCG
This sequence comes from Corynebacterium qintianiae, assembly GCF_011038645.2. Lineage (NCBI taxonomy): Bacteria > Bacillati > Actinomycetota > Actinomycetes > Mycobacteriales > Corynebacteriaceae > Corynebacterium > Corynebacterium qintianiae. Next base: position 462,710 of record NZ_CP064955.1, on the reverse strand, counting down.
AAAACCTCCGCAAAGAAGACCCAATAACCGAGGTCTAACTCGAATCCTGTTCAGCCCCCTACACTAGGTATGTGTAAAGGGTGCTCGGCCTGATCCCGAGTCGGCGGGTCGCCTCCGCTTTGGGCACACCATCGACCACCCACTGGTTGGCCTCCGCGGCCTAGGCGTTGGTGAGTACTTTTGCCCACCCCTTTGTACACCCCGCAAGCTTTTCGCTCGGGCGATCCACTCAGCCTGGCGCTCCGTGTCTCACGTGCCCTTTACTGCAGCTCATCCCGAAAGATCTCCACAATGCTGTGCGCCACACAGGCGGATACGCTATATGGAGCAAGCCACTGAATTCGTAAAGGACAACCATGACCGACTACAGCACTCTTTTTGAATACCCGGCACAGCCAGCGGATGAACAACGCATCCGAGAAATCGAGCGCGGCCTGGGCCGTCGCCTGCCAGATGCCTACGCGCGTCTTCTCTCCGAGACAGGGGGAGGGTCCCTGAGCATGAACACCTGCTACCTCCCAGAAATAGAACTTCCCGACGGCGACGTGATCGACGTTGCCGTAGACAGCATCTACGGCAACGGAACGACCTCCAACAACACGAATGTCGACTTGCTAGAGCAGGCAGCATTCTTGATGGAGGAATGGGAAATCCCCCGCGAAGTCCTGCTATGCGCGGACAGCGAAGACGGCATGCACCAGTGCTTTGTCATCAACTACGACTTGTCCGAGTTTCCAGCAGGATCAGTACTGTATCTCGACACCGACCCCGACGGTGCAAAAGTACTAGTCGCAGACTCATTCGACGACTTCCTGGCCCAACTTGAACCACACCCCTCAATCAGTGAGGCAGAAGAAGTCAGCCAAGACGGCATCGGTATCAAAGGAGTGCGATACGGCGCACTGTCCCAGCCACTCCAGCAAGCCCTGGCCGCCACCCCAACACCAGATATGGAGCAGTTGCTGCGCAAGGCGACTGAGCCGATCACAGATTCCATAGGGGTAGCGATTACCGGAGATACGCCAGAAGGCCGCACCTTTTACGACGTGGTGTACTGGCTCGTCCAGCACGTTGAACCGCAACACGATCCCAGGACATATGGCCATTGGGGGTGCGAAGGGCAGGAACTGACATTCGGGGATTTAATGGGCGACTCATTCACAGTCCCTGGCCAGAAGTACGGCGGGGTAGGCTACACATTGGGGTCAATCATTACGTGGTGGAATCGCCGGGTTAAAGAGGGCGTTCTGACAGAGACAGAAAACGGCTACATCATGGATGAAAGCTACATCAACCAGGTTCTCGATCACCTTCGCCAGGGCTAGCGAACTGCTGCTTGATACCTACACTGTCTGCGAACTACGACTAGCCCCCTAAAGCTTCATCATTAGGGGGCATCTCTACGTGCGGGGAAGATATGTGTACAAGGTGGTCCGTCCGATCCCGAGTCGGCGTGCCACCTCTGCCTTGGGTACACCATCGGCCACCCACTGCCGCGCCTGCGCAACTTGGCCGTCGGTGAGCACTTTCGCCCGCCCCTTGTACACCCCGCGCGCCTTCGCCCGGGCGATGCCCTCTGCCTGGCGCTCCTTGATGATGGAGCGCTCAAACTCGGCGACACTACCCATAAGCCCCAGCATCAGCTTGGCAATTGGGTCCGCCTTCGCCGAATAGGTCTGCCCCTCGCGCAAAAACCTTACCGAGACACCACGGCCCACAAGGTCCTCGACAATCGTGTGCAGGTCCACAAGTGAACGGGCCAGGCGATCCATGCTCGTGACAATGAGCTGATCTCCCTTACGCAGATAGCGCAGCACCTCCTCAAGCTGGGGACGGTGGCGAGTCGATCCGCTGATCTTCTCCTTATATATCTGCGACGCCCCGGCCGCCTGAAGCTGCTCGAGCTGGCGATCCAGATTCTGCTCCAGGGAACTGACCCGGGCATAACCAACCTTTTGCCCCAAAACCACGTCCTGGTGTTCGTCAATCTCTAGATGTAATGACGGTTCTGTTCCGGTAGCCATAATATGACCCTACCGAACAGCTAAAACTTGTAATTCAGATCTGTTCTCTTAGGGTGTACCCCTAAAAACGCAATCCCCTAGACGGCAAAGATACTCCAACCAGACGGGGAATGACCTCTAAAGAGTTATCGACTCGAGAAGATAGCTATCTCACCTCTTATACCTACATTTCCGGCTGAGGGAGGCGAGCAAAGTTAAATTACTTCAGTAAGCCCAAAACACAAAAAGGTAGAGGAGAGGCCATGCAACCAGACCGCGGATATAAAACGTTCGTTTTCGATCTCGACGGGACTATTCACGTAGATTTTGAACCTATCGAAACGGTCTTGCAGTTCGCACGGACACTCGATCCTTCTAGGTGCTACTACGTTTCAAATTCAGATCGATATTCAGGGAGCGCCATTTCTTCATATCTTAAAGATCAAGGACTAGAGGTTGTAGATAGCCAATGCGCAACGACCTTGGATTTAATACCAAGAGCTCTAGCCCTGATGCATACAGACAAAAAGCATGTATCCAGCCCCACATCCAACCCGGCCGTTCACGATGCAATACGCTCAGCTGGATATTCCATTACCCATCCGCGAGATACCATCCCTGTCATCCTGGGATACGCTGATGGCGCACTTGAAACTATAAAATTGTTACGAAGCAACCCACCCGCTGAATTGTGGGTAACAAATGGGGATCAAAAAATTAGTCGCTCAACGGGATATATCCCGGGATTGGGCGCCCTGCTTCAAGACGAAGAACTACTGCAAGGCGCCAAAATTATTGGAAAACCAAGTCTCTTATTCGCAGACGTTCTTGGGATACCCGCAGGGAAACAAACAATAGTCATAGGTGACAACCCAAATGTGGACGGCGTATTTGCTGCCAACCTGGGAGCTTCGTTTCACCTAGTGAGCAACGGGATCTGGCACTAAATCTCTCCAGCCCAAAGAAAACTGGCACAATCCCACAGATCCGGGGAGGTCGACGACCGACTGCGGAACTGCGTAGAATAACACATGACCCCAATTTTCCCAAGCAAAAATCACGCCACAACTCCATTTGTGGGAGGCTACCGAATGGATAAGTCAAACTTCTCTAATGTGAAACTCTCTGAAGAGTTTTTTCATATTTCTTTCACCCCCACCAATTGGCTTACGGACCCCTGGAAGTGCATCGAAGCGACTGAGAGATGGACCCGACCCGACTCGGCCGTGCTCGAAACATTCGACACTGAGAAATTCAAGGAGAACTACTCCCGAAAGGCAGCTGTCCTTTCGGATGTAAGAAGCAGTTTTTCAGGAAATACTGTCGACGACATCATTATGATCATGGAGCACGAAAGGTTTCTAAAAGGGCCGAAAGGCAACCTTCTCCATGATGGAGTAACGAACCGTGCCAAAATCGAAACTGCAATAAGCAATGGGGTCCCCATAGAAATTGTCATCCCTTCATTTGCGGGTCGCCCACATAATCCTGCAGCTCATAAGCGAGTAGCTCCCGACTTAGGTGAAATGTATGCTCTTCTCCATCTCTTAGATATTTCAGATACCGTGAGGGAAGTGTATCCACCGGGACTACTGTTTACGCTCATTCTTGACGGAACAATTTATCGACCTTTCTACGGGTACGCCCACAATGAAGCTGTCCCCTACGAGGAGAACCTAAACCGGCAGATTTCAGCACTTGAAGCAGAAAATTCTCTGCGAACTATCGATATGTGGCCCATCTACCAAGAACGAAAGGATGAAGTCGCTGCGATCGAAGCAGAAGTAAGAGAGCACGTTTCGAGTCAGTGGAATGATCACGATCTTCCCTCCAGGCAAGATCTAATTGCCGCCCTTCGCCAGGGGGTTGAAACCACTCCCATAACTGTAGCTCTGATTGAGATGTACAAGAGTGGGTCTTACAAGAATGTTGACCTAGATAGTTTCTTCATTCGCGCAGAAAAGGCCCTTCTCAAGAGGGCAGAGCACGCCGCGTTCGAATACACCGTGCTTCTGACTATTATGCGTAGACTCGATCTGGTGATGACCGCATTCCCAGATGCTATCCGCGGAACAGTCCACCCTAAGCCAGATCAATACTCTCCCATTATGCGCGATGCCAAAACTGTGATTTCCCCCTGGCATGGCACCGCGATCGTCCGTCTAGATGGCTCCATCGTAACGGAATATGAGGCTATTGTTTTTCAAGAGCCAGAGCGCTATAAAGCATGGTTTGTAAGGGGCGATGAAGCTCCCTTCTACTATGAAGAAATCAAACTGCCTTGATCAAACCTCCGAAAAGTTCGACGAAAAGCACCCTTGGGTTAATCTGGCCGATAGTTGCCACCCAAATCTGCATATCCGCCGCGGTGGGACTAAATCTTACTATCACCGCACTTGCAGCCGTTGAGGTTACAGGCAAGGAATCATTGGGCGGACTAGCCCAGACAAGCACCATCTTGGGCGCCACATTCATTACCATAACGGCAACGAGAATCAGCATCCTCAAGGATAGGCTGTTTGCACTACGATGCACCATTGGTGTGGCTGCACTAGGATCCCTCGTTGCACACTTTGCCATCTCTACTAAAGGCTCCAGCGGATGGCTTCTCTTCGTTGGATTATTTCTCCTTGGGGGAGGCACGGTAAGCGCACTTATCTCTCGCTTTACAGCCACTGAGAAAGTCGGGCAAAATCAACAGGCCACATCTGCAATTGGCATAGTACTTTTCGGCTCCGCGATAGGCTCTGTAATAGGACCAAATATATATGGCCTCATCTCTCTAAACATCGAATCACCGATGGAGTGGGCATTCGTCGGGTCTGCTCTAACCTTCATGGTTGGACTACTGGTCCTATCTTTTGAAAGGCGCCAGAGCTACACATCGGGGACCCCACGCTCGACTGCCTCTTCAGAATCAGGACGTCTCATATGGAAGCAATCTTATGTTTTTATATTCGCCGCCGGAATCATTGCCCACGCATCAATGATTAGCCTGATGACAATGGCACCCATTTACACAGATAGAGTTTTTGGTCCATCTAGATCTGGAATCGTGATGACAGCTCACCTACTCGGCATGTATGCTACCGGACCTTTTGTGAGCTCTAGCCTTAATCGGTTCGGACTCAGAAAGACGATTACGTGGGGAGCAACCGCCTTTCTAATCTCGATTTTCCTCTTAGTTTTTCTGCATAACTCTTTTATCCTGTTTACTGTGGGTCTCTTTGGAGTCGGAGTATTTTGGTCGGTAGGTATGATAATTTCCTCCACCCTTGCCTCTAAGATTGATGACACAAACCAACGAATGGCGCTCCAGGGCAGACTGGATCTGACCATAAACATTGCAGCGGGCGTGAGCTCTATCCTGTCTGGCATCTTAGTGACCATGATCGGATATCCACTGCTTGCAGGGCTAGTCTTCGCTTTTACATTCCTTGCCTTCGTTTCTGTATTTTCGCTAAACCGCGTCAGATCGAAAGGACAGATACACCACTAACTAGAACTCGACCATCCGATCGCAACTTGCCCAGCAGGTGCAGCGGGGAGAAGAAGCACTGCAGGCTCGAACGCTTACCGACAATAGCGACGATGAGGATGACACAGATTGCCAACAACGTGAGGCGGCCAGGGAGATGAAACCGGCGGTGCCGTCGCCGCTCGAACCGTAGAACAGTTGTGTGTCCTTCCCGGATCCTTCCGCCCACTTTTTCGCCAGCATCACCGAGTAACTCCCGGGAGTCGGTGACAACGAGAGCCCAGTCAGGATCAACCGGGGGATTCTCCGACACCGCGGCAGAAAGTTGCATGTAGTCGAGGTGGAAGTGTCATCGCCATAAAATGCGCCTTAATCACCTGCCTGTGATTTATCCGCAATCTCAGCCCTTCCAAGCATGTACACTAGGTAAAATCAGACCCATCTTTGAATCTTCACAGCTTTAAGCATGATCACTCGTCGAGCGGAAACGATATCCGGGGAGCATCAAACAGGAGCGCGGTAGCGGATCCCACACCAAGGAATGGAAGCATGGACGTATCCCAGGTAATCCATGAAGTCGACGCGGCTCTCGGCTTTGAGAACTCAGAACCGCTCACACAGGGTGGGCAAAAGCTCGTCCTGAAGGGCATGATAGGCGGTGCGAAGGCAGTAGCCAAAATCGTTTTTATCGAACCAGGGGCAAACGGAGACATTACTTTACAGCGAGCCCATCGCGAAGTGGAGCTCTTATCCGCAGTGGAATCCAACCGGGTGGTCAAGGTACTCACCGATGCCGTTGAAATTGGCGATCCAGTGAAAGCTGTCTGCTGGGCCGAGGAGTACCTAGACGGCAATGATCTGAGTGCGTCTCTCAAGTCGAAGTGGGCGGAAGACGATGTTTGGCTACTTATGCATGATGTAGCAGAAGCCCTCGCCGCATGTCACGAACTCGAGGTTGTCCATCGCGACTTGTCACCGGGAAATATACGCCGCACGTCCAACGGTCATTTCATGTTAATGGACCCTGGACTCGCACGACATCTTGAGAAAACCGCTCTCACGGGAGCATATCAACCGGGCACTCCGGGGTGGCGTTCCCCGGAGCATGTCCCTGGCGGAGATCCAGTTCCTGCCAGTGATGTGTTCTCCCTAGGCATCCTTTCTTTCTTCGCCTTAACCGGCCAGTTTCCTATTGACCCACCCTGTGACCCCCAAACCTATGATCGCGCATTGATTGAGCAGCAAGCCCCTCCGATCTCGACGATCCGCCCAGATATCTCTCCCGATCTCGGCGAAATTATCGACCGCTGCCTTAACCGGCAGCCTGCCCGCCGCTTTCTAGACGGGGCAGAGCTCTTGACGGAAATCGAAAAAATGGAGTCAAACCGATGAGCGGCGTTCTAATCCATGACGGCAGGCGCAATGGCCATCGAAAATGGGCCGTAGAAGCAATTACCAATGGATATGCAGACGGTGTCATTTTGTCGCCATTTGCGACACCTCGTGTTACAGTGCCGCGCCATCCAAGCGCTTCAGAGCTCTCGAAAGACGTGTGTGCGGCGGGTGGCGAAGTAATTTTCGACCCTATGACCCATGCACGGTTCTTACCAGGCACCAATAAAACTGGATTCTATGACGCATGGGATCTATGGGGGCCAACCGGGACATGTCTCGATAACACAACTGCTCAGGTCGCACACATAGAGCGGGTTTTCGAGTACCAGAGTCAAATCGGTGCCCCTCACCTGGCCCCAACCTTGCAGCTTCAGGCGCCCCGCTCCACCGATTCATCCCGCGCGCTCGACATGGCTCGCGTCGCACGAGGACTAGACAAGGGTGCTTGGCAGTCACTGGTGGGAACACGAGCCTTTTGGTCCTCTGGCCCCCATCTGGATGCCTACGTCGGCACCCTTTCATCCCTTCGCGCCCCAGTATGGATGATTACCGTGGCAAACGAAATCGTCGCAGGGCAAGTTCCTGATCTGACGGACACAGCGGCGTTCGCCGGCCTATGCCGTACAGTTCACTCACTCTCCCTGCGATCACGTGTAATCTTGGCCTTTAGTGACTTTGCGGGTCTCCCCGCGATCGCTGCAGGTGCCGACACCCTTGGGAGCGGCTGGGACCGAGGTCAAAGAACCTTCGACCCTCTTTCCTATCGGGAGAATTCCGATGACAGTCCCCGAATATCCGCTTCGTACGTAACGCACGGTGGGCTCAACGCGGTCCTACGGCGTGATACCGCCGATGCGATTACCCGCTGGGATACATCCCAGGCTGAAAGAATGCGAGGAGGTCCGATGCCTCCCACCGACAATGTAGAACGAATGCATCACCTCCAACAGCTCCGACATGCAGTAATGGATGTGGCCCCAATAGGCGCTACCCGCCAAGAGCGAATCGATACACTTCGACACCGGTATGCGACTGCAGCACAGGACTTCGATGCCCTTATCCCTGCCCTGCCACGTATTGTGCGCGAGTCGGACAAAGAGGCTTGGGCGATAAATCCATACAAGATTCTAGAAACGTACGCAGCTTTAGAAGGATTCTGAATCCATAACCTGTCGAACGAACTGCTCTGACATAGCGAGCCGAAGGCCTGGATTTGGACGACCAATGCGTGGCCTTCTTATCCAACGTCCATTCGCAGCGAGTCCCAAGCCCAATGCAGAGCAGTGATTTTTTACCTCGTCTAGGTTCCGCGGGTCTTTTAGCAATACGACAGCGGCTCCATCGCACCACGTGGAGTAGCGCAAGGCTTGACTGACCCCCTGCCGCCAGTCACTAACTTTGGCCTCAAGCGCGTACGCTCGGCCGATTGGCTCTAATCCTCGCACTCGTCGATAACCCGAACCGGAAACTTGAACGTAACCACCGGTCGTGAGCTGCCGAATACGCCTGACCAGCTGGTTCTCACTTATCCCGGTTTTACGCGCCAACGTGGTGATTGTTCGCGTCTGGTTCGATGATAGCGCCGCAACAATTGCGCAATCAGTTTCGCTAAGGAGGGGCGGCAGACCGAGTTTCACACGATTTTGAGTTGTGGCATGCCACCCGGTGATGGCGACCGCATCAGCCACACCGCGCCCCCCCACAAACTCTCGAACAAAGGCGATGCCTTCCGAAGCGTTCGGAAGGCGTACTGAAAGCGCCGGTAGATCTTCATCAAGCAAGCGTTCAGCCTTAGACTCAAAATAGTGTCCCGGGCGCGACTGCCCCTCAAACTCACGTATGGCGTGCGAACTCGACGAATGGAAATCGGCAGCAGCCGTCAAACCCAACGACATATAGCCACTCTAACTTGTTGGCGTTAGCCTCAGCATCCAGCCCTTACTCCCACCACCCCGGTGTCCACTACTGTCAGCGCTCTTTGAAAAGTAGCCCAAAACGCTCCTCGAAAAGTAGCCCACCCGGAAAAGATTGGATGGGTGATTTCATTGGAGGAATGGGTGCAGATCCGATACCTGCGTGGGCAGGGTCTGTCATTGAGGAAGATCGCGGCCGAAGTGGGCTGTGCGAAGAAGACGGTGGAGAAGGCTTTGGCTTCAGATTCGCCGCCTTGTTACAAGCCACGGGATGCCAAAGGCACGAGTTTCGATCCGTTTGAATCGCAGGTCAGGGAACTTCTCGCGGAAACACCGCAGCTTAATGCCAAGGTGTTGGCTCAGCGAGTGGGCTGGACAGGCTCGGATTCATGGTTTCGCAAACACGTTGCCAGGATCCGGCCTGAGTATATGCCCGCCGACCCAGTCGATACCCTTACTCACGCCCCGGGGCGTGAGATCCAATGTGATCTCACTTTTGCACCGGGTGGACTACCTGATGCTGATGGGGTCTACCGCGCGTTGCCGGTGTTGGTGATGGCAGCCTCGCATTCTCGTTTCGCTGCGGCGTGTGTGCTTCCCTCGCGCACGACTGATGACTTGATCGCCGGGATGTGGCAGTTGATAACACGTGATTTCCAAGCGGTACCAGATCGGCTCGTGTGGGATCACGAGTCCGGGATTGGCAAGGCGAAGCTGTGCGAGCCTGTTGCCGCATTCGGCGGGGCGCTGGGCTGCAGAATCGTTCAGACCCCACCGCGGGACCCGGAATCTAAAGGCATCGTCGAGCGCACCAACGGGTACATGAAGCGTTCCTTCTTCCCCGGGCGCCGGTTCAGCGACCCGGTGGATGTGCAAGCCCAACTTGATGAGTGGTTCACCACAATCGCCAACGCACGCGTTCACACCACGTTGAAGGCCACACCGGCGGACTTGTTCGCAGCTGATCAGCGGGCGATGCGCCCCTTGCCACCGTATGAAGCGTCCTGGGTTTAGTTCCTACCTCAGCTAAGGAAGGATTGAACTATGCCTAGAAAGTATTCCGTCGAGTTCAAGGAGAAGGCGGTCCATCAGATCATCGAAATGGTCCGCCTGGAGTCTTGCTCACTGCAACGCGCCTACACGGAGGTCGGTGAGCTGCTTGGTGTATCCCACCACACGTTGCGGGCTTGGTACCGTGACAGCGCTTCAGTACGCGATAATTCTGACGCTTCAGGCGGCGAAACAATGGAAGAAGAACTCAGGCGTCTGCGTCGTGAAAACCGCGAACTGAAACGAGCAAACGGGATTCTTAAGACAGCTTCGGCTTTTTTCGCGGCGGAACTCGACCGACCCACGACCAAATGATCTCCTACATCGACGCGTACAAAGATCAATTTGGGGTCGAGGCCATCTGCAGAGTTCTAAAACAGGCAGATCGTGGATTCATCACCTCTCGTGGCTACCGCAAGGCGACCACTCGTGTTCCCAGTGCAAGGGCCTTAAGCGATAGCCTGCTCATCCCAGAGATACAGCGTGTGCATGCGGAGAATTTCTCGGTCTACGGCATCCGCAAAATGTGGCACGCGATGAACCGTGAAGGCGTTCATATTGGTCGCGACAAGACCGCACGTCTGATGAAACTCGCAGGCGTTTCTGGCCGCAGACGTGGGCGAACCCCACTAACTACGATCAGCCCGAAGACACCGGATCATCGCCCGGACCTTGTGCGCCGAAACTTCCGTGCGCAGGCACCAGGCAGGCTTTGGGTTGCCGACATTACCTACGTTCGCACCCTGTCAGGATTCGCTTATACAGCGTTTGTCGTGGATGTATTCAGCCGAAAAATTGTTGGTGTCGCTACACGCTCGACAATGCGCACCAACGCGCTGCCGATGGAGGCTTTGGAGCATGCGTTAACGACTGCAGGGCGAATCCATGGAAACCAGCTAATTCACCACAGCGATCGGGGCAGCCAGTATGTGTCACTGAAGTATTCCACTGCGCTAGCTGAGTCAGGAATCCGCCCGAGTGTGGGAACAGTCGGCGATTCTTACGACAATGCACTAGCCGAAACAGTCAACGGTCTCTACAAGGCTGAACTGATTCATGCCCAGGGCCCGTGGACGTCGGTCGGAGAAGTCGAACTGGCCACCTTGCGGTGGGTGCATTGGTGGAACACTAAGCGACTTCACGAAGCATTGGACTACGCCACCCCACAGGAAGTAGAAACCGAGTACTATCTCACCGAGCCCATCAACACAGGGCCGTAAAAGAAGCGGAACTAAACCCAGGACGCTTCAGTATCCGCCGGTGTTCGGTGTCAGGCCCGCGGTGCGCCTGCCGCGTAACTACTACGTCACCGTTGACACCAACCAGTACAGCGTGGATCCGACATTCATTGACCGACTAGTCACTGTGCGCAGCACGCTTGATGAAATCGCCGTGACCGGGCCACACGGTGAACCCGCCGCGGTGCACCCACGCCACTGGGGCCAGCACAAGGTCATCACCGACCCCGCCCACACCCAAACTGCCCGCGCCATGCGCCGCGACCTAGCTACGGCGAGCGAGAGATTCCAGCCAGATACCGCTGTTGACATCGCTGACCTATCCATCTACGACCACATCGCCTAACACGGCCTCAACGCCCCACAAACTTCAAGGAGAGCTCTTTCCTATGACCCGCACCAGCGCCCACGACACCGCGGCGGCAATTAGTCACCTCGCACGGGAGTTGAAAGCCCCACGCATCGACAACGTCTACTCAACCATCGCCAATCAAGCACGTAGCCAATCCTGGACATTCGAGGAGTACCTCGCCGCCGTGCTATCCGTCGAAGCGACCGCCCGCGCGGAATCCGGAGCATCATTACGCGTCAAACGCGCCGGCTTTCCGGCCGTGAAAACCATCGCCAACTTCGACTTCACCGCACAACCCAGTATTGACCGCACTGAAATCGCACGCCTTGAAACCGGGGCCTGGGTCGCCACAGCTGAAAACGTCGTCCTGCTCGGCCCACCCGGAACCGGCAAAACCCACCTCGCCACCGCACTTGGCATCACAGCAGCGCAGCAAGGCTATCGCGTCCTCTTCGACACCGCCGCCGGGTGGATAAACACCCTCACCGAAGCCCACAACACCGGCAAACTCGAAACGCTGCTGAAACGATTAAACCGCTACCACCTGCTCATCATCGACGAACTCGGCTCCATTCCCGTCGAAGCTGACGCGGCGAACCTGTTTTTCCAACTCGTCTCCAAACGCTACGAACACGGCTCCATCATCGTGACCTCAAACCTAGCGTTTTCCCAATGGGCGCAATGCTTCGGCGACATCACAGTAGCCACCGCCATGGTCGACCGCATCGTCCACCACGCCAAAATCTTTCAACACCGAGGAGTAAGCCACCGCATCAAAGGACGCGAAATACCCGCACCAACAACCCCCTCACCAACCCCACATCAGGCACAATAACAACGACCACACTGGGCTACATTTCAAAGAGCGCCAGTGAGCTACATTTCGAAGAGCGCTCACAACTACCTAGGGAAGCATCCCCGGGTATCCTGAGGAACGCGGGCGACACCGTCTCGCCCGCGCACACCACAAAGCGACAAAAACCTCCAAACCTTGAGAAAAATGTTATGGACATTTCGTTCTGTAACGTTTATTCTTAAACATATGGGAAGACCACGAGAGTTCAACGAGGAGGAAGTCCTCAACGGCGCCATCACCCTCTTCGGTACCCAGGGATTCGACGCAGTCTCCGTAGACGGTGCTGTTGCAAAGTTGGGGCAGTAGAAAGACCGGCGTGAAATAATCAGAGCCATGGGCATCTTCTCCGGTCGGCATTTCCCCCGTGACATCATCCTGTGGGCGGTGCGGTGGTACTGCCGCTACGGGGTGAGCTACCGCGATCTCGAAGAAATGATGACCGAGCGGGGTGTGCCAGTCGATCACACCACGATCTACCGCTGGGTGCAGAAATACGCCCCTGAGCTGGATAAGCACACTCGGTGGTACCGGCAGGTACCCGACTGGCAGGCTCGGTCCTGGCGGGTGGATGAGACCTATATCCGGGTCGGCGGCACGTGGTGCTATCTCTACCGGGCTATTACCGCCGGTGGGCAGACCCTGGACTTTTATCTCTCTCCGAAGCGCAATGTCGCGGCGGCCAAGCGTTTCCTGGCCAAGACGCTGCGATCGAATACGACAGCCGGGTCCCCGCGGGTCATCAACACCGACAAGGCACCAGCTCTGGCCAAGGCAATATCCGAGCTGAAGTCAGAGGGAATCTGCCCTCAGACGGTGGAGCACCGGCAGGTGAAATACCTGAACAACGTTCTCGAGGGAGATCATGGCCGGTTGAAACGAATCCTGGGACCGAAGGGGGCGTTCAAAAATCGGACGTCTGCCTACCGGACGTTGAAAGGGATGGAAGCGATGCACTCATTGCGGAAAGGTCAGGGCACGATGTTTGCTTATGGGCACCCCAATCCGGACGCGGTGATCGTCAACCGGGTCTTCGAGACGGCCTGAGAACGCCGGCACGCAGCGGCCATCAGGAAATGAGAAACTGGGTCGTCTCGGCTCTCCGCCCAACTTTGCAACAGCACCCCGCCATAGAACGATTGTGCGCATCCCCGGTGACCAAACCCGCTACGCTCGGCACAATGAACCGCCTCCAAAAATCCCTCGTCCCGGTCTTGGCTACCGCCGGTGTGCTCCACTTCGTCAAACCCGAACCCTTCGACAGCATCGTGCCGCCACAGCTGCCGGGTGAACCAAGGACGTACACCTACGCCTCCGGCGTGGCGGAGTTGGCATCGGCCGCACTGCTGGCCAGCAAGCGCACCAAGGCCACCGGCGGTCTCGCCGCCGCCGGGCTGTTCGCCGCCGTGTGGCCGGCGAACATTTATATGGCGTGGCTGTGGCGGCGTAAGCCGTGGTACCTGCAGGTCATATCGTTGGCGAGGATCCCCCTGCAAATCCCGCTCATCCGCGCGGCGTGGGGTATCCACAGGGGACACTCCTGATGGTGTCGGTAGAAGAGCTGCGCCGGGGGGTCGTCGATAAGCTTGCCGCTCGAGCCCCCGAGACCTCGATCTGCCCTTCCGACGTGGCCCGCGAGCTGGGTGATGAGAACTGGCGCGAGCTGATGCCGGCCGTACGCGCGGCAGCGGCCCATTTGGCCGAGGACGGAACCGTGGTTGCCACGCAGGGCGATGATGTGGTGGACGCGGAAACAGCGAAGGGTCCGATCCGGATCCGGCGCGGCCCCAGCTGGTGACCCCCGCGCGGGGGTGACTGTCGTGGCGCGTCTCTACCATCGAGGCAGTAACCCATAACCCCGAGTGGATAGGTAGAGCTAATGGCAGACAAGAAGAACAACCAGCCCGCAGCTTCCCCGCAGGATGACGTAGCTCCCGGAGCCCCGGGAAACCACACCCCGACCGGTTCTGAACCAACGGAGCCTACTACCGCGCCGACCCCCAAGGCCGACCAGCAGCCGCCCGCCGCTTACTCCCCCACCGGTTGCCCGTTCCACATCGGTGCTGGCGAGCCTGACCCCCGCGCACAGCAGGGCGAGTTCCTCACCACCGCCCAGGGCGCGCGCCTGAGCGAGACCAGCCACTCCCTGCGCGCGGGCGAGCGCGGCCCGCTGCTCATGCAGGACCACCACTTCCGCGAGAAGATCACCCACTTCGACCACGAGCGCATCCCGGAGCGCGTCGTCCACGCCCGCGGTGCGGGCGCCCACGGCGTGTTCAAATCCAACGGAAAGGCCGCGAAGATCACCAAGGCCGGCCTGTTCGCGGAGGGCAAGGAGACCCCGGTGTTCATGCGCATCTCGACGGTGCTGGGCTCGCGCGGCTCCGCCGACACGGTGCGCGACACCCGCGGCACCGCCATCAAGTTCTACACCGAGGAAGGCACCTGGGACCTGGTGGGCAACAACATCCCGGTGTTCTTCATCCAGGACGGCATCAAGTTCCCCGATGTCATCCACGCCGCCAAGCCGCACCCGGACCGCGAGATCCCGCAGGCGCAGAGCGCGCACGACACGTTCTGGGACTTCGTCGGCCAGCACACTGAGGCCACCCACCACACCTTCTGGAACATGTCGGACCGCGGCATCCCGCGCTCCTACCGCATGATGCAGGCCTTCGGAATCCACACCTTCCGCTTCATCAACAATGAAGGTGAAACCACGCTGGTGAAGTTCCATTTCAAGCCGCGCCTCGGCGTGCACTCCCAGGTGTGGGAGGAGGCCCAGATCGCCGGCGGCGTCGACCCAGACTTCCACCGCCGCGACCTCGCCGACGCCATCGAGGCCGGCGCCTTCCCCGAGTGGGACATGGGTGTGCAGGTTTTCCCGGACACCAAGGACCAGATGTTCGAGGGCATCGACCTGCTCGACCCCACGAAGATCGTCCCCGAGGAGCTCGCCCCGGTCGAGATCATCGGCACGCTGACCCTGAACAAGAACCCGGGCAACTACTTCGAGGAAACCGAGCAGGTCGCCTTCCACCCGGGTCATCTCGTGCCGGGCATCGACGTGACCAACGACCCGCTGCTCCAGGGCCGGCTGTTCTCCTACCTGGACACGCAGATCAGCCGCCTGGGCGGACCGAACTTCGCCCAGCTGCCGATCAACCGCCCGCACGCCCCCGTCAACGACATGCTGCGCGACGGCATGTACCAGCAGGGCGCGCACACCGGCGTGGCCCCGTACAAGCCGAACACGCTTGACGCGGGCAACCCGACCGAGGCGACGGTCGAGCAGGGTGCGCTTATCGACGTCCCCCAGCCCGTCGAAGGAACCATCACGCGCGCTAACCCGACCTCGTTCGAGGATCACTTCACGCAGCCGCGCATGTTCTACCTCTCCCTGACCGATGTGGAGAAGGAGCACCTCGCCGGCGGATTCTCCTTCGAGCTGGGCAAGTGCTACGAGGAGTCCGTGAAGCTGCGCTACCTCGACGTTCTCGCGCACGTGGACCAGGGCCTTGCCGAGACCGTCGCCGACAACCTCGGCCTGCCTCACCCCGCCAAGGTCGAGGTCGCCTCTGTGGAGCCCTCCCCGGCGCTGTCCCAGCTCGGCCAGACCTGGCCCATCGACGGCCGCCAGGTCGCCGTGCTCGTCAGCTCCACCGGCAAGCTCGACGGTGTGGGAGCACTGCTGACCGAGCTCTTCGACGCCGGCGCCACCCCGCTTCTCGTCTCCGACAAGGGCGGCACCCTGTCGCTGGACGGGTCTTCCGTATCCGTCTCGCGCACCTACCTCACGGCGCGCTCCATCGAGTTCGACGCTGCTGTGGTGGTCAGCCCGCCCATGACCCCCGAGGTCGTGACCATGCTCGGCGAGTTCGAGCGCCACAAGAAGGCAATTATCGTCGTCGGCAAGGACGGCAAGGTCGCGCTCGAGGGCTCTCGTATCCCCGTTGACCAGCCGGGTATCGTCACCGTCGATTCCGCTGACAAGGCTGTCGGCCCCGTCACGGAACTGCTCGCCTCGCACCGCGTCTGGGACCGCTAAGTTTCACGGTGCGCCAGCTGCTACGCCGCAGCAGTTGCCTGGGACGGCAGCGGCGTAGCAGGCACGAAGTCGTGCGGGTCGACGGCGGCGAGTAGCTCGCGGAGGTCGGCGCGAATGTTGGCCACCAGTGCCGTGGGTGAATGACCCCACTGACCGCAGCGACGGGCGGTGACGGCGGCGCGGTCTGCCAGCTCGTTGAGCGCGTTGCCGTCATGTCCGCGGACCCAACTCACGCGGACGTCGATGCCGCGGGCGCGAACCTTGTCAAGCTCAGCCACGCAGCTTCTCTCGAATTCCCCTGCGAACGGTCGCGGGGTCGACGAGTTCGTGGCTCGCGCCGCGGTTAAGGAATCGGTGAGGATGTCCACCTCACGCGCTGTCTTACTGCTCTTCAGGCGACGCAGAACCATCGCGATGGCCGCGAACTCCCCCTCCAAGACCGTTTTGGCATGGACCTGTCCGATCTGAATCTTGCCGGTCGAGTCCACTGCCGCAATACCGATGAGGCTGTCGCGCTTCTGCTTCGACGCGTCTGTGGCGTACACTCGGCGCACTTTCGCAGCAGGCACCTCACCCTCGGCGGGGCCGTGCACCACGTGGGCTTGGGCGACCCGGGCGGCCTCCCACGTCGCACGCATGGCGGCACCGGTGACGACGCTGCGGACGTCGAGGCCGGGGCGGTTGGAGGGCGTTGGTAAGCAAACTGCGGATGGTGGCGTCGGCGATGTAGAGAGTCATGCCGCCACGTTGGTATTTCCACGTTTCATTGACCGCTTCGATAAGCCAGCTCAGGACCTCAAACCTCGACGACACGGGCTGACTGTTGGAATAGACCACTTCACCGTCGACGGCGGCGGTGACAATCAAATCGCGCTGGCGATCCAAATGGCGGTCGAGGAAGTGGATTACGGCGGTGGGCTTCGTGGCGCTGGTCATGGGAACACCGTAGAAGCTGGGCCCGACAACCCACCCCGAATAGTCGAACACATGTGTCCTGACATTGGAACTGGGTTCGACTACTCCCCTTTGAACGTGTCGCGGTCCTCGCGAAATGCCGTGGCGGCCGCGTAGTCGTGGATCTCGGTGATCAGCGCGAGTTGACCACGCGCGACGTCGATTAGCTCGTCGAACACCTCAGGCGCGATGCCGAGGTGGGAGGCGTTGTCCCGCAGCGTCTCCCAGCCGCCGATCTTGCCCGCCACGGCGGAGCGGAGCAGCTCGGACTCGAGGAGGAGCGCCATGGGCGAGCGCTCGACGACCCGGCCGTTGGGCTTGAGGCGGCCGAACCGCTCGCCAACCCACGCGGCAGCGCCCTGCGCGGGCTTCGGATCGAAGCCGAAGCTGCGGGCCACGTACTCCAGGAAGTCGCGGTCCGCGCGGATCTCGCGGGCGACGCGGGCGATCTGCGGAAACACGGGGGTGTCCTGGTAGTTCAGGGTCATCATGTCGAGGCGCTCCACCGCACCGCGGGCACCGGTGAGGTGGTTGGCCAGGTAGTCCTCGAGCAGCTCAGCGTCGATATCGCCCGACACCTGCAGCCCCTCGTCCGCGACCTGCCCCGTCTCCTCTACGGTCAGATCGAGACGCGGCAAGACCTTGGAGGTCTCATCCTCGGCCCACAGGCTCGGCGAGTTGTGGCCGGTGCCTTCGATCATGGCGTCAAGGAGCTCGCGCAAGGAGTCCTTGGCACTGCGCCGCGGCTCCCACCCCAACTCGGTCTTGGCCCGGGTGGTGTCCATCATTGGCACGCCGAGGGCCATATCCACCCAACCCGCGTCGGTCGGCAGGGAACCCGCACGGTGCGCCGCGGTGACTGCGGCGCGCACGGCGACGGGCGGCAGCTCGAGGAAGCGGCCGGTACCGAGAAGCTCGGCGAAGTCCTTGGGGTACAAAACGTCGTCGGCGCAGATGTTGAAGGCACCGGTTGCGCGCTTGATCGCCGCGAGGCGGTAGGCCTGGGCGATGTCGTCCGAGTGCACCGCCTGAGCCCTCAGGCCGCGCGGCAGCGGCACCACTGGCAGCTTGCCCTTGCCCAACAGGCCCACCGGCACGGCGGAGCCGAGGAAGAAGCGCTGGATCTCGGAGGCGGCGTCCGCCTGGAAGATCAGACCCGGGCGCAGACGCGCGACGCTGATGTCCGGGTGCGCGGCCTCGAAGGCGTCGAGAAGTTCCTCGACGGCACCTTTGTCCTCGCTGTAATGGGAGCTCTCGATGCCGCGGGCCTCGAAGTCCTCGGAGCGCAACGGCGGGGTGTCCTCCGGGCCGTCAACGTCCTTGCGCGCAGGGTCCGAACTGTAGGCGCCGATGGAGGAGGCGACTACGACGTGTTTCACGCCCGCGGCCGCGCAGGCGTCGAGCACGTGCTGGGTGCCGTCGACGTTGACCCGGCGCAACAGGCCCCGGTCGTGGTTGGGGAAGATGATCCAGGCGAGGTGGATAACGGTGTCCGCGCCCTCGAATGCGCGTGTCAGCGCGGGAACTGCGTCATCGGCCGTGGTGGCGGCCCCGACATCGATGCTGTGCCACTCGACGCCCGCGTAGGGCTCCGCTTCGGGGGAAGGAACGCGGCGGGAAATGCCGACGATGTCGGTCACAGTGTCATCCGCGTGCAGGGCACGCAGGACGGCGGTTCCGACGTTGCCGGACGCGCCAGTAACGGCGATCTTCATGGGAGAAACCTCAATTCGTAAGCGATGTCTTATACATGACCCAGTTAACACGAAACTTCCCGGCCCGGAGTGAAACACTTTCGCCCGCAAACCGATACACACTATGGCCGTTCACCTGACAGGGAATTAGATAGTTAGACTGGGGCGCTATGAGTTCAACGAAACCGGATATGACCACGACCGCGGGCCGTCTCCACGATCTTCGCAACCGCTTGGAGGAGGCCCACGCACCGGTCGGGCACGACGCCGTCGACGAGATCCACGCCGCGGGGCGGTCAACCGCGCGGGAGCGTGTGGAGAAGCTCCTCGACGCCGGCAGCTTCGTTGAAACCGACGCCCTCGCTCGCCACCGGGTCGAGGTATACAAGATGGACAAGACCAAGCCCGCCACCGACGGCGTGGTCACGGGCTACGGGCTTGTCGACGGCCGCCGGGTCTGCGTGTTCTCCCAGGATCCGACCATCTTCGACGGGGCCTTGGGCGAGGTCCACGCGGAGAAGATCCTCAAGATTTATGACCTGGCCACCAAGACCGGCGTCCCACTGGTGGGCATCTATGACTCCGCCGGGCCGCGCGTGGCGGAGGGCATCGTCACCGCCGCGATGCAGGCGAAAATCTTGCGCGCGGCTACGACGGCCTCGGGCCTGATCCCCCAAATCGCCGTGGTGGCTGGGCCGACGTCGTCATTAGCGTCGCTAAGCGTGCCGCTCGCGGACCTGGCGATCATGGTCGATCGAGCCACGCTGCACCTGGCGGACCCGGACGTGGTGAGCAAGGTCTCCGGTTCGGACGCGACCGCGCAGTCGATCGGCGGGGCGGCCGTGCATGCGGCGACCACGGGGCTCGCGCAGCTGACCGCCTCCACCGATCAGGACGCGGTGCAGCTCGCCCGCGACGTCATCGGCTTTTTGCCGACGAACAACCGCGCCGCCTCCCCCGCAGGGGAGACCGGTGAGCCGGCCGACACCGACCTCAACGCGTTCATGCCCGATGATGAAAGCGCCGCGTACGACGTGCAGGACATCATCGCGGCAGTGACCGACGGCGACTTTCTGGAGCTCGGTGCCGCGCACGCGGACAACATCGTCACGGGTTTCGCGCGCATCGGCGGGCGCGCCGTGGGCATCGTGGCCAACCAGCCGTCCGTGCTGGCGGGCTGTCTGACCACCGCCGCCTCCATCAAGGCCGCGCGCTTCATCCGCACCTGCGACGCGTTCAACCTGCCCGTGGTGATGTTGGTCGACTCCCCCGGTTTCGTGCCCTCCGTCGACGAGGAAAAAGCAGGTGTTGTCACGCGCGCAGCAGCGCTGGCATACGCGTTCGCCGAGGCCCAGGTCGGCACGATTACCGTTGTCACCCGCAAGGCCATCGGCCCCTCCTACACGCTGATGGGGCCCAAAGACCTCGGCGCCGACTTGGTGTTCGCGTGGCCGACCGCGCAGATCGCGCTTGCCGACGCCCCCACCGCCGCCGCAGCCCTCGACACCGACGCCGGCGCTTACGCGGACGAGAACCTCAACCCGTACATTGCCACCGAGCGCGGCCTCGTCGACGCGGTCATCGAGCCGTCCGCCACCCGCGCCCAGATCCTCGAGGGCCTGCGCCTGCTCGAGCGCAAGGTCGTCTACCCGCCCGCCAAGAAGCACGGCAACATCCCGCTCTAAGGAGACATTCGCAATGGACATCAAGGTAGTCAAGGGCAACCCCACCGAGGACGAAATCGCCGCGCTGACGATGGTGCTGGCCGACCTCCAGGCCGCGGCGGCCGCCACGCGAACCCCTGGCGAGCGCAACTTGTGGGGGACGCCCAATGCGCCGGGCCACAGCGCGCCGATTTTCAACCCCGGCGCGTTCTCCAACGTCACGTACTTCTAGATGCGCCTCGTTCTCGCCTCCCAGTCCCCGTCGCGCCGCATGCTGCTGGAAAACGGCGGGGTCTCGCCCGTTCTCCACCCGGCCAACATCGATGAGGAATCGCTCATCCGCGCCTCCGCCGGCCCGGCCGAGGAGACTGTCGCCGCTCTCGCCCGCGCGAAAGCCGAAACCGTCGCGCCGCTCTACCCCGACGACGTGGTGGTGGGCTGCGACTCCATGCTGCTTCTCGACGGCACACTCCAAGGCAAGCCGCACACCGTGGACGCCACCGTCAACCGCTGGCGCTCTCAGCGCGGAAAGGTGGCGCAGCTACTCACCGGCCACGCCGTGCATTACCGGGGCCAGTGGGTCGTGGAAACAGTGACTACTCGCATCCGGTTCGGTGACGTCTCCGACGCCGACATCGAGGCCTACGCCCGATCCGGTGAACCCCTCGAGTGCGCCGGCGCCTTCACACTGGAGGCCCTCGGCAGCTGGTTCATCGACTCCATCGACGGCGACCCTTCCAGCGTGATCGGGCTGTCCATGCCGCTCCTACGCCGGGCGTTGTACTCCTTCGGGTTGAATGCCTCGGAGTTCTGGTCCTGACATTCGGCCGCGCGGGTAGCCTAGGTGGCATGAAGTTCGACGACATGCTCGCCCCGACCCCTGTCCACCTGCCCGAGGATCCCGCCCAAGGCATGGACCTTCTCGACCGCGACACCGCGCTTACAAACCCCGAGTCCCCCGCGGTGTGGGCTGCCCGGGCCGCCGCTGAGCTGAAAGACGGCGACGTGCTCGTCGCTTACGCCTACGCACGCACCGGTTACCATCGCTCCCTGGATCGACTGCGCGCGAACGGCTGGAAAGGCTGGGGACCGGTGCCGGCCAGCCACACGCCCAACCTGGGCGTACTCAGGGCTATTGCCTTGCTCGCCCTGACCTCCAAAGCAATTGGCGACACCGACGAGTATGACCGGTGCCGCCAGATGCTCTCCGATGCGGATCCCGGGAGCGTCGACAAGCTCTTGGGCTAAACCCCGTTCTTTGCCTCGACGTCGTTGGACATGATCGAGGTGTTTTGCGCCGTCTTGATGTTGGCCACGAAGAACTCCAAGAAGAGGCGAGCTCCGATGAGCTGGAAAAGGGTGAAGATGGTTCCGAAGATGAGGTAGGCGAAGAAAGCGAAAATGCCCACGCCCACCCCTCCCTGGAAGGAAACGAGCGACACAAACAAGCCGATAAACCACGTTAGCACAATAAACGCCATGAAGATGATGTAGATCACCTTGGCGAAATCAACCGTGATGTAGCGGCTGAAGCTGAAGTCGAACAGCGCCTTGAAGAAACCATCCCGGGAATGGGGCGCACCGGTGGCCGCTGGGGAATATCCGTAGGGCGCACCGTACCCGCCGCCGGGGAAGCTGGACGGCGTAGGTCCCCCAGCAGGGTAGTCGGTGCTGGGTTGGTAGTTGGTGGCCCACTGGTTCTCGCCTTGGGAGTCGTACTTAGAAGACATCGTCGGTTCCTTACTCGTTGACAGGTGGTGAACTGCACCTATCGTAATGCCCCGGTGCTCCCATCGCGCGCCAAAGCTTCCACGGCCAACTGCTCGCCGTCGATAATGCGCAACTCGCGGTCGAAGTCGGGCGCGTCGATCAACCCTGCTTCGCGGATTCGCACCAATGCCTCCCGTTGAACCGAGACGCGTTCGGCGGCATATTCCCAGACACCGCCGGCCTCTCCCGGGCTCTCCGCCATCAGCTCCCTGCCCGCTCGAGCGAGATCGATGAGCGTGGCGTGGGGCACTTTTGCGGGGGACACACCTTGGGAGACCAGGCGGTGTCGCAGCGACGGCGGCACGGCAATGCCAGCGGCGGCTTCATCCAGCTGCTTGCGCACCCATTCGCGCTCCTCGGGCGAACTCGGCTCATCCGCACCGGGTTTCAGCACCGCCACTACCCAGCCGAGGGTTCCTCCCTGCACAACCAGCGAAACGGCCGCTACGATGAACGCCACGAGGATCAGGAAACCTCGGGCGGGCGTGTCTTGCGGCAGCGTCTGCGCGGCCGCGAGCGTAACCGCGCCTCGCATGCCGGCCCAGACGATCACACCCCCTGCTCGCACCCCGAGGGGCTTTTTGGCGTAGTACGCACCGTCGGCCAGGCGCCGCACGGTGCGCTTCCGCGAGGTACCACCTGCCGCGTCTTCGACTGAACGTTTCCGGAGCCTGACTGTGCTGCGGCGCAGAAACCCGAGCAGCGGGGCCACCGCGAGACAGCGGACAACAAGCACGACGACCCACACCGCCAGTGCCACCCACAAAGACGCCGCGAACGTAAAGCCCGAAGCCGTCGCCTCGTTGATGAGATGAGGCATCTGCAACCCCATCAGCACAAACACGAGGGACTCGAGGATGAGGCCCACCGCGTCCCACGTCCGGTTGTCGGAGATGCGGGTCGCCGGGTGCAGTTCCCTCGCCGCGGCGTCCGCGACAACGAGGCCAGCCACCACGGTGGCGACCAGGCCCGACGCGCCCACTTCCTCGGCCGGGAGAAAAGCGGCGAAGGGAATCGCTAGCGAAAGCACCGTGTTCGACGAGGCGTGATGGAGAAACCTACGCAACAGCATCGCCACTTTGCCAACGCAGTATCCCACTAGGACCGCCCCGACGACTGCCCAGAGGAAGCTGGCGGCAACCTCCCCGGCCGTGACGTGCGAACGGGCGGCCAGCAGCGAGCTTCCCAAAATGACGAGGGCGGAGGCGTCGTTGATCAGACCCTCTCCGTCCAACACCGCGACTATTCTGCGGTTCACGCCGGCGCGCCGAACGATTCCCACGGCAACGGCGTCGGATGGGCTGACTACGGCACCGACCGCGATCGCGTAGGCGAGCGGGATCTCGGGTACGAGGAAGTGAATTGCCGCGCCGACGCACACGGATGTCACGCCGACGAGGAGGACCGCAAGCGCGAAAATCGCGCTCAAGTTGCGGCGGAAATCATGGTCCGGCATGCGCATTGCCGTGGCAAACAGCAGCGGAGGGAGGATGAGCTGAAGGATGATCTCCGGCTCGACAAACACTTCGGGCACCTGCGGCAGGTAGGCTGCGGCCGCCCCCACCACCAGCAGGATCACGGGGGCGACTACGCCGATGCGCTCACCGAGGGGTTCAGCGAATGCGATCACTAGAAGCGTGATCACAATCAGGAAGAGTACAAGTGTCACAACGGGTACGGTACACCCGGCGCATACGCGCGGCCGAGCGACAACGTGCGCCTACGCCGAGTGCTTCTCCTCGACGCGCTTGATGGCCTCATCTGCCACCATTTCCTGGATGCCCATGTCCAGCTCCGAGGTGAACCCGACGCAGGAGCAGTTGATCTCGCCGAGGACGTATGTGTCCTTGCCGGTCTCGTCGTCGTCGGCAAGCATGAAGTCCGC
Source organism: Corynebacterium qintianiae (assembly GCF_011038645.2). Lineage (NCBI taxonomy): Bacteria > Bacillati > Actinomycetota > Actinomycetes > Mycobacteriales > Corynebacteriaceae > Corynebacterium > Corynebacterium qintianiae. The sequence goes on along the minus strand of NZ_CP064955.1, from coordinate 438,413 downwards.
GGTCCAAATCAGCGGGATGTTGTCGCCTCCGAGGTTGTCGGCGATCACGGGGCGGGCGTCGGCGAACATGTCGACGAGCTCCTGCCACTCCTCCGGCTTGTTGTAGGTGTACTTCGCGCCCGAGAACAGGGTGGCGGAGAACGCGTCGCCGCCCTCGGCCGGCTTCTTGTGCACGACAAAGACGGGGTGCGGGCCGACGAGCAGGATGCGGATCTCACCCTCGACGATGCGCGGCATGAACCGCATGTCCACGAGCATGCCGTTGTCGCCCACGATGTACTGGTCACAGAAGTCCATGAACTCACCCAGCTCGCGCTCCTCGGTGTGGTTGTCCACGGCCTCGGTGCACTTGAGCTTGGTCTCCAGCGGCAGGGCGGTGCCCGGCTCGACGGACTCGGCCAATTGCTTGTCGGCGAGGCGGACGCGCCAGATGCCGGAGCCTGTGGAGCCGCGGTTCTGCTTCAGCACGCGCTCGCCGTAGGACAGGGAGACCGGGAATGTCTCGTGGAACGACTCCACGTCGTAGTAGGCGGCGGTGTCGGACGGGACGAGGTCGGTGTCGTTGAGTTTGACCAGCGCGTCCTTGGCACCGTAGGAGACCATCTCTTCCGGGGTGGACATGCCGACTAGGCCGGCGTCGGAGAGCTTGGACAGAAGCTCGAAGTAACCCTTCTCCCCGCCCGGGATGTTGCCCGGGTTCACGCGGGAGATGTAGGCGTCGAAGTTCTCGGAAACGTAGGTGTAGAGGTCCTCGCTCCACTCGGGGCGGAAGAAGACAACCTCGGCGTGCCAACCTTTTTCCTTGATGGCGTTGACGATAGGCATGGTGTCTTTGCGGTGGCCGTCGAAGTACTTGTCGGAACCGCCCTCGACCTCGAAGACGACGATTGCTTTTTGCATGTGAGCACCTTTCTGCAGTTAGTCAGGCAGGAAAAGCTTTAGGAATGGGCGGCGGACCACCTCTATTCAGGGAGTTTATGGTGCTTTCGTATCCGTTGCTCGGCGAGCGGGCATTCAGTAACTAGCACCACATCCCCGGGCCGCACCACTGACCCACGGCAATGCGCCTACCCGAAAAAGGTAAGGTGGGAACCCGTATCAAACGCGCCCGAGGAAAGGTGGCTCATGGGCATCGAGCACGACCCGCATCCGCTGTTTCAGGAGTTCACCCACCCCGAGAAGTTCGTCTCGGCGGCATGGCTTTCCGCGCGCCTCGGGGTCGAGGGTCTGAAGGTGGTTGAGTCGGACGGGGACGCGGTCCTGTACGACATCGGCCACATCCCCGGCGCGCTGCGCATCGACTGGCACCGTGACCTCAACGACCCGGTCCGACGCGATTTCATCGACGGTGCAGCGTTTGCCCAGCTCATGGGATCACGTGGCATCTCCCGCGACGACACCATCGTCGTCTACGGCGACAGCGCGAACTCGTGGGCGGCCTATACTGCATGGGTATTCGAGCTGTTCGGCCATCCGGACGTCAGGCTTCTCGACGGCGGCCGCGACGCCTGGATGGGAGAGGAGCGCGACACTTCGTACGCGGTCCCCTCCTTCCCGGAAGTGGAGTACCCCGTTGTGGAGCGCGATGACGACGCAATCCGCAAATTCGTCACCGACTTCCGTACCTCGCCCTCGCCGCAGCTTATCGACGCCCGCGCGCCGGAGCAGTATGCCGGCACCCCGCCTGACGGCCCGTCGATTAGCCTGCGCCACGGCCACATCCCCGGCGCCGTGAACGTTCCGTGGGGCAACGCAGTGCACCCTAACGCGCGCTTCAAGTCTCGAGCTGACATCGAGGCGGCGTACGCGCAGTTCGACCGCGCCGAGGCCACAGTGACGTATTGCGACCTCGGGGGCGCGGCCGCGCACACCTGGTACACCTTGCGCTACGCACTAGGCTTCGAGCGTGTGGCGCTCTATGACGGTTCCTGGGCCGAGTGGGGAAACTTGGTCGGTGTCCCCATCGAACGCTTTGTGGACTAACCTACGGTGGAGTAAGTTTGTGGAAGCTAAGTTTCACCTCGCACGGGGCGACTGTAACATTGCCCCGCGTAATGTGGTTATACCTAGCTGAACCGATAGTGCCGAAATTGTCGCAGTAAGGACGGAACTCAAGTCGTGTCTAAGTTGAAGAAGGTGCTCGTCGCCAACCGCGGTGAAATCGCCGTTCGCGTTATCCGCGCCACAAAGGACGCGGGCATCGCCTCCGTGGCGGTTTACGCCGAACCTGATGCCACGGCCCCGTTTGTCGAGCTCGCCGACGAAGCATTTGCGCTCGGGGGTAACACCGCTGGCGAGTCCTACTTGAACATGGACAAGATCCTCAAGGCTGCCGCCGACTCCGGCGCGGATTCGGTCCACCCCGGTTACGGCTTCCTCTCCGAGAACGCCGAGTTTGCAAGGCGCGTGATCGACGCTGGATTGACCTGGATCGGCCCGCCGCCGGAGGCCATCGCCGCCCTAGGCGACAAGGTCACCGCGCGACACATCGCAAAGGCGGCAGACGCGCCGATGGCGCCGGGCACCAAAGACCCGGTGGCCGACGCGGATGAGGTCATCGCCTTCGCCGACGAGCACGGCCTGCCCGTCGCCATCAAGGCCGCTTTCGGCGGCGGCGGCCGCGGCATGAAAGTCGCCTACACCCGCGAGGAGATCCCGGAGCTCTTCGAGTCCGCGACCCGTGAGGCCGTCGCCGCCTTCGGCCGCGGTGAGTGTTTCGTGGAGCGCTACCTGGACAAGGCCCGCCACGTGGAGGCCCAGGTGCTGGCGGACCAGCACGGCAACGTGGTCGTTATGGGCACGCGCGACTGCTCCTTGCAACGCCGCTTCCAGAAATTGGTCGAGGAGGCCCCCGCCCCGTTCCTGACGGACGAGCAGCGTGCGCGCATCCACTCCTCCGCCAAGGCGATCTGCCGCGAGGCCGGTTACTACGGTGCTGGCACCGTCGAGTACCTCGTCGGTGCCGACGGCTTGATCTCCTTCCTCGAGGTCAACACCCGTCTGCAGGTGGAGCACCCCGTTACCGAGGTCACCGCGGGTGTCGACCTCGTGCGTGAGCAGTTCCGCATCGCCGAGGGTGAGACCCTGCGCTTCACCGAGGATCCGGCCCCGCGCGGCCACGCCATCGAGTTCCGCATCAACGGCGAAGATGCTGCGTCGAACTTCGTGCCCGCGCCGGGAACCGTCACAGAATACGCCGAGCCTACGGGCCCGGGTGTGCGCGTGGATTCAGGCGTGCGTGCCGGTTCCGTCATCGGCGGCCAGTTCGACTCCATGCTGGCTAAGCTCATCGTCCACGGTGAGACCCGAGAGGAGGCTATCGAACGCTCCAAGCGTGCTTTGGCCGAGTACACAGTTAATGGCCTGCCCACGGTCATCCCGTTCCATCAGGCCGTGCTGAATGATCCGGCATTTACCGGCAACGGGGATTCTTTTGACGTCTACACGCGCTGGATTGAGGAAGAGTGGGTGAACGAAATCCCCGCCTACTCGGAGTCAGGCGGCGACGAGGGTGAGGAAGCCGAAGGCACTCGAACATTTGCCGTGGAGGTCAACGGCCGCCGCATCGAGATCGCACTCCCCCAATCGCTCGTGCTCGGCGGCGGCGCGCGCCGCAAACCGAAGAAGCGCCGCTCCTCCGGTTCCAAGGTGGCTGCCTCCGGCGATGCCGTTGCCGCCCCCATGCAGGGAACCGTCATCAAAGTCAACGTCTCCGAAGGCGACGAAGTCGCAGAGGGTGATGTTGTCCTCATCTTGGAGGCCATGAAGATGGAGAACCCCGTCAAGGCACACAAGTCAGGCACGGTCACCGGCCTCGCCGCGGAAGAAGGCGGGCAGGTGAACAAGGGAGCGGTGCTCATGGAATTGAAGTAGCTAGACGCCTTTAAACCTTCGCGCCCTGCACCTAGTGTGGGGCGCATGGCTTTTACCCTCCACCCAGCGACTGAATCCGATCGAACCTACCTCCAGCGCCTGAACTTTCTAGCTGACGTGTTTGGAGACGAAGACGGCGAACTTTCCGACGACGCCGTTCGCGGCGTCGAAAGTTACGTGGATGACTGGGACCCCCAGCGCGACGGGGGCGTCATTGCGTTTGACTCCTACCGCACTCCCGCCGGCGGGGTGTGGCTGCGCTACTGGAAAACCCCTGAGGAGGGCCACGCCAACCTCGGCCCGGATGTGCCGGAACTGGCCATTGCGGTTGAGAACCGGTTCGCCGGCAACGCGCTTGGGGCCACGCTTCTCGACGCTGCTTGCGAACTCGCCCGCTCGCAAGGCGCCAAGCGCATCGCCCTCTGGGTCGATCCGGAGAACCCGCGCGCCCGGCACCGCTACGAAGTGTTCGGATTCTCAGACACAGGCACGGGTGCAGCGACAATGGCGATGGATCTCTAGCTGATCACCACCACGAGGTCTCCCCCCTCAACCTTCGTCGCCTGGGTAAGCGCCACGCGCTCGACGGTGCCGTCCTTCGGAGCGGAGATCGCCGCCTCCATCTTCATCGCCTCGATAGAGGCCACCTGGTCGCCGGCCTTCACTTCGTCGCCCGCGGCGACTGTCACGTTGACTACACCGGCGAATGGCGCGGCGACGTGGCCCGGGTTCGATGAATCCGCTTTTTCCACCTCCGCGACGGAGGACTCCGCGCTTTCATCCCGCACACGCAGCGGGCGGACCTGGCCGTTGACGGTGAGGATGACCTGACGCATTCCCTTATCGTCGGCGTCGCCGATCGCCTCCAAGCGCACCACGAGCGGCGTCTTTTCCTCGTCCACTTCCCCGTAGTAGATCAGGTTTTCCTCGCCCTCGACAAGGCCGTAGAAGAAGGTCTTGTCGGAGAGCTGGTCGGTGATGCCGTAGGTGCGGCGGTGTTCCACGAACTCCTCGTACTGTTTCGGGAACAGCAGCTTGTCCAGCGTGGCGCGGCGTACCTTGCATTCGTCGGAGGCCAACGCCTCAGCGGCCTGGGCAGGCACTTCGACGGTGCGGTCGACCACGGTGCGGTCCTCCAGCGCCTTGTCGCGCAGTAGCGGCCAGCCGCCGGGAGGGGTTCCCAGCTCGCCCTGGAGGAACCCGATGACGGACTCGGGGATGTCGAACTTGCGGGGGTTCTCGGCGAAGACGTGCGGTTCCACGCCCGCGCCCACGAGGTGCAGGGCGAGGTCACCCACGACCTTCGACGACGGCGTCACCTTCGTCGGGCGCCCGAGGATCTCGTTCACCGCGGCGTAGTAGTCTTCGATAAGTTCGAAGCGGTCGCCCAGGCCCAGCGCGTTGGCCTGCGTGCGAAGGTTCGAAAGCTGGCCGCCCGGGATTTCGTGCCTGTACACGCGGCCGGTCGGGCCGGGAATGCCGGACTCGAAGGGGGCATAGACCTGGCGCACGGCCTCCCAGTAGGGTTCCATGTCGGACACGGCTTCCAGCGAGAGGCCGGTGTCGCGTTCGGTGTTGGCGAACGCCGCTACTAGCGCGGACATCGACGGTTGCGACGTCGTGCCCGCCAGCGGTGCGGAGGCGACGTCGACCACATCGGCGCCGGCGGCCGCGGCGGCGAGGTAGGTCGCGAGCTGACCGCCCGCGGTGTCGTGGGTGTGCACGTGGATCGGCAGATCGAAGCGCTCGCGCAGCGCGCCCACGAGGCGGGTCGCCGCGGCCGGGCGCATCAACCCGGCCATATCCTTGATGGCCAGCACATGCGCGCCCGTGCCGACGATCTCTTCGGCCAGGTTGAGGTAGTAATCCAGGGTGTACAGGTCCTCGTTCGGGTCGAGCAGGTTACCGGAGTACGCCATCGCCACCTCGGCAACGGTGGTGTTGGTCTCCAGCACGGCATCGATGGCCGGGCGCATCTGTGAGACGTCGTTAAGCGCGTCGAAGATGCGGAAGATGTCGATGCCGGACCGTGCCGCCTCGGTGACGAATGCCTTGGTCACGCTTTCCGGGTACGGGGTGTAGCCGACAGTGTTGCGGCCGCGCAGCAGCATCTGCAGATTGACGTTCGGCAGCGCTTCGCGCATCTCGTCCAGACGCATCCACGGGGATTCGTGGAGGAAGCGCATGGCCACGTCGTAGGTCGCCCCGCCCCACGCTTCTACCGAGGTCAGCTGCGGGGTGAGGTGGCCGACGTGCTTCGCCGCGGCGATGAGCGTGTTGGTGCGGATGCGGGTGGCCAGCAGCGATTGGTGGGCGTCGCGGAACGTCGTGTCGGTCACGCCAAGGGCGGTTTGGGCGCGCAGCTTTTCCGCCCACTTGGCGGGGCCGAGCTCGAGTAGGTCGTCGCGCGAGCCGCGCGGCACATCGCCGTAGTTGAGCTCGGGCAGTTTCTTCGACGGCGCGATGTTGGTCGGGCGTGGCCCGTTCGGCTGGTTCACCGTCACGGAGGCCACGTAGTCGAGGATGCGGCCGGCCTCGTCACCCGCCGCCGGCGCTTCGAGCAGGGAGGGATGATCGGTGATGAAGTTGGTGTTGATGCGCTCAAAGCGGAAGTCCGGATCTGAGAGCAGCTGGCGCAGGAACCCGATGTTGGTGGAGACGCCGGTGACGCTGAACTCGTTGAGCGCGCGCAGGGATCGGTCGACCGCGATCTGGAAGTCCTTGCCGCGGCAGGTCATTTTCACCAGCAGGGAGTCGAAGTTCGGGGTGATCTCTGTGCCGACGCCGACTGAGCCGTCGAGACGCACGCCCGCGCCGCCCGGCGAGCGGTAGCCGGTGATCAGCCCGGAGTCGGGGCGGAAACCGTTGGCCGGGTCCTCGGTGGTGATGCGGCACTGCAGCGCCGCGCCCGTCAGGGTGACCCCGTCCTGGCTCAGTCCTAGGTCGTCAAGCGTCGCGCCGGCGGCGATGTAGAGCTGGGAGCGCACGATGTCGACACCGGTGACCTCCTCGGTCACGGTGTGCTCGACCTGCACGCGCGGGTTCATCTCGATGAAGACGTGGTTGCCGCGCTCATCCACGAGGAACTCGACGGTTCCGGCACCCTCGTAGTTGATCTCCCGGCAGAAGCGCACAGCATCGGCGCAGATCTTTTCGCGCTGCTCCTGAGTGATGTGCTGCGCAGGCGCGATCTCGACGACTTTCTGGTGGCGGCGCTGGAGCGAACAGTCGCGCTCGAAGAGGTGCATGACGTTGCCCTGGCCGTCGGCAAGAATCTGCACCTCGATGTGCTGCGGGTTAATCACCGCGCGCTCGATGTAGACCCGGGAATCACCGAATGCTGCCTCCGCCTCGCGCGAGGCTTCCGCAGCGAGCTTTTCGACGTCCTCCGGACGCTCGATGAACCTCATTCCGCGACCGCCGCCGCCCGCGACCGCCTTGACGAATACAGGGAATTCGAAGTCCTTGGCGTACTCGGCAAGCTGAGCCGGGTCGTCCGAGGGCTCCGAATCCTTCAATGTGGGCAACCCGGCGCGCTCCGCGGCATGGACCGCGGCCGCCTTGTCACCGGTCAGGTCGAGGGTCTCCGGCGAGGGGCCGATGAACCTGATGCCATTATCCGCGCACGCACGAGCCAGCTCCGCCCGCTCCGAGAGGAACCCGTAACCGGGATAGACAGCATCCGCGCCGGACTTTTTCGCGGCACTGATGATCTCGTCGATGTCGAGGTACGCGCGGACTGGCTGGCCTTCGACACCAATCTGCACGGCCTCGTCGGCGAACGGACGGTGGAAGGAGTTGCGGTCCTCGCGCGGATAGACGGCGACGGTCTTCGCTCCCGTCTCGAAGGCGGCGCGGAACGCGCGGACCGCGATCTCACCGCGGTTGGCCACGAGAACTTTGTTGAAGTGCGGAAGGGGTTGATTCACGGTGGGCCGGTCCTTTCCCGGAAGCGAGAGGATGAACACCCCCGATTCTACGGTCACCCGGGAGGTGGTGAGGCGGATACGGGGGTTTTGCCCTCCCCTGCCAACGGCCCCGAGCAGGCGTAGGCTCGATTTTGTTCGATGTCGAACGTCATCGAGCACTTTCAAACGAATACGTACGACCCGCGCACACGGACCCTACTTCACACTGAGGAGGAACCATGACGGATAACGATCTGTCTGGCCTGTACGAAAAGATTGACGCAGCCGCGTCCGAGGTGGCCCAGGATGTCATCGAGTGGCGCCACCACATTCACCAGAACCCCGAGCTGTCGAACCGCGAAGAAAACACGGAGAAGTTCATCCTCGAGCGCCTCGAGGAGATCGGAATTGACGGGGACGACATCGTCTCCGGCATCGCCGGCCACGGCGTCGTGGCCTACATTCGGGGCGGCAACACCGACGGTGACCCCCGCACCATCCTCTTGCGGGCCGACACCGACGCTTTGCCAGTCAAGGAAGATTCCGGGGAAGAGTTCGCTTCCGAGAAGACGGACCAGGATTACCCCGGTGGGCCATTCCCGATTGCGCACGCCTGCGGCCACGACACCCATGTCGCGATGCTTCTCGGTGCCGCCAAGGTGCTTCATGGCCTGCGCGACGAGATCAACGGTGACATCTTGCTTGTGTTCCAACCCGCCGAGGAAGGTCCGCCGGCAGGCGAAGACGGCGGTGCGGACCTGATGGTCGAAGAAATGGATGAGCAGGGTTTCTTCAACCCCGCCCCCTCCATGGCGTTTGGCATCCACATCGGACCGGCGCCGGTGGGGTCCATCACGTATGCACGCGGCATTCAGAACGCCGCCTCCGAGACGGTAAAAATCACCATTGTGGGTGAACAGGTCCACGGCTCGACCCCATGGCAGGGAATTGACCCGATGCCGGCTGTGGGAGACGTGCTGAGCAACATGGGGCAGATCTATCGCCAGATTGACGTGAAGGAACGGTTCTCGATCACGCTCGGCCACATTGTCGACCAAGGCCGCTTCAACATTGTGGGCAAGCAGGTGGAGATTTACGGTACCGTGCGCTCACTGACGACGGACGTCGTTGAGGACATCAACCGCCGCATCGAGCGCTACGTCACCAACATCGCTGAGGCGCACGGTTGCACGGGCTCGGTTGAGTTCTCGGACGAGATCCCGCCGGTGGTCAACGCGCCCGAATGGATCGACGCTATTCTCCCAACTTATGAGCGCGTGGCTGGCGACAAGCCGGTTGTCGAGATCCCGCCGTCGATGGGCTACGACGACGTCTCCGAGTTCATCGCCCGTTTCGGCGGCGTCTACGCCCTCCTCGGCGGCCAGGACATCGCGTTCACGCAGGACGGGAAGGTGGAGAAGGTCGGCGACGAAAGCCGCGGCATGGTGCCTAACCACAGCCCGCAGTTCTACGTCAACGACGACGCACTCGAATACGGCGTGCGCCTCCACGCCCACGTGGCAGTGGACCACCTCATGGGTGAGCTCAACGCCGAGGTAGCGGGCACCGAGGACGAAGCCTAAGCCGCACAAGAAAGGACCCGGTCCCCGTGAACAGCGGGGACCGGGTCTTAGCGTGCTGAGCTACTTCTCCGGCACGTGGCGCTCGTCCGGCCCGTTGTAGGCGGCCAGCGGGCGGATGATTGTCGGATTGCTGTACTGCTCGATGATGTGGGCGGTCCAGCCGGTAATGCGGGCCATCACGAACAGCGGCGTGAAGAATTCGATACCGAAACCGAGAATGTAGTAGGCCGGCCCGGCCGGGAAGTCCAGGTTAGGCATGATGTGGATCGACGTGTTGTCGTACATGGTCTTGGCCATGATGTCGTACATCTCGACCCACTTCGCCGCGTCCTTCTCCGGGTGCTCGGCGGCCAGCTTCTTGAAGCAGGCCTCCATGGTGGGCACACGCGAGTCACCCTTCTTGTACACGCGGTGGCCGAACCCCATGACAAGCTCCTTGTTCTTGAGCTTGTTCAGAGTCCACTCCTCGGTCTTGGCCGGGTCGCCGATCTCGACGAGGTTGTGCATCACGAACTCGTTCGCGCCGCCGTGCAGCGGGCCCTTCAGCGCACCGATCGCGCCGGTGACGGCGGACCAGGTATCGGAGTTGGTGGAGGTGATCACGCGGGCCGCGAAGGTCGAGGCGTTGAAGGAGTGCTCCGCGTAGAGGATCATCGACTTCTCAAACGCCTCAATGTCGGAGGGGATGGTGGCCGGCGATCCCTCGCCGTCGCCGAACACCATCCACAGGAAGTTTTCGGCGTACCCGCGGTTGGCATCCGGCTCGATGTAGCCCTCGCCCCGACGGCGGCGAATGTCCAGCGCCACGATGGTCGGCAGCTTGGTCAAGAGCGTGAGCGCGACATCGCGGATGTGGTCCGCGTCCCGGGTGAACTTGTGCTCGTCGCGCGAACCGAGGAAGGACACCGCCGTGCGCACCACGTCCATCGGGTGGCAATCCTTCGGCATGGCCTCGATCACGCCGATCAGCTCGTCGTCAAGCCCGCGCCGCGCGCGCGCCTTGGCGTAGAATTCCTGCAGCTCCGCGTCGGTGGGCAGCTCGCCGTTCCACAGCAACAGCGCCACCTCTTCGAAGCTGACGTTGTCGGCCAGTTCCTGCACCGGGTAGCCGCGGTACAGCAGCGAATTAGTTTCGGGGTTGACTTTGGAGATCGCCGTGTAGTCGGCGATGACGCCGTACAGGCCCTTGCGCACTTCCTGCTCAGTCATGGTGGATCCTCTCTACTTCTCGAACTTCTGGCTGTAGGTGTCCACTGAATAGGTGAACACGGATTGGTCGAACTGGTTGTACTCGTCGTAGCGAACGAGCTCGTACAGGCGGGAGCGGTGCTGCATGCGGTCCAGCCACGCTTCCTGGGTGCCCGTCTGGGCGATCTCGCGCAGCATCGCCTCGGTCTGTCCCATCGCGGTGCGGAACGTGGTTACCGGCCAGATCACCGCGTTGTAACCGAGTTCTTCGAGGCGGCCGGCGGGGATAAGGTCGGTCTTGCCGAACTCGGTCATGTTGGCCAGCAGCGGGATGTCCACGGCGGCGCGGAATTTCTCGAAGTCGGCCTCCGAGTACAGCGCCTCAGTGAAGATGAGGTCCGCGCCCGCGTCGGCGTAGGCCTTGGCACGCTCGATCGCGGCGTCAATGCCTTCGATGCCGGCGGCGTCGGTGCGCGCGCAGATGACGAAAGCATCGTCGCTGCGCTCGCGCACGGCCGCGGTGATGCGGCGCAGCATGAGGTCGCGGGGCACGACCTCCTTGCCGTCGAGGTGGCCGCAGCGCTTGGGGTTGACCTGGTCCTCGAGGTGGAGGGCGGCCACGCCGGCGGCCTCGAACTCGGAGACGGTGCGCGCGGAGCTCATGGGTTCACCGAAGCCGGTGTCGGCGTCGACAAGCACGGGCAGGTTGGTTACCCGCGCGATCTGGCGCGAACGGGCGGCGACCTCCGTCAAGGTGGTCAGGCCGATGTCGGGCAGTCCGAGGTCGTTTGCCACGACGGCGCCGGAAACGTACACGCCCTCGAATCCGCCGATGTCTTCGATCAACCGCGCCACCAGCGGGGAGAAAGCGCCCGGCAACTTGGTGATCGTGGGCGAGTTCAGTGAGTCGCGCAACGCTTGACGACGCTCGTGGGGCGTCTTTACTGGAGCGAACATCAGAAGATGCCTGCCGGTGTCTCGGGGGCCTGCGCAGCTGCCTCGTCGGTGACGCGGACGTTGAGCTCGCGCAAATCGGTGAGGTTCTCCAGGTCCTGCGCGGCGGCGAGGAAGCGCTCCTGCTCCTCCGGGGAAACGATGCCCTCGGCCAGGGTGCGGAACTTGCGGATGTAGTCCTCGCGGCCAAAGGGGCGGGCGCCGAGCGGGTGGGCGTCGGCGACAGCCATCTCGTCCTCGATGACGGTGCCGTCGGAGAAGGTGATGAACGCCTTGGCGCCGAAGGCCTTCTCATTCGGGTCGGTCGAGTGGTAGCGGCGCGTCCACTCCGGGTCCTCCACCGTGGAGACCTTGTGCCACAGCTCGACGGTCTCCGGGCGGCCCGCGCGCTCCGGGGTGTAGGAGTCGACGTGGTGCCAGGTACCGTCCTCGAGGGCCACAGCGAACATGTACATGATCGAGTGGTCGAGGGTCTCACGCGAGGCGGTCGGATCCATCTTCTGGGGGTCGTTCGCACCGGTACCGATGACGTAGTGGGTGTGGTGCGAGGTGTGCAGGACCACCGACTCGATGTCGGCGGTGGTCTTGCCCTCCTGGGCAATCGTGGCCTTCATGCGGCGGGCCAGGTCGATCGGGGCCTGCGCCTGGTATTCCGCGGAGTGCTCCTTGGTGTAGGTGTCCAGGATGGCGCGCTTCTCCTCGCCGTCGGCCGGCAGCGGCACGACGTAGGTGCGCTCCGGAGAGTGCAGCAGCCACGCGATGACGCCGTCCTCACCCTCCCAGATCGGGGCGGGCGCGCCCTCTCCGCGCATCGCCCGGTCGACGGCCTCAATTGCCATCTTGCCGGCGAAAGCCGGGGCGGACGCCTTCCAGGACGATATCAGGCCCTTGCGCGACTGGCGGGTGGCGGTTGTGGTGTGCAGTGCCTGGCCGACGGCCTGGTAAATGGTATCGACGTCGAGGCCGAGCATGGTGCCGATGCCAGCCGCGACCGACGGGCCGAGGTGCGCGACGTGGTCGATCTTGAACTCGTGCAGGGAGATGCCCTTGACCAGGTTGACCTGGATCTCGTACCCGGTGGCGATGCCGCGGATCAGGGCCTTGCCGTCGAGGTTCTTGTGCTGGGCCACGGCGAGGATCGGCGGAATGTTGTCGCCCGGGTGGGAGTATTCGGCCGCGAGGAAGGTGTCGTGGAAGTCGAGCTCGCGCACGGCGGTGCCGTTGGCGAAGGCGACCCACTCCGCAGAATAGTTGCCGTCGACGCCGAAGACCGGGGCTCCGCCCTCGGTGACGGGGTGTGCCTGCGCCATGACGCGGGCGGAGGTGACGGGGCGGCGCGCGAAGGAGGCGACGGCGACGGAGGCGTTGTCGATGATCCGGTTGATGATCATCTCCTTGGTGTCCTCCGGGACCTCGACTGCGTCCGCGGCGACCTTGGCCACCTTGTAGGCCAGGTGCTCCTCGATCGGGAATTCTTCGGCGGAGAGGTGGGTGCGTACTTCGTGGTTGATCATGGGGGTGCGTGACTCCTCGCATCGCGGTGACAATGGTTCACCTCATAGTAGAAGCATTGATGTGACGCCCGCCATGATTGAAAATGTGAAATTATGCGAGCGTATCTGGACCCTTGTGTAAAATTTGTGAAATCCCAGTTCACGCGAGCGGAAGGACGGTGCCCGGGATGACGAAGCTTTTCGCGGGGGGACGGATTCGGACGGTGCGCCGCCAGCACGACCTGACCCAGGTGGATATGGCACGTCGGATCGGCATCTCCACCAGCTACCTCAACCAGCTGGAGAATGACCAGCGCCCATTGACTGTCTCTGTCCTCGTCCAGCTCACGCGGGTTTTCGGCCTCGACCCCGCCTACTTCTCGGGCGACGACGAACGCCGCACCCTCGCTGAACTGTCGGGCCTGCTCCCGTCCGTTCCCCAGGACGTGCTGCGCAACGTGATCGCCCGCTACCCCGGTGTGGCCGACAGCATCCTGGCCATCCCGCGCACCATCGGGGTCGAGGCCGTGAACCCGTATACCGCGGTGCGCAATTTTTTCCAGGACAGCCGCAACTACTTCGACGACCTCGACCGCGCGGCGGAGGATTTGGCCTCCGGAGCGCGAGGGCGCCAGGCGCGGCTCACCAGTCTCGCGGCAGCCTTCGACCAGCGCCTCGGTTACACAGTGCGGTTCAACCAGGCGGCCGAGCTTGTCGGCGGCCCCCGCTCCGCCGTCGACGCCCCAGCGCGCGAGCTACGCCTGCGCGCCGGGCTCACCGAGGCCCAGCAGTGTTTCGAGTTGGCCTACCACTACGGTCTCCTGACTCACAGCTCGCTTATCGACGCCCACTTGGACGCCCGCCCCGGCACCATGGAGGTGGGGAAGTCGAGGGCGATCGCCCGCCACGGCTTGGCGCAGTATTACGCCGCCGCGGTGACCATGCCCTACACGGAGATTTTGGAAACGGCTGTGAGCACCCGGTACGACATTGAGGTGACCGCGGCGCGGTTCGGCACCAGCTTCGAGTCCACCTGTCAGCGCCTGGGCACCCTTCAGCGGCCCGGCGCGGCCGCCGTACCTTTCTTTTTCATCCGCACCGACCGCGCCGGCAATATTTCCAAGCGCCAGTCCACTACGTCATTCCCGTTCGCGATGTCCGGAGGCACGTGCCCGCTGTGGGTGGTGCACCGCGCCTTCGACACCCCGAACCGGGTGACACGCCAGGTCTCCGTCATGCCCGACGGCGGCCGGTTCCTGTGGGTGGCGCGCATGGTGCAGGGGCCCACCTCCGGTTTCGGCGAGCCCCGCCAAGAGAACGCGGTCGCGCTCGGCTGTGACATCGCGCACGCCGAGCAGCTCGTCTACGCCGACGGTCTGGATCTCAGCCCCGGCTCCGCCACCCCAATCGGCCCCGGTTGCGAGATGTGCCCGCGCGACAGCTGCCCGCAGAGGGCGTTCCCGAAACTGTAGCTAATCCAGGTCGGTGGAGGTCACCAGGCGGCGGGCTGCCTCGGTGATCGAGCCCGACAGCGACGGGTAGACCGCCATCGACTCGGCGAGCTGCGCCACGCTGAGGTTGTTGGTCACCGCGATGGTCAGCGAGAGGATGAGCTCGGAGGCGGTCGGCGCGACGATGACACCGCCCAGCACTTGGCCAGAGCCCTTGCGGGCGAAAATTTTGACGAAGCCGTGCTGCAGCGAACGCATCTTGGCGCGCGGGTTGGTGGACAGCTCGAGCTTGATCACGTCTGCGTCGACCTCGCCGTTCGTGATCTGCTGCTCGGTGACGCCGACGGCGGCGATTTCTGGGCGGGTGAACACGGCGTTGCCCACCGTCTTCAGGCGTAGCGGCTCCACACCCTCGCCGAGGGCGTGGTGCATGGCAATCCGGCCCTGCATCGCGGCGACGGAAGCCAGTGGCATGAGGTCCGAACAGTCACCCGCGGCGTAAATGCCGGCGACGTTGGTGCGCGAGACCCTGTCAACGTGAATGTGGCCGGACGGCGTCATGGCCACGCCGTTCGCCTCGAGGCCCAGGTCCTTAGTGTTCGGGATGGAGCCGATGGACATGATGCAGTGGGAGCCTTCGATGGTGCGCCCGTCCTTGGTGGTCACTACAACGCCATCACCGGTGTTCACCACGCTGTCGGCGTAAGCGTCCTTGACCACCTCAACACCGCGTCCCGCCAGTACGCTCTCGAGCACGTCGGCGGCGTCCGCGTCGTCGTGCGGCAGGATGCGGCTGCCGGATGAGACCATGGTGACCTTCACGCCGAGCTCGGCGAAAGCGGAGACGAACTCTGCACCGGTCACGCCCGAGCCGACCACGATGAGGTGCTCCGGCTGCTCGATCAGGTCGTAGACCTGCCGCCAGTTCAGGATGCGCTTGCCGTCCGGCTCCGCACCCTTGATCACGCGCGGGGACGCTCCGGTACAGACGAGCACCATGTCAGCGTCGACACGCTCGAAGTTGCCGTCCGGGTACGTCACCTTCACGCTGTGGGTGGTGTGGCCGGTCTGCTCGGAGGACAGGGCGGCCATGCCGCGGATGACCTTCACCCCGGCACGCTCGAGCTGCATCTTTATGTCGCGGGCCTGCTCGGAGGCAAGCGCTACAACGCGGTTGTTCAGCGCCGTGATGAGCAGACTCGCCCCACCCAGGCCATGGTTGAGGCCCATGTCGTCGGCGCGGCGCAGGTCGGTCTTGATGTTGGACGCCGCGATGAAACCCTTCGAGGGCACGACGTCGAGGTTGATCGCGGAACCGCCGATGGCCCGATTCTCGATCAGGGTGATGTCCGCCCCGTACTTCGAGCCTGCGAGCGCGGCCTCGTAGCCTGCGGGGCCACCACCGATGATGACGATCTTCTTGGACACCTACGTATTCCTCCGTGCTGAGCTCGGGTCAGTTTGCCGGAGGCAAGTCTACATTCACCCTTCATCGGCGGCGACAGCAGCGAAGTACTTCTCCACCACGGCGCCGAACAGGCGCACGCCCACGCCGATCGCCTTTTCGTCCACGTTGAGGTCACCCTGGTGCAAATCCTGCTTCTCTCCCCTGCCGTTCCACGCGCCCAAGCGAACCATTGCACCGGGCACGTGCTCGAGGTACCAGGAGAAGTCCTCCCCTCCGGAGGACTGCGGTGTGGACACCACGGCGTGCGGGTCCACGGAGCGGCCGGCTTCGACAGCCAGGGCGGTCGCGACGTCGTCGTTAAGCACAGGTGGAACGCCGCGCTTGTAGTGCAGGTCGAAGTCGCACCCGGTGGGGGCGAGGATCTGCCCGATGAGCTCGGTGATCAGCCCCTCAAGCGCACGCCATGTGCCAATGTCCGAGGTTCGGACCGTGCCCTTGAGCCGACCCGACTTGGGAATCGCGTTGGGCGCACCGCCGGCCTCGACGGCACCAAAAACCACGACTGTGCCCGTGCGCGGGTCGATGCGGCGCGACAGCAGCGCAGGCAACTGGGTTGCCACCGCGCCCAACGCGTAGATCACGTCCGCGGTCTTCTGCGGGCGCGAGGTGTGGCCGCCGGGACCCGTGATCTCGAGGTTGATCACGTCCGCGGCCGAGGTGATCGCGCCGGTACGCACCCCGATCTGACCGACGCGTAGCGACGGCTCGACGTGCAGCGCGTAAATTGCGGCCACGTTCTGCAACCCGCCCCAGCGGATCACATCCACCGCTCCCCCACCCATGACCTCCTCGGCGGGCTGGAAGATGATGCGGATCCCGTGGTCGAGGTGGAGCTCCGCCAAAGCGCAGGCCAAGGCCAGGCAGATCGTGGTGTGCACGTCATGGCCGCAGGAGTGGGACACGCCCGGGGTTCCGGAGGCGAACTCGAGTCCGGAAATCTCGGCGACGCGCAGGGCGTCGATGTCGGCGCGAAACGCCAGCCGGTCGCCGCCTTCGGGCCCGAGATCCACGTAGAGCCCCGTGCCCGGAAACGGGACCGGGTTCATCCCCCGTTGCGTGAGTACCTCGGAGATGAACGCCGTGGTCTCGACCTCCTCATGGGAGAGTTCGGGGTGGGCGTGGATGTGGCGGCGCCAGCCCGTCATCGTGGCTTCGTTGGCGCGCACCCACTCGTTGACAGCGGCGGCGATGCCGGCTCCCGCGCCCGCTCGTCCCACTGAACCCACCGATCCCACCGATCCCACCTGGCCCTCCTGCTCATACCCGTGAATATTATCCTCGGGCCGAGTCTACCAACTAGACCAAGCGGTTCATCACACGGCTGTGCCGGATGCACGGTTGAAGCGCGGCGGGTGCGACGCGGGTCCGCTTGTGAGATACGTTTCGTCGAAACGCGCGGTGTCCTCGGGCGAGGCCGGCCACACGGCTCGTACCTCGGTGACAGCCGCGGCATCCTCCGCGCAGCGCGACGCCACCACCGCGTCCGAGGCTGGCAACAGCGCCACTGGAGGTACGTGCAGAGCGTGTGCGATGCGGTAGACCGTCGACAGCGTCGGGTCTGCCGAGCGCGACATGTTGTACTGGTTGCGCTCAAGATTGGAGATCAAACTTCGCGACACCCCCGACAACTCCGCCAGCCTGCGCTGACTCAACCCCCTCATCTCCCGCAGCGCACGTAGGCGCTCCGACAATACGAAACCGTAACTGGCCCAGTTGGATTGCGGCATGATGTCCGCCATAACAGCCCCCCGCTGCATATCCCCCAATATGACGGGCCCGAGCCTACTACAGCTGCCCGCTACAGGTGAATGTTGCGTGGCCCGTACAGCCGGTCGCCCGCGTCGCCCAAGCCCGGAACGATATACGCGTCCGAGTTGAGCCCCGGGTCGATCGCCGCGGTCAGAAGCCGCACGTCAGGGCAATGAGCTTCAAGCTTGTCGACGCCCGCTTGCGCCGACACAATACAAATGCACGTAATGTCGTCCGCCCCGCGACCCGTGAGCAAGTCGATGGCGTGGATCAGGGACCCGCCGGTGGCGAGCATCGGGTCCACCAGGAACACCGGCTGGCCCGACAGGTCCTCGGGCAGAGCCTCCAGGTACGGCACCGGCTCGTGGGTTTCCTCGTCGCGGGCGAGGCCGATGAAACCGACCTGGGCATCCGGGATCATGGAGAGCGCCGGGTCGATCATGCCCAGGCCCGCGCGGATGATGGGCACGATAATCGGTGGCTGCGCCAGACGCACTCCGTCGGCCTGCCCCACCGGCGTGCTGCAACTAAAGTGCTCCACCTCGAGGCCGCGGGACGCCTCGTAGATCAGCATGGCGCCGAGGTCCGCCAGAGCCGCCCGGAACGCGGAATTGTTGCTGCGCTCGTCGCGCATGATCGTCAGGCGGGAGGCGGCCAGGGGATGATCAACCACGGTGATGTCCATGCGGCCCATGCTAGTTACGAGTTTCGCACCCCATGGAACCCGGTGCGGGATTTCACAGTCCAATAGGACATGAAATCTTTCATCGTTGACGCACCCGCAGTTGCTGACCTCACCGCGACCCTGAGGGAGGCCGCCGCCGGCATTGGGGAGATCCCGTCCGTCCCAGCTCCCGGCCCGGGCGCGACTGCAGACTTCGCTGCCGCGCTGGCGCATGCAATTGAGCGCGCCAACGAGCGCGGTTGGTTGCTGCGCGAGGAAGCTTCGCGCATTGCCGATGTCATGGACCTCACCGTGGACGCGGCGAGGGCCGTGGACGACGCACTCGCGCGTGAGCTCGGGGTGACGCTGCCGTGATCTCACCCTCCGAGGTCCTCGCCGCAGTCGCCGCGCGGATCCCGCACGCGCTCGAAACGGTTCCGGTTCCCTCGCTGCCCAGCCTGGCGGCGGTCGCGGAGCTTGCCCGGGTCGTGGACGCGGACCCGTCCCGGGTGACAACCGCCGCCGAAGCCCTCTCCGCCAACCGTGGTGTCATCGATCAAACCGCCGGTGCCGCCGCCGTTCTCATCCCGAAGGCGGGCACCGACATTGCCACGCTGGGGCAGCGCTACCTCGCCGAAGCTGCGACGCTCCTACCGCTGGCGCTCGCCCCGGGTACTGCCCTGCACGCCGCGGTCAGGCTGACCGAACTCGCCTACCGCACGTACGCGCAGGTCCAGGCGCGTTTGGAGCAGCTCGAGGCGGATCTGCGGCCGCACACCCGGCGTCTACTCGATGTCGTGGCATCCATCGACGCCGAACCGAAGCTGCAGGCGTCGCCCTCGGCGCAGCGCGCGACAGATGAGCTGCGGATGCTCGCCGCGTCCGACGCCAGAGAAGTAAACCTTCCCCCGGAACCCGCGGCCGACGAAACCCCCAAAGGCAGCGCCGCCGGTCGCGCCGCGGTGGAGGCCGCCAAGAGCCAAATCGGTGCACCCTACAAGTGGGGCGGGACGGGGCCCGGCGGCTTCGACTGCTCCGGTTTAACCTCGTGGGCTTACCGCCAAGCCGGGGTGGAGCTGCCGCGCATGGCGCACCAGCAGGCCACCGGCACCCAGGTTTCCTACGACCAATTGCAACCGGGGGATTTGGCGGTGTGGGACGGCCACGTCGCCATGTACGCGGGGGACGGCATGTACATCGAGGCGGGTGACCCGGTGCAGATGAATCCAGTGCGGACAGAGAATATCGGCATGCCGTTCAAGGGCTTCTGGCGGCCGGCAGCCTAGCTCTTTAGTAGAGTTGCGCACCATGAGCACGCGCGCGATTCTCCCTGTCAAACTGTCGCTGACCGAGGGCGATTTCTTCACCCTTTGGGCTCCCACCTGGCAAGAAAACGGTGCGGAGTGGCAGGCGTTTCTCGGTGACGACTCCTCGGTCCTGGTGTTCAATACCCCGGCGGATCTCCTCGCGTACCTCGATTCAGGTGCCGCGCACGACCTGACGGACCACCCGAGGTGGGCACAGTTCTCCGCGCAGGGTGATGACCGGGTCGTGCCCGACGAGAAGAACTACTACGACATCGTCGGTGCCCCCGCGTTCCTCGCGGGCCGCCCGAGCCACGAGAACGTGGCCAAGTTGTCCAAGGTGTTCCAGATCTCCCGCTCGCTCGCGGATGTCTCCGCTGCGGAACAGGCGCAGATCTTCTTCGCCTCCCACTCAGTGCTGGGCAACGTCGCCCGGGGCTCGGAACACTTCGCGGGTGAGAGCGGGATGAGCGAGTGGTCCGGTGTGGGCCGTGCCGTTCTGGCGAGCTGGGAGGATGTCGTGCACTCGCTTGACGGTTCGGTCCGGGTCGTCGAGAGAGCGTCGCTAAGCGACGCCGCGGTCAACGCCGCCGCAGACCGCATCGCCGCCGCCCAGACCGCCAGAGCAGAGGCTGCCGAGCAAGCCCAGGATCACGCGGAGAAGCGCGCCGCCTCCGAGGACCCGTACGACGCCTCGCAGTGGTCCAGGGCCGGAATCGACCCGGTAAAAATCACCGTTCAGGGCAAGACCGTGTACACGTTGCGCACCTACCTCGGATCGGCGCCGGTGTTCCTGGGCAAGTACGGAGAAATCTTCACTTTCCCGTCCGCCAAGCACCTCGGGCGGTGGATCCTGGAGAACGACGATCACGAGCTCGCTGGGGTCTCTACGTGGGAGGATCTGATGACCTCCGCTAACGCGGGAGAGCTCGAGGTCACCGTCCACCCTGACAACGCTTACTCTTTCAACGGTCTCTCCGCCGACATTGAGAAAGGCACCGACGCCGTGGATACGGCGCAGCTGGGCAAGGCCTACGAGCTGCTCGCAGACGCCGCCGACTGGGCCAAAGATGACTCGCTCAACTCGCTGCTCCTAGCCAACCCGCGTATGCAGGATTACCTCGCGTACATGCTCGGCTCCACCGAGGCCGGCGGCTACGTCCCCACCGCGCCATTCACGGACAAGGCGGAGACGTGGACGGAAATGGAAAACCAGCTCATCAAGCGCTTCTCCAAGTTCTAGGTGCAGGTTACGGGTGCCAGCGGAGCGTGATCGTTCTAAGATAGCGCGACGTGAGCCCCGAACAAGGTGAACCCGTAATCGAATCTTTCTACCACTGGTTC
The DNA here is from genome assembly GCF_011038645.2 of Corynebacterium qintianiae. Taxonomy (NCBI): domain Bacteria; kingdom Bacillati; phylum Actinomycetota; class Actinomycetes; order Mycobacteriales; family Corynebacteriaceae; genus Corynebacterium; species Corynebacterium qintianiae. The sequence continues at coordinate 417,434 of NZ_CP064955.1, read as the reverse complement.
GATCTCACCGGTGTGTTGATTATGGGTGTCATCGGCGGTACAATCGCGCGCCAAAAGGGCTACGATATCGTCGGCTTCCTGTTTATCGCGATGGTCTCGGCACTCGGTGGCGGGATGGTTCGGGATGTCTTGATCAATGAGGGCACCGTGGCGGCCATGGATACGCCCGCCTACCTAATCCTCGCGTTCTCGGGAGCACTTGTCGCTCGCTTCGTGTACTTCAAGGGTGACATCTGGGAGGTAGTGCGCAGCCACGGCGACGCTCTTATTGCCGCTCTGTGGGCGTCGGTCGGTGCATTTAAGGCGATTACCTACGGCTTGCCCGTTTTGCCAACGATTTTGATGGGCGTGCTCACAGCAACCGGTGGCGGAATGATCCGCGACGTGCTGATGGGCAACGAACCGAGCGTGTTCGGCGGCAACCAACCGACGGTGGTACCAGCGATTGCGGGAGCGACTGTAACACTCATTGGTGCCCAAACTGGCAATCTCGCCCTCGGCGCGATCCTTGGCCCGGTGACCAGCTTCACGATCTTTCTCGTCGCTTATCACAAGGGCTGGAAGGTTCCGACTCCGAACGAGAAAGCCCTGGTTAACGATACTGCAGCGTTTGTCACTCGGCTTGCCAAGGCTGCGGGAGCGAAGTCTCCTTCCCGCGCCGAGCGGGGCCACCGGTCCGTCAACGCATGGCGCCTCGCTCAAATCAGGCGCTCCGTTGAGCGACGCCTTGCTGGATCTCCGGACGCCCACAACGAAGTCGCGCACGACAAAGCGAACGACATCCTCGAAGACATTGGCACCGAGCTAGAGCCCAGCGGCCCCGGCAGCGAAACCGCCCTAGATAACATCGGGTTCGACTGGCGCGGGGACTCTTACGCAGAAAAATCGGGTGAAGATTACAAGACCATGCTGGACCAGATCCTCTCCGATGACACGTTGACCGACCTGCTGGTGGACAAATTGGAAGATCGTAACGCGAGTCAGTCGACACCGCGGACCGAGCGGAGGGCGGGTTTAGAGCGCCGCCGTACCGAACGCCCAGCCGACCCCGAAAGTGACCGCTAGTCCGAGCGCGCCGCCGATCACGAGGCGGGCGACCGCGCGTTTCGCATCCGCGCCGCCGATCCGCGCCGAGATGGCACCCGTAACAGCCAGCGCTACGAGGGTGACCACGAAGGTAACCGGCACCCTCCACGCGCCCGGTGGGAGCAGCACGGCCGCCAGCGGCAGCAGGGCGCCGAGGGAGAACGCGACGAAAGAGGCGATGGCGGCTGACCACGGATTGACCAGGTCTTCCTCGTCGATTCCGTAGTGCACCTCCAGGTGCGCCTTCAGCGGGTCGGCCGCCGTGCGCTCCTTCGCCACCTGCAGCGCCGTGGCGGGGCTTAAGCCGGTCGCCTCGTACGCGGCGACTAGGTGCTCAAACTCGCTGACTGGATCGACGTCGTGCAGCGCCGTTTCCTTGGCGATGTAAGCCTTCTCCGTGTCGCGTTGCGACGACACCGAGACGTACTCCCCTAAAGCCATCGACACGGCTCCACCGATCACGGCAGCGATGCCTGCGGTGGCGATTGGGTGGATGTCAGACGTCGCACCCGCTACTCCGACGACGACTGCCGCGGTGGAGACGATGCCGTCGTTGGCGCCGAGGACTGCGGCGCGCAGCTTGTTGAGCCGTTCGTTCAGGCCCGTGGCCGGCACCAGGTTCTCGGTGTTCTGTGTCGCTGTCATGGACAACATCATGCGCCTGCGCAAACTCGCCCGCAAGCGAGGTAAGGCTTAGTTCATGCAGGTGAAAGCACTATTTGGCGAGTCAATCCTAACTTCATTGTGCGTCTCAGCACGTCAGACCCGGTTACCCCTCGATGGCGTGTGTACGCTCCATTGCGATGCACACCTCACGATCCACCGCGCTACGCGTCGCCGCCGCAACAGCGTGCGCGTTCCTGTCCGTCGCGGTCCCGCTCGCGCACGCCCAAGAGCCGACCCCCTCCCATTCGTCCCGGGAGTCCATGCCAGATACGGAGTCCTGTCCTCGGGCGACGTGGCCCCCTGAGCCGGTGTCCACTTCGGAGGCATCGGTTGCGGGCTCCACGCTCACCCCGCTGCGCGTGGTTTACGACGGCCCCTGCGGCATCTCCGCTCCCGACGGGTTCACCGTGGGCGACAAGATTCTCGCTTCCGCGTGGCTTGTGGCCGACGTCGACTCGGGCGAAGTCGTCGCGATGAAAGACCCGCACGGCCGGTACCGCCCAGCGTCGGTTATCAAGGTGCTGCTCGCACTCGTGGCTATCGACGAGCTCCCCCTCGACAGAAGGGTCGTAGTCAGCGCGGAATCCGCCAACATGGAGGGCTCATCCGCCGGAATCGGCGCCGGCGGCGAATACACGGTCAACGACCTGTTGCACGGCATGCTCATGGCATCAGGCAACGACACCGCCCACGCCTTAGCCCAGGAGCTCGGCGGGGACGCCGCGGCGCTGCGCAAAGTCAACGCTCTCGCTCAAACACTCGGTATGCACGACACGCGGGTTGTCACCTACTCCGGCCTCGACGGGCCCGGTATGTCCACCTCCGCGTGGGATATGGGGCTGGCCTACCGCGCTGCGTTTGAGAACGAGACGTTTGCCAGAATCGTGGACACGCAGTCCTACCCGTTCCCCGGGTTCGACGACCTCCCCGGGTTCGAGCTGTGGAATGACAACAACCTCTACCTCAACGACCCTGACGGGATTGGAGGAAAAACCGGGTTCACGGACGACGCCAACCACACTTTCGTTGGCGCAGTGAACCACGGGGGCCGACGCCTTGTAGCTGTCATCCTCGACACGACTGTGGAGCGCGGGCGGGCGTGGGAGCAAGCCCAGCAGCTGCTGCACGAGGCCTACAACTTCCCGGACGACTCAGTCGCGACACTCGAGGCGGCATCCGCCAACGAAACTACGACTCCGGTCACCCTAGCCCCGGACGCAAAAGAGCCCGCGGTTATCGCCGCGGACTCTGACGCAGAGACGTTCCCCTGGCCATCTGTCGGCGTGGTCGCCGCTGTGCTGGCTCTGGCGGGCGCCGCCGCGTGGGCTAGTCGCGCGACAGCAGGGAAAGCAAACCAACGCCGATAGCGCCTACGGCCGCGCCTACGCCGAGGGCGGTCGACTTCCGGGGCTTCGCCTGGGTGGCGGCGGCCCCGCGGACATTGATCACCGCGGGCTCCGGCACCTCGGTCTTCTGAGCGGCCAGGGACTCTTCGGTGGTGGCGGTCCACGCGGAGACGTAGAGCACGACGCGCCAGATCAGGTACAAAACAACCATGAGCGCGATGATCGGGCCGAAGATGGCGCCTGCCGGGTTGTTGGTCGCGGAACTGATGATGACGGTGGCGAACTGCTTGATGAGCTCGAATACCAACGCACCGAGCAACGCTCCCTTAAGGCCCGAGCGCACAGGAACCTTGGTGCGCGGCATAAAAATGACTAGCCACGCCATCACGAGGAAATTGGCGAGGATGCCAGCGGCCAGGCCGACGAGCCAGACAACAAACCGCGCGCCCGGGAAGTTGCCGAGGCCGAACCGATCCATGAGGCTCGTCGTGAGATCGGAGGTGCCGATCGCTGTCACGCCGAAGGCGAGGATGAACAGAAGGATGAGGCCGATGAGGCCGAGCAGGTCCCACAGCTTCTTGACGACGAAGTTGCCGCCCTCGTTGGCGTCGAGCTTCCACATCGCGGAGATGCCGACGCGAAGGTTGTTCATCCAGCCGAGCCCGGACCACAGCGTTGTGAGCAAACCGATGCCCGCAACCGCGCCGCGCTGTTCGATGGCCGAGTCGATCAACTGAGAGACCGCGCCTCCAACCTCGCCGCCGAGGGAGTTCTCAATCTGACCCTGAATGTCGGCGATCAAGTCGGGGCGCGCCGCCAGGAAAAAACCCAGCCCGGCGAAGAAGAGCATCGCGAGCGGGAACAGCGCGAGCACCGAGAAGTAGGTGATGCCAGCGGAGAGCTGGTTGCCACCTTCCTTCGCAAAGCGCTCATTCATCCTCAGAAGGTGGGCGGCGACGGGCGACTTTTTGGCCACCTTGTCCGCCGCGCCCTTGTCCTGGCGCTTGCTGGCGCGCTCGATCCCCTGCTCGTCCGTGTACGCCTTGCGGGGCGCGGTGGAGGTAGCCATCAGCCGTCCTTTCTCATCGATTATCCGTGTGCGAATTCACAGTTTAAAGGAAGCGCACCCTCTAGCGCCGGGGGGCGAGGAAGCCCACCTTGTCGTAGACGCTCTGGAGCAGCGGCTCGGAAATCTCGCGGGCGCGCTCAGCGCCGCGCGCCAGGATGCCCTCGAGCTCGGCGCGATCGGCCATCAGCTCGTCGTAACGCGCGCGCAGCGGGGTGGTGAATGCCTCGAGCGCGTCGGCGGTGTCACCCTTGAGCGCCCCGTATCCCTGGCCTGCGTAACCGGCGACGATGTCGTCGATCGGCGTTGCTGTGAGCGCCGATTGGATGACCAGAAGGTTGGACACCCCCGGCTTGTTCTCCTTGTCGTACGCAATCACGCCGTCGTTGTCCGTCACTGCCGACTTAATGCGCTTGGCGGACGTCTTCGGGTCGTCGAGAAGGTTGATCAGGCCCTTCGGGTTGGCACCCGACTTCGACATCTTCACCGTCGGCTCCTGCAGGTCGTAAATCTTCGCGGCGCCTTCGGGGATGAAACCCTCTGGCACCACGAAAGTCTTTCCGAAGCGCGAGTTGAAGCGCTCCGCCAGCGTGCGGGTCAGCTCAAGGTGCTGGCGCTGGTCCTCGCCGACCGGGACGAGCTGCGGGGAGTAGAGCAAAATGTCGGCCGCCATGAGCACCGGGTAGGTGAACAGCCCCACCGTGGCGCGATCCTGGCCCTGCTTGGCGGACTTGTCCTTGAACTGCGTCATGCGGGAGGCTTCGCCGAAACCTGTGAGACACTGCAGCACCCACGTCAGCTCGGCGTGCGCCGGCACGTGCGACTGGACAAAGAGCGTCGACTTGTCCGGGTCAATGCCCAGCGCAATGAGCTGGGCGCAGCCCTTGAGAGTGCGCTCGCGCAGTTCCTCCGGGTCTTGATCGACGGTGATCGCGTGCAGGTCCGGAATGAAGTAGAAGGCATCGTGGCCGTCCTGCAGGTCGATCCACTGCTTCAGCGCCCCGAGGTAGTTGCCCAGGTGGTAGGAATCGGCCGTCGGCTGGATACCGGAAAGAACTCGCTGCGTGACGCTCATGGTTGAGAAGTCTACTTGCGCTTGCGCCTGTGGCGAACGGGTGCTTGCTCGGCAACCATCTTCACCCTGCGGTACACTCGCCGCGCGCCCGGAATCTTGCGGCCGCGGGAGTGCAGAAAGTACGAGAGTTCGTACTTCGGGTCGATAGCGGCGGCTTTCTCATCGTCGTACTCGAAGATGGGCAGCGACCACTTGAACCGCAGCGAGAGAAGCCGGGTAGCAAAAACGAACACCACGGTCACGAGCGTGACTATCCACTCCTGCATATGCATAGCCCGAAGCGCCATGTACACCACCGTGCCCATCACCGCAATGGAGGCGTAGAGCTCCTCGCGGAACACCAGCGGCACCCGGTCCGACAAAATGTCGCGCATGACACCGCCCGAGACGCCGGTAGTCACGGCCGCGACGGCGGTGATAATGAACCCGTGCCCGAGAGTGAGGGCAATCTGGATGCCCAATACCACGAACGCCGCAAGCCCCACGGCGTCGGCGACAAGGAAGAATCTGCGCAGCTGGTACATCAACCAGTCGATCCGCACAGTGATGACGGACGCGATGACGGTCACCAGTAGGAACCTCGGCTCCTCCACCCATGTCAGCGGGTAATTGCCCAGGATGATGTCGCGCACCGTTCCGCCGCCGAGAGCGGTGAGCGCACCGAGGGCGATGACGCCGAACAGGTCCATGCGCACGCGGCCCGCGGCGACTGCCGCGGTCATCGATTCCGCGATGATTCCGACCACGAACAGAGTCGTCAGCAGCTCGGGCATGCTCACACCGAGCATCGTCAAGGACTCCACGGCGCTAGCGGTACTCCACCATCAGTGGCGAGTGGTCGGACCAGCGCTGCTCCACCGTCGGCGCCTTCTCCACCCAGGTACGCGTGGCGCGATCGAGCATGGGGGCGGTCGCGGCCTGGACGTCGATACGCCAGCCCGCGTCGTTGTTGAAGGCCTGTCCGCGGAAGGTCCACCAGGTGTACGGCGCGTCCTCGGGGTGGAGCCTGCGCGCGACGTCGAACCACCTCGGCTCGCAGTTCGCTTCTCGACGCCCCTCCGACGCGTACTCGACAGCTCCCGCCCAGGATTGCAGTGACTTCGAGTTGAGGTCCTGCGCCTCCTCATCCGGGAAGCACCCGAACACGGCGTCCATGAAGGCGCGCTCGTGCGGCAGGAACCCGGACTTCTTGTGGTTGGTCTTGTGGTTCTTCAGGTCCTCGCGGCGGTGGCAGATGTTCCAGTCGCCGCCGATGACCATGTTCGGGTGCTCGCCCGCCCACTGTTCGAGCAGAGGCTCAAATTCGTCGAGGAAGCGGTACTTCTCGTCCTGTTTCGCTGTGCCGGCCGACCCGGAGGGAAGATACAGTGACGCCACGCGGACGTCGTCAAGCGTGCCCGCAATGAAACGGCCCGAATCCTCGAAAGATGTGATACCTATCTCCACGTCCTCGAGCTGTGAGCGACTCAATATGCCGACCCCGGCCCGACCCTTCGCGCCAGGGGCCTCTGCGGGGGCGACGGCGAGGTGCCAACCGGCCTCGAGCGCGGGGGCAAGCGCGGCGCGGGCTTGGTCCACTTCGGCGCGAACCTCCTGCATGAGGACGATATCCGCGTTCGTCTCCTCGAGCCAGCCGAGCATGCCCGGGTTGGAGTCGTTGCGAACCTTCGTGGCCGCGCGGATCCCGTTGACATTTACTGACGCGATGGTGAGACTCATGCCCGCTACCCTACAACGCCGCCTCCCGGCCTACTCATACAGCGTTTCGGACAAAAATTGGTATCCTGAATGACTGGATTAATTGTAAGTACTTAGAGGAGCAAAATAGTGGCAACCATCATCTGGACCCGCACCGACGAAGCACCGCTGCTCGCGACCTACTCGCTGCTGCCTATTGTCAACGCGTTCGCGTCCAACGCCGGCGTGAAGGTAGAAACGCGCGACATCTCCGTCGCCGGCCGCATCCTGGCGCTGTTCCCGGAGCGCGTCACTGATGAGAAGTACACCCACGACGCCCTCGCCGAGCTCGGCGAGCTGGCGGAGAACCCGGAGGCGAACATCATCAAGCTTCCCAACATCTCCGCCTCGCAGGTTCAGCTGAAGAAGGCCATCGCGGAGCTGCAGGCCAAGGGTTTCGACATCCCCAACTTCCCGGACAACCCGTCCACCGACGAGGAGCGCGAAATCCGCGCCCGCTACGACTCGGTGAAGGGCTCCGCCGTCAACCCGGTGCTGCGCCAGGGCAACTCGGACCGTCGCGCGCCGGAAGCGGTGAAGAACTACACCCGCAAGCACCCGCACTCCATGGGCGAGTGGTCGGCCGACTCCAAGACCAATGTCACCACTATGGAAACCGGGGACTTCCGCGCCAACGAGAAGTCCGTCATCATGCCGTCCGATGACACCCTGCGCATCGAGCTTTCGCGTAACGACGGCGCCACCGACGTGCTCAAGGAGGAGCTCAAAGTTCTCCAGGGCGAAGTGATCGACGCCACCTACATGTCCGCCAAGGCCCTCGACGCGTTCCTCCTCGAGGCGATCGAGCGCGCCAAGGCCGAAGGCATCCTGTTTTCCGCCCACCTGAAGGCCACCATGATGAAGGTCTCCGACCCCATCATTTTCGGTCATGTAGTACGCGCCTACTTCAAGGACGTTTTCGAAGCCCACGGTGAGGAGCTTCTCGCCGCGGGCCTCGACGGTGAGAACGGCCTCGGCGCGATTCTCGACGGCCTGTCCTCCCTTGAAAACGGCGAGGAGATCCGCGCCGCCATTGACAAGGCGCTTGCTGACGGCCCCGACCTCGCCATGGTCAACTCCACCAAGGGCATCACCAACCTCCATGTGCCGTCCGACGTGATCGTGGACGCCTCCATGCCGGCCATGATCCGCACCTCCGGCCACATGTGGAACGCCGAGGACCAGGAGCAGGACACCCTGGCCACGATCCCGGACTCCTCCTACGCTGGCATCTACCAGGTCGTCATCGACGATTGCCGCGCCAACGGCGCCTTCGACCCGACCACGATGGGCACTGTCCCCAACGTCGGTCTCATGGCCCAGAAGGCCGAGGAGTACGGCTCCCACGACAAGACCTTCAAGATCTCCGCCGACGGCACCGTGCGCGTGGTCAACTCCGCGGGTGAGGCCATCTTGGAGCACGTCGTGGAGGCTGGCGACATCTGGCGCGCCTGCCAGACCAAGGACGCCCCGATCCGCGACTGGGTCAAGCTGGCTGTCAGCCGCGCCCGCAAGTCCGGCATGAAGACGATCTTCTGGCTCGACGAGTCCCGCGCCCACGACCGCAACCTCATCGAGCTGGTGCGCACGTACCTCGCCGACCATGACACCGAGGGCTTGGACATCTCGGTCGCTTCCCCGGTCGAGGCCACGAAGATCACCGTCGAGCGTCTGCGCCGCGGCGAGGACACCATCTCCGTGACCGGCAACGTCCTGCGCGACTACAACACCGACCTCTTCCCCATCCTCGAGCTGGGCACCTCCGCGAAGATGCTCTCCATCGTCCCGCTCATGGCGGGAGGCGGCCTGTTCGAGACCGGTGCAGGTGGCTCGGCCCCGAAGCACGTGCAGCAGGTCCAGTCTGAGAACCACCTGCGCTGGGACTCCCTCGGGGAATTCCTGGCGCTCGCCGAGTCCCTGCGTCTGGCAGCCGACCAGGGCAACCCCAAGGCCGACGTGTTGGCGGACGCCCTGGACAAGGCCACCGAGACCGTTCTGATTGAGGGCCACTCCCCTTCCCGCAAGGGCGGTGAGATCGACAACCGCGGCTCCCACTTCTATCTCGCACTCAACTGGGCCGAGGAGCTGGCGAAGCAGACGGACGATGCTGCGATTGCCGAGTACTTCACTCCAGTGGCCAAGCAGCTGCGGGAGAATGAGGAGACCATTGCCGCGGAGTTGCTCTCGGTCCAGGGTCAGCCCGGCGACCTCGGCGGTTACTACCTCCCGGACGATGCCAAGGCGTCGGCCGTGATGCGTCCGTCCGCCACGCTGAACTCGATCACTGACGCGATGTAGGTGGCTCGGGCGCGTCCGCCGCTTGTGGCCGCGCCCCTGAGTTACCGCCGGGCCCCCGCTGCACCAATGCCGGTGCGCGGGGGCTTTCGCATGCCATCTCCCCCTTGCACTTTCCGCAAATGCAAACTAGTACGTGCGTGTTAGTCGAGTAACACAGAGAGATCCACATCCCCCCACTCGACTAACACGCACGTACTAGTTTGCATTTGGGTATGGGATCAGGCGTGGGGCCCGGGCGAGCCTCGAGTGGAGTCGCCAATGGAGCATGAGCAGTGGCGTTGCGACTAGGTGTGCCGAGGACCGGGCCTCGGCGGCACCGTCGGACGTCGATGCGCGAGGGTCCATCTGACTTCCGAGACGAACCCTTCCGGGTCGCGCAGGAGATCACCGGGAGTGTAACGGAGGAACACATAGCCGCGGTTGGCGATGGCTTTTTGCCGGGTGAACTCACGCTGCCGCGCCCTCTCGGCATCCGGCCCGTTGTACTTCACCGCACCATCTATTTCGATAATCAGCCAGCCCTCCACAAGCAGATCAACCAGGTAGTTGCCGATGCTGACCTGTGCTTTCACCCCGGTAACGCCTCCCTCGATCAGCATGCCGCGCGCGAGTGATTCAAACGGAGAGTCCGAGCTACCAACGCTGTGCTCGATGCAACCGCGTACCGTCGCGATACCCTTAGACCGGCCCATCATGCAGACACCGTCCCGGATCACCTCAAGGTCGATCCCCCGGAAGCGGAGCCAGTCGACGGCTATCAAACCTTCAAGAAATCCGTGGAAGCGAGCGATATCGGCGAAGGTTCGAACGAGGACGGTGACGAGGATTCCGTCGACAAGCGAGATATGCTGCGCCGGGATGCGCGAATAGCGAAATTGGTAGTCCCTCGTCGCGACACGGCTGGGTGAGCTGGCTCGCGACGGTAGGCTGACCTCGAGTTTTTCCTCCGGAAGGGCGACGACCCACATGCCACACACCCGTGCAGCCGAGCGCCCGGTGAGGATTCCTCCTCGACACGACCATCCGGCTGCCATCACTTTCAGTAGCTGCTGCTTGTGATGCGCGAGCTTTTCCCACTTCGCGCGCGGGTATGCGAGCTGGTCACCGAGTGAAATCATCCTCGCACTCGCGACGGCTGCCAACCCAGCGGAGGTACGCAGATTAACGGTGTCGCGCTGGAGGCTGGCGCGAAAATGTGCGCGCTGCGCCTCAACGAACGGATCCTCGCGATCAACTCCCATACATGATTAGACCAGTTCGAATAACCCACCGTTCCATTCCGCTTTTTATTCACACAAACACACAGCTCACACGGCCTAATAGACAGCTTGGTACACAGACCGCGCCCGGGCGGTTAGGGTTGACCGCATGGCTCAATACGACAACACGAACGCGAACGAATGGTCCTTCGACACCCGCGCCATCCACGCGGGCCAGCAGGTGGACACTGACTACGGCGCCCGCAACCAGCCGATTTACATGACCACCTCCTACGTGTTCGACGACGCGCAGCACGCGGAAAATCGCTTCAACCTCTCCGATGCGGGCCCGATTTACACCCGCATCACTAACCCGACGCAGCAGGCGCTCGAAGACCGCCTCGCCAGCCTCGAGGGCGGCGTCGCCGCAGTCGCCTTCGCCTCGGGCATGGCCGCGGAGACAGCCGCGATCACCAACCTCGCCTCCGCCGGCGACCACATCGTCACCTCCCCGCGCCTCTACGGGGGCACCGAGACCCTCTTCGAGGTCACCCTGCCGCGCCTCGGCATTGAGTTTACCTTCGTGGACAACCCTGACGACCCCGCATCCTGGCAGGCGGCGGTCAGGCCGAACACCAAGGCGTTTTACGGTGAGACCTTCGGCAACCCGATCGCTGACGTGCTCGACATCCCCGCGGTGGCCGAGGTAGCGCACAGCAACCAGGTCCCGCTGATCGTGGACAACACGATGGCCACGGCGGCGCTCGTGCGCCCGCTCGAGCTCGGCGCCGACATCGTCGTCGTCTCCACAACGAAGTTCTACACCGGCAACGGTGCGGCCATCGGCGGCGCGCTTATCGACGCCGGCCGGTTCGACTGGACCGTCGAGCGCGACGGCGAGCCGGTCTTCCCGTACTTTGTCACCCCGGACGCCGCCTACCACGGCCTGAAGTACGCCGACCTGGGTGCACCCGCCTTCGCCATCAAGGCGCGCGCGGGCATCCTGCGCGACACCGGCGCGGCGATCTCCCCCTTCAACGCTTGGATCGCCCTCCAGGGCCTGGACACTCTGGGTCTGCGCGTGGAACGCCACAACGAGAACGCCCTCAAGGTCGCGGAGTTCCTGGCCGGCAACGACAAGGTGGCCAAGGTCAACTTCGCCGGCCTGGAATCCAGCCCGTACTACGCCACTAAGGAAAAACTGGGCCTGAAGTACACCGGCTCCGTGCTCTCCTTCGACCTCGCGGGCGACGCAGGCGACCGCACCGCGGCGTGGAACTTCATCAACGCGCTACGCCTGCACTCCAACCTGGCAAACATCGGAGACGTCCGCTCGCTGGTCGTGCACCCGGCATCCACCACCCACTCGCAGTCGAACGAGGCCGGCCTGACCCGGGCCGGGATCACTCAGTCCACCGTGCGCCTCAGCGTGGGTATCGAGAACATCGACGACATCATCGCCGACCTCGAGCGCGGCTTCGCCGCCGTCTAGGGGCCGCGCAGTGAGCTTCACCTTGCCGCCCGAGGGCGAGCTGCAACGAGTTGGAGTGGGAAGCGTGACGACGGAGGCCGGCGCCGCGATCCCCGACCCCACCATCGCCTTCCAGCGCTGGGGCGAGTTCCGCGGCGACCCGTTCGGCGCAAACAACGTGCTGCTTGTCGAGCACGCCCTGACCGGTGACTCCAACGCCGCCGAGTGGTGGTGCGAGGTGATCGGTCCGGGCAAGGCGCTGGACACCGACACCTGGTGCGTGATTTGTACCAATGCGCTCGGCAGCTGCTACGGCTCCACTGGTCCGGCGAGCGAGCACCCCGATGGAGGCCGCTGGGGTTCGCGTTTCCCCGCGATCTCCATCCGCGACCAGGTCACCGCGGAAAAGCAACTCCTCGCTGCGCTCGGTCTCGGCCGCGTCCGCGCGGTGCTCGGCGGGTCCATGGGCGGCGCGCGCACCCTGGAGTGGACGCTCATGTACCCCGAAATGGTGGACTACGCCTGCGTGCTCGCCGTGTCCGCGCGCGCCAGCGCGTGGCAGATCGGGATCCAGACCGCCCAGCTCTCGGCGATTACGCGCGATCCCAACTGGCACGGCGGCGACTACTACGACAAGCCGTCCGGCCCCGACGCGGGTTTGGCCGCCGCGCGGCGCCTCGCGCACCTGACCTACCGCGGCGAGCTGGAAATCGACGAGCGCTTCGGCACGTCGTCGCAAGCCGGTGAGAACCCGCTCGGCGCCTACCGCGACGACGACCAGCGCTTCGCCGTGCAGAGCTACCTCGACCACCAGGGGGTTAAGCTCGTGGAGCGTTTCGACGCCGGGTGCTACGTCACGCTCACCGAAACCCTTAACCGCCACGACGTCGGCCGGGGCCGTGGCGGCCTGAACAAGGCGCTGGCCAGCTCCAAGGTGCCCACCATGATCGTGGGCGTGGACACCGATATCCTCTACCCCTACCACCAGCAGGAGCATCTGAGCCGTAACCTGGGCAACCTGCTCGCCATGTCCAAGCTTTCCAGCCCCGTCGGCCACGACGCCTTCCTGGTGGAGGCACGTCAGATGGACATTATCCTGCGCAAGTTCATCGCTCTGACGGAGCAGACGCCCTCGCCGCACGACTTCGCCTCGCGCAGCGGCGCGTACGACATCTAAGCCCTAGCTCCCCAGCGCATCCACCGACCAGGCCAGCCACATCATAGCGGCGCCCAGGGCGGTGGTGAATGCGGCGTCGAAACGCTTTGAGCGCACGGCGACGAGCCCGATCACCTGCGAGTCGCAGGTCAGGCGCATGAGAGCGAGCCAGAGCATGCCCGCGCCGAGCGTGAAGGTGGCGCGGCGCCAGTGCTCCGTGGCCGCACACAGCCCGGAGGCGACGAAGCCTACGACGAACAGCGCCGCCATCGCCTGCTGCACGCGCAGGGGCAGCTTCGACGGGGCGTTGCCGAGGTCGTGGGGGTTATCCAGCAAGCTTCTCGGCACGCTCCACAATGTTGCGCACCAGGAAGGTGCGCGTCATCGGGCCCACACCGCCCGGGTTCGGGGAGACCCAGCCGGCCTTCTCCCATACGTCGGGGTGGACATCGCCGACCGTCTTGCCGTCGACGCGCGAGACGCCGACGTCGAGCACTGCCGCACCCTCCTTGACCATGTCTGCGGTGATCATGTGCGGTTTGCCGGCGGCGGCGATGATGACGTCTGCCCGGCGCGTCTCTGCGGCCAGGTCCTTGGTGCCGGTGTGGCACAGCACGGTGGTGGCGTTGGCGGCCTTGGTGGTCAGCATCAACGAGATCGGGCGGCCCACCGTCACGCCGCGGCCGATGACGCAGACGATGGCGCCGTTCAAGTCCACACCGAAGCGCTCAAGGAGCTTGATGGAGCCGTTCGGGGTGCACGGCAGCGGCGCGGGCTCGCCCAGAACAAGTTTACCCAGGTTGACGGGGTGCAGGCCGTCGGCGTCCTTGTCCGGGTCGATCAGTTCGAGCACCCGGTTCTCATCGAGGTGCTTCGGCAGCGGGAGCTGGACGATGTAGCCGGTGACGGCCGGGTCGTTGTTCAGGTCGTCGATAAGCGCGTCCAGCTCTTCCTGCGTTGCATTACCCGGCAGCTCCTTCATGATGGAGGCGATGCCCAGCTGCTCGCAGTCCTTGTGCTTCATGCGCACGTAGTTCTGGCTCGCGGGGTCCTCGCCCACCAGCACCGTCGCCAGGCCCGGGGTGATCCCCTTCTCCTTCAGCGCCGCGACGCGCTTTTCCAGGTCCGCGAAGATCTCGTCGCGGTAGAGCTTTCCGTCCAATTTGATCGCAGTCACGGCCCCTATCCTAGACTTCTGCATCGTGTCGCACTTGCATGTCATCTTCGATAACCCGGTCATCCCGCCGAATACGGGCAACGCGATCCGCATGTGCGCGGGCACGGGTGCGACGCTGCACCTGGTCGAGCCGCTCGGTTTTACCCTCGACGAGAAGCACCTGCGCCGCGCGGGCCTGGACTACCACGACCTGGCAGACGTGCACATCCACCCCGACCTGGACGCATGCTTGTCGACGCCCGGAATCACGCGCACCTTCGCCTTCACCACGCAGGCCACCGCGCACTTTCACGAGGTGTCCTACCAGCCCGGAGACGCGCTGCTGTTCGGTACCGAGCCGACTGGGCTGCCCGAGGCGCACGCGTTCCACCCGCTGGTGACCGAACGGGTGCGCATCCCGATGCTGCCGGGGCGGCGTTCAATGAACTTGTCCAATTCTGCGGCCGTGGCGTGCTACGAGGCGTGGCGGCAGCTGGGGTTTACCGGGGGCGTGTGAGGTGAGATGTCACGGTGAAAGGTTTTCGGGGTCGCGTTCCCCCAGGCGGTCACCCGCCGGCAGCGGCGGTAAATCCCGGGCACGAAGCGTATCGACGAGCCCCCTGGCTTGCTGCTCGTCCAAATCGCGCACCGTAGCCCTGACCGGCCCCGGCACGAGGTCGAGCCGCACGTGCGCTAGACCGAGGCGGCGCTGCAACGGGCCTTGTGTGTAGGTGACCTCCTGGATGTGCGGCACCTCGACGAACGTGTACCGCCGCGACACCGCGCCGGAAGTAACCACCGCAATCCCGTCAACGAGCGCCGCCGACTGGCGCTTCCAGTCCACTGGTGAGACCCAGCGCGCCCGGCGTGGCGAGCGGATGTTCCCCATCGAAACAGGCACAGCGGGGCACAGTTCCGCGACGACGTCGAGCGCCTGGTCCAGCGACCCCACGGGCAGCAACCGCAGGGTGCCGGCGCCGTTGCCGGTGGTGGCATACCCCGCCACGGTGACCTTGACTTCCCACCACCCCCGGGGGCGCCACAGCATGGGCTGCGACAACTGCACAGCGTGGATACGGTCGAGCGGTACCGCCTGCCGGCGCCGGTTGGCCAGGCCGTAGGTGAGGTGGACGACGCCGTCACCGAGCGTGGAGTTGAAACGCCACGACTGGTCGATCATCCGCCATATCGACGGCAGCACTCCAACGAGCACGGGCACCGCCGCCGCCAGGGTCAAGTCGGTGACGAGGGGGATGGCGGTCCACGCGGCGGCACCGACCGTCGTCAAGCGGAGGGCGGCCCCCATCAACGACCGGCGGATCGGGATGGGCGCGACGAGGTAATCTTCCACTTCCGGGTCGGCTAACGAGCCCACCGCGCGCAGGATCTCGGCGCGCACCTGCTCAGCTTCGGCGCGCGAGAGGTAACCGATCTCGATGGCGGAGTTCGCTCCCCCGGCCGCCTCAACGCGCACTGACGCGAGCCCGAACAGGCGCGCGGCGAGCGGCTCGACGACGTCGACGGCCTGGATGCGGTCGTAGCGCGCGGTACGCACCTGGGTGGTCACCACCCCGCGGTGCAGGCCGATCTCCTCCGGTCCGAGCGTGAAACCCATCCTTGACCACCAGAACTGGGAGATTCCGACTACCGTCGCGAGCGCGGCGATAATCCCGCCGGCGATCCACGCCAGGTTGTCCGTGCCGAAACCGCCCTCGCGCGCCCATGTGTAAAGGGGCGCGGCGAAGTTGAACAGCGCGATCGTCGCGAGCGCCAGAAGCGTCGCCCACACGCGCAGGATCGGCGTGAGCCGGTGAACCTTTCTTCCCGTCACAGCTCCGTCACAACCCGCTCATGCGCTCGCGGGCCTTTTCCGCCAACCGGTCGCGCAACGCGTCCGCCTCGGCGGCCTCGATTCCGGGCAGCTTGGACATCGAGCTTGTCGACGCCGTATTCACCGCCAGGTTCTTCAACCCCAGGGCCCGCCCGATCGGCCCCGAGGTGACGTCGACGAACTGGATGCGCCCGTACGGAATGACGGTGACGGTGCGCCACATCCTGCCCTTGGCCAACACCAGCTCGTCGTCCGTTTCCTTCCAGCCCAGCGCGCTCACCCGCAGCGGGATGAGGACGAGCTGCCATAGATAGAACGCGGCGGTGATGCCGAGCGGGATAAGCCACCACGTGCCCCAACTCACATACGCCCAGTACTGTGCGCCAATCAGGACGGCCGCCCAGAGGAGCGTGGAGACGTAGTTGGGGATAATCAGCTTCATCGATACCCTGTTCAACCCGTCTTCCATGCCCGACTCCATAACCGCCATCCTAACTAGTGGAAGTCCCGCGACCCGCGGGTCAGGTACTCGCCGAGCTCGAGGGGCTCGAACCGGTCCGCCACTACGTTCACGGCCCCGGTGGCGTTTTGCACGATGCCGCGCACGATGAGCGACTTCGCCGTGCGCGCCAGGACGAGCTGGCGCTTCCACAACCCCGGCGAGACGACGACGTTGATCAGCCCCGTCTCGTCCTCCATGCCGAAAAACGTCACGCCCGAGGCAGTCTGCGGCCGCTGCCGGTGCGTGACCACGCCCGCCACGCGCACCCGTGTGCCGTCGGCGACGTGGCGGAGATCGGCGGCGCTGACGACGCCGTCGCTAAGCAGGCCGTGCCTGAGCAGCTCCATCGGCTGCTTGTCATGTGTGACCCCGGTGGAGCCGATGTCGGCGGCCATGAGCTCGAACGCGTTCATGCCGGGCAGCGTCGGCGCCGTAATCGCCGACAACCCCGGCAGCATGCCCTCGCGCTCCGTGGCGGCGATACCCGCCTGCCACAGCGCCTGCCTGCGGTCCACGCCGAAGCAATCCAGCGCGCCCGCCCGGGCAAGGGCTTCGACGTGCTCCACAGTCAGGTCTGCCCGCCGCGCCAAATCTGGGATGCCGCTAAACGGCTGTGCCGCCTCGATCCGGTCCGCCGCGTCCGCCCCTAAGCCTTTGATCAGGTTCAAGCCCACGCGGATTGTGGAGTTGTCCACGCAGATCGCTTCACGCCCCGACATGTTCACGCTGACCGGTTCGATCGCAATGCCGTGGCGGCGCGCGTCCTGAATCAGCGACTGCGGCGAGTAGAAGCCCATCGGCTGGGCGCGCAGCAGACCGACGCAAAACTGCGCCGGGTAGTAGCGCTTGAACCACGCGGAGAAGAACACCAGGGAGGCGAAGGACTGCGAGTGCGACTCCGGAAAGCCGTAGGCCGCAAACGCGACAATCTTGGACCACAGTTTCTCCGCCGTGGCGGCGTCGATGCGGTTCGTCTCCCAGCAGCCGCTGAAGAAGCGTGTTTTCAGCGCAGCCATCTTCTCCGGCGAGCGCTTCGATCCCATCGCGCGACGCAGCGCGTCCGCCTCCCGGCCGGAAAACCCCGCGGCGTCGACGGCAACCTGCATGAGCTGCTCCTGGAACAGCGGTACGCCCAGCGTCTTGCCCAGCGACTTTTCCAGTACCGGGTGGTCATACACCACCGCCTCCTTGCCGTCGCGGCGGCGCAGGTAGGGGTGCACGGAGCCGCCCTGGATCGGCCCCGGGCGGATCAGCGCGACCTCGACGACCAAATCGAAGAAGCACCGCGGTTTGAGCCGCGGCAGGGTGGACAGCTGCGCGCGCGACTCCACCTGGAACACGCCGACGGCATCCGCGCGGCACAGCATGTCGTAGACCTCCCCGTCCGCCAGGTCCAGCTCCCACAGGTTCACCTCGCGGCCCGTGGTGTCGCGCACCAGGTCCGTCATGTGGTGCAGCGCCTCGAGCATGCCGAGGCCCAGCAGGTCGAACTTGACCAGGCCTGCCGAGGCGCAATCGTCCTTGTCCCACTGCACCACCGAACGGTTCTCCATCCGCGCCCACTCCACCGGCACGACGTCCGCGATCGGCCGGTCGCAGATCACCATGCCACCGGAGTGGATGCCCAGGTGGCGCGGCTGGCCCTTGAGCTGCGCGGCGAGCGTCTCCACACCCTCCGGTGGATCCGCGATCCCCTTCGACCACGAGTCCGCGGCACCCTGGGCGTACCCGAGGGCGCGCGCGGCGTCACGGATCGCGCCCTTCGTGCGGTAGGTGATCACGTTGGCCACCTGCGCGGCGTTGTCGCGCCCGTAGCGCTCGTAGGCGTACTGGATCACCTCCTCGCGCCGCCCTGACTCGATGTCGATGTCGATGTCGGGCGGGCCGTCGCGGTCCGGTGAGAGGAAGCGCTCGAAGAGCAGGCCGGCGGAAATCGGCTCCGCGTTGGTAATGCCGAGCGCGAAGCATACCGCCGAGTTCGCCGCCGACCCCCTGCCCTGGCACAGGATGTTCGAGCGGCGGGCGAAATCCACCAGGTCGTGGACGATGAGGAAGTACCCGGGGAAGTTCAGCTCCGCGATGACGGCCAGCTCGTAGTCGATCTGCGCCATCGCTTTTCCCCGGATGTCCTCTGGCCGGGTGGCGTAGCGCATCTGCGCCCCCGCCAGCGTGATCTCGCGCAGCCAGCTCATCTCGTCGTGGCCGTCAGGCGTGGGGTAGCGCGGCAGCTCGGGGGCGACGTGGTTGAGGGTGAACGCGCATTGCTTAGCGACGCCCAGCCCCACGTCAATCTTGTCCCCCGCGCCCGGGAGCATCTGCGTGATCTGTTCTGCCGAGCGCAGCCAGTTCGCCCCCATGGGGTGCAGGTGCGCATGCGCACTGCTCAGGGCATCGCGTCGGGCCAACGCCCGCTTCGCCGCCGCCAGCCGCGCCCCATCGCGCGTCGCCGCGGCCGGGGCGGCGGTGACGATCGCGGGCACGTGGGGAAATGTATCCAGGGCCCGGTGGCGGTCGGCGTCCTCGGGCGTCATCGACACCTCGTACTCGCGCACCACACCGTCAGTGCCAAACAATTCGACCAGGTGATCGATCTCTGCCGCCCAAGCCGAGCCCGCCAGCACGATGCATGTGCCGCCCAGCTCGTGGGCGATGAGCTCCAGCGGCGGGTACGACACCGCGTCCTTCTCCCGTGTGATCATGTGCGCCGCCGCGATCAGGTGGGACAGGCGGCGGTAGCCTTCGGGCCCGCGCGCGAGCACGGGCAGGACCCGGTCGCCGAGGGTCAGCTCGGCACCGAAGACGGTGTCGATCCCCGCCTCCGCC
Source organism: Corynebacterium qintianiae (assembly GCF_011038645.2). Classification (NCBI taxonomy): domain Bacteria; kingdom Bacillati; phylum Actinomycetota; class Actinomycetes; order Mycobacteriales; family Corynebacteriaceae; genus Corynebacterium; species Corynebacterium qintianiae. The sequence continues at coordinate 398,022 of NZ_CP064955.1, read as the reverse complement.
GCAGCCTCCGCGAACTTCACCGCGCCGTAGAAACCATCCCTGTCCAGCAGGGCGAGCGCGGTGATGCCGAGATCCTTAGCGCGGCGCACCATCTCCTCCGGCTCGCTCGCCCCGCCGAGGAAACTGTAGGAGGACACCGCGTGTAGCTCGGCGAAGGGGGCATGCTGGTTCTCAGCGGAGCGGTTCGAAGGGGCGTCGACAAGCGGGCGGGTGTGGTTGACGGGCACGGGGACAGGCCCGGGGCGGCCGGAGAGGATGCGCTCCAGCCGCGACCACGACAGGGCCTTGCCACCATGGAACCTCATGGGTGGGAATGTAGCACAGTTCGAAAACGTGTGCTACTTGTTTCACGCGGTGGCGAGCTACCCCAGGATCACAACGTCGAGACGCCTCGGCCCGTGAACGCCCTCGACGCGCTCCAGCTCAATGTCGGAGGTGGCCGAGGGGCCGGAGATCATCGTGATCGGCCCTTCGAGCCCGGTGTCGTGCACTCGGCCCCACGATTCGGGGAAAAGCTCCACAATCGTGTCCGCCAGCACGATGCAGATGTGGTGGTCCGGAATCAGCGAGAGTTTGCGGTGACCCTCCTCGGGGCGGCCCGTCAGGATGATGGTGCCGGTCTCCGCGCAAGACACCGTGGACGATGTGATCACACACGCCGCCTCCAGCGGGTCCTCCACCTCATCAATGGCGGGCAACCACGCGCGCTCAAACCCATCCGGCAGAACGACGGCGCCGGAAATCAGCTCCCCGAGCACGGCAGGAAGATCGTCGGGGACCGCGGCGGAATGCACTGATGCCTTGTAATCCTCGAGGCGGTCGACAAGCATCTCGCGGGTCTGGTCGGCGTTGAGGGTGGACTCGCGGCGGTACTCACGCGGGGCCTCGGGGGCCGCTGGCGCATCCGCCAGCGAAGCGCGCAGGCGGGCGAGGATGTCGGACTTGGCACTCATCGGTTCTCCTTAAACCAGTGGCGGAACGACTGCTTCGGCGGGGCGGGGATGATGCGCTCCTGCGTCCATCCGCCGAACAAACCCGGGAGCCACTTAATGCGGAAGCGCGCAAGGGGCAGGGCCCGCTCCAGCAGCGCCATCACCCGTCCGGAGCGCATAATCCGCGACGTCGCGTCCATTGCCACCGACATCTGGCCCGGTTTCTCCACCTTTTCGACGGACTCCGCACGCAGGTGCACGAGGATCTCGGGGATGTTGATCTTGACGGGGCACACGTCGTAGCACGCGCCGCACAGCGTAGAGGCGAAGGGCAGGGTGGAGTTCGCCTCGGATTCAATGCCCGTGAGCTGCGGCGACAGGATAGCACCGATCGGCCCCGGGTAGACGGAACCGTAGGCGTGGCCACCGGTGTGCTCGAACACCGGGCAGACGTTCAAACACGCCGAGCAACGGATGCAGTGCAGCGCGGAGCGGCCCTCCGGGTCCGACAGAACCGCCGAGCGGCCATTGTCCAGCAGCACGAGGTGCACGTTCTGCGGGCCGTCTCCCTCGTGTACGCCAGACCACAGGGATGTGTACGGGTTCATTCGCTCGCCGGTAGACGAACGCGGGAGCAGCTGGAAGAAGGCCTCGAGGTCGTCGAAGGAGGGTACAAGCTTCTCAATCCCCATCACAGTGATCAGCGTCTCCGGCATGGTCAGACACATCCGGCCATTGCCCTCGGACTCGACCACCGCGAGCGTGCCGGTCTCCGCCACGCCGAAGTTGGCCCCCGAAATCGCGACCTTCGCGGAGAGGAACTTCTCGCGCAGGTAGTCGCGCGCGGCGTTTGCAAGAACATTCGGCTCATCCGTGAGCGGGCCCGGCATGTGGCCCGCGAAGATGTCCCGCACCTCCCTGCGGTTGCGGTGGATTGCGGGGACGAGAATGTGTGAGGGCTTGTCGTTGCCGAGCTGCACAATCAGCTCCGCCAAGTCGGTCTCGATCGCGCTGATGCCCACCGACTCCAGGTGCTCGTTGAGCCCGATCTCCTGGGTGGCCATTGACTTGACCTTGAGCACTTCTGACTCGCCTGTTCCCCGGACCAGGCCTTCGACGATCGAGTTGGCTTCGGCGGCATCGCGCGCCCAGTGCACGACACCCCCGCGCTTGGTGAACTCCCGCTCGAACTGCTCCAGCAGCTCCGGCAGGTGCGCCATGACACGCTCTTTCACCGCGGAGCCCGTTGAGCGCAGCTCCTCCCAGTCCGGCAGCTCCTCAACGACGTTCGCACGCTTGCGGCGAATCGAGCGCGTCGCGCGCCCGATATTCTCGCGCATCTGGGTGTTGCGCATCTGTTCTCTCGCTGAGAGCGGAAACGGCTGTTCCAGGTTGATGTTTCCCTCGCCGTAGGAGGGGATCCCTAGATTGACCATGGCTGCTCCTTCGTTGATGCGAGAATCTCGGCAAAATGCAAGGTGCGCTTATCGACGCCCCGCTTCATCATCGCTCCGTCAATATGCAGCAGGCAGGAGGCGTCCCCGGCGGTGCAGATATCGGCTCCGGATTCTTCAATGTTCTCGATTTTCGCGGCCGCCATGGCCCCTGAAACAGCGGGATTCTTGAAGGAGAACGTCCCCCCGAAACCGCAGCACTCGTCGGCGTCGGGAAGCTTGCGCAAGTCGATGCCTTCGACGGTGCGGACCAGGTTGATGGGGCGCTCCCCCAGGCGGAGCATGCGTTTTCCGTGGCAGGAGGGATGGTATGTGACGCGGTGGGGGAAGTAGGAACCGAGCTCGGCGGCGTCGCTGACGCCGAGGACGTCAACCAAGAACTGCGACAGCTCGTAGGTACGGTCCCCCACGTGGTTGGCTGCCTCCTCCAAACCGCTGTCGCCGCCCTTGCGGGCGACGAGTGGCTGCTGGTGCTTTACCGAAGCGACACACGAGCCGGAGGGTGCGACGATGTAGTCGGAACCCTCGAACGCAGTGACATGGTTGCGCACCACGGGGAGGGCGTCGGCCAAGTAACCGCTGTTGATGTGCATCTGCCCGCAGCACACCTGGTTTTGGGGGAAAACGACCTCGTGGCCGAGGCGTTCGAGAATTTTGGTGGTTGCGATGGCCACGCGGGGAAACATCGCATCCACGATGCATGTGGCGAAAAGCGCTATTTTCATGTGGTCTCCATGTGGAGGAAAGGAGAGCTTCGAATGGAGGCCAGTATAGAACTTCGGAGGCAATGACGCGACGGGCCCGAAAACAGACCGCTCAGTAAGCTCCTGCACCAAAAAATAGACTAAGCGGTATGGCGGGTGATAGATTCAACCCTCGACATACATTCCCTCAACGCACAAGGAGACCTCATGCGCCTCAACCGCGTGCTCGCCACCATCGCCGCCGCCGGCATCGCTGCCACCAGCCTGGTTGCCTGCGGCAACGATTCCGCCGACACCGCCGCCCCGGGCACCACGGGAGAAAACGGTGAAACCGTCATCAAGATCGGCACGACCGACGCAGACCAGCAGGCGTGGTCCGTCTTCGGCGACCTCGCCGCCGAGCAGGGCATCACCCTAGACATCGTGCAGTTCTCCGACTACGCGCCCGTCAACGAGGCTCTCGCCCAGGGTGAGCTGGACGTGAACAAATTCCAGCACATCAAGTACCTCGCCGAGTACAACAAGAACTCCGGCAACGACCTGCGCATCGTCGGTTCAACCGAGATTGTGCCGCTGGCTCTGTTCTGGAAGGACCACGACTCCCTCAACGGCATCGAGGGCGAAGAGGTGGCTGTCCCCAACGACCCGTCGAACCAGGGCCGCGCCATCAACGTGCTCGTCCAGGCGGGCCTGGTCACGCTGAAGGACGGCGTGGAGGACTCGCTGGCCCCCACCCCGGCCGACATTGACAAGGCAGCCTCCAAGGTCACCGTCGTTCCTGTCGACGCCGCGCAGACGCCGTCCGCCTACAACGAGGGCCGGCCGGCCATCATCAACAACACCTGGCTCGACCGCGCCGGGATCGAGCCGAGCCTGGCCGTCTTCCAGGACGACCCGAACTCCGAAGAGGCCGAGCCCTACATCAACGTCTTCGCCGCGCGCGAGGGTGACATCGACAACGAGACGCTGAACAAGCTCGTCGAGATCTGGCACGACCCGAAGGTCACCGAGGCCGTCGCCCAGGACTCGAAGGGCACCTCCGTTCCGGTCAAGCGCGATAAAGCGGAGCTCAACGAGATTCTGGACAACCTCGAGTCCAAGTAGCACCCGAAACATAAGGACACACCATGCAGCTCAAGCGTTTCGCGGCCGCCATCGCCGCCACCGCCATCGCCGCCACCAGCCTGGTGGCCTGCGGTAGCGAGACCAACTCCAGCAACGCATCAGGCGACGGCAAGGTCACCGTGAAGATCGGAACCACCGACGCGGACCAGCAGGCCTGGACCGCCTTCGAGAAGAAGGCCGAGGAGGAGGGTATCGACCTCGACATCGTCCGCTTCACCGAGTATCCGCCGGTCAACCCGGCCCTCGACGAGGACCAAATCGAGATCTCCAAGTTCCAGACCATCAACTACCAGGCGCAGTACAACGCCTCCGCCGGCAAGGACCTGCGCATCATCGGCTCCGGTGAGATCAACATCCTCGGCCTCTACTGGAAGGACCACGACTCCCTCGACGGCATTGAGGGAGAGGAAGTCGCGGTGCCGAACGACCCGTCCAACCAGGGCCGCGCCATCAACGTGCTCGTCCAGGCCGGGCTGGTCACCCTCAAGGAGGGTGCGCCGAAGCTCACCCCGACCCCGGCTGACATCGACGAGTCCGCCTCAAAGGTCTCCGTCGTCGCGGTCGACGCCGCGCAGACCCCGTCCGCCTACAACGAGGGCCGACCCGCGGTGATCAACAACAACTGGTTGTCCCGCGCGGGCATCGACCCGGCGTCCTCCGTCGCCGCCGACGACCCGAATTCCGAGCTGGCTGAGCCTTACATCAACGTGTTCACGGTCAAGGGCGACCAGCTGGACAACGAGACCTACGCCAAGCTCGTCGAGGTCTGGCACTCCGACGAAGTCACCGAGGCCCTGAACCAGGATTCCGGCGGAACCGCCGTCCAGGTCAAGCGTGACAAGGAGGAGCTCAACGAGATCCTCGACGGTCTGGTGGAGGAGTACAAGTAGTGTCTTCCACCGGCACCCGGGTTGAGTTCCGGGACGTGTCCAAAGTGTTCACCACGGGTAAGCGGGCAGTGACCGCCGTCGACGGCGTCACCCTGACCGTGCAGCCCGGTGAGATCCTCGGCGTCATCGGGTACTCGGGTGCCGGCAAGTCGACGCTTGTGCGCCTGATCAACGGCCTCGACACCGCAACCGGTGGTGAGCTGCTTCTCGACGGCACCAACGTCGTCGGCATGAAAGAGCGCGAGCTGCGCGGTATCCGCCGCAACGTCGGCATGATCTTCCAGCAGTTCAACCTGTTCAACTCGCGCACCGCTGCGGGCAACATCGAATACCCGCTCACTTTGGCCGGGATGCCGGCCGCCGAGCGCAAGCGCCGCGTGGCTGAGCTGCTCGAATTCGTCGGCCTGTCCGATCGCGGTTCGAACTACCCAGAGCAGCTCTCGGGCGGCCAGAAGCAGCGCGTCGGCATCGCCCGCGCGCTGGCCACCAACCCCTCTCTCCTGCTTGCCGACGAAGCCACCTCCGCCCTCGACCCGGAAACCACCCGCGAGGTCCTCGCTGTACTGCGCCGCGTCAACGAGGAGCTGGGCATCACCATCGTGGTGATCACCCACGAGATGGAGGTCGTCCGCTCCATCGCCGACAAGGTCGCCGTGATGGAGGGCGGGAAGGTTGTCGAGTACGGCTCGGTCTACGAGGTGTTCTCCAACCCGCGCACGCAGGTCGCGCAGCGCTTCGTGTCCACTTCGCTGCGCAACACGCCCGACGAGGTCGAGGCCCGCGACCTGCTCGCACAGCCGGGACGTCTGTTTACCGTGGACCTCAGCGAGAACTCAGAATTCTTCGGCGCCGTGGAATCCGCCCGCGCGGCCGGGGTGAATGTGCAGCCGGTGCACGGCGGCGTGACCACCCTGCAAAGCCACTCCTTCGGCAAGATGACCGTGCGCTTGACGGGTGACGACGCCGCGATCAGCCAGTTCCTGGCCACGCTTAAGCGCACCACCGACATTGAGGAGATCGTCCGATGAGCAACCAGCTAATCCTCGCCCAGCCCAACTGGGAGCGCCTCGGCCCAACGTTTGTCGAGGCCATCGGCGACACCCTGTACATGGTCGCCATCACCATGGTCGTGGGCGGCTTCTTCGGCCTCGTCCTCGGTGTATTCCTCTACACCACCCGCCCCGGCGCGATCCTGCAGAATAGGCCCGTTTACTGGCTCATCAACGTGTTGGTGAACTTCTTCCGGCCGATTCCCTTCATCATCATGATCGCGATGCTCTACCCCATCACGTTGCAGGTGGTGGGAACGACAATCGGGCGCGGCGCGGCGACCTTCGTCATGTGCGTGGCGGCAACCTTCACCGTCGCCCGCATCGTGGAGCAGAACCTGGTCTCCATCGACCCCGGGATGATCGAGGCAGCGCGCTCAATGGGCGCCGGCCCGTGGCGCATCATTCGGACGGTGATCCTGCCGGAGGCGCTCGGCCCGCTGATCCTCGGCTACACCTTCATCTTCATCGCCGTGATCGACATGTCCGCCATGGCCGGCTACATCGGCGGCGGCGGGCTGGGCGACTTCGCCATCGTGTACGGCTACCGCCAGTTCGAGCCCGCCGTGACCTTCGCGGCTGTGATCGTCATCGTGGTCATGGTCCAGCTCGCCCAGTTCCTGGGCAACTGGCTGTCCAAGAAGGTCATGCGCCGCTAGTTCGCTCGAGCTTATCGACGCCCCACACAGCGCCCTCCTTCGGTTCCTCGCCGCAGGAGGAGAGGACACCGGAGACCGCGCTACGGCGCATGGTCGCTTCGAAGGTCGCGCTGGTGGAGGCGTCGATTAGCGTTACCAGCGCTTTTTCGCCGCTGACGTCCTCGCCCACGACCTCGAGCTGGCCGTAGCTGATGCGCGTTCCCTCTGCGGCGAGGTGGGCGGCCACCCCGACCTCCGCGGCCTGCGCAACGGGTGAGAATGTGCCGCGGCCCCGGTTGCCGGGCACGAAGTACTGCCCGCGCATCGCGTCGGCGATCATCGCCTCCGTCGCCTCCAGGTTCATCCGCCCGAAGCTGTAGCCCCACGGCATGAGCAGCAACGTGGCGGCGAAGCGGTGGCCCTTGATGTGCGAGGTTTCCCACACCACATCGCTGCCCCGGTTGAACGGGTAGATCTTTTCTAGCTCGCTCACCAGGGGACGCCCCTTGACGGCGCAGCACCGGTCGCGTTTGCCGTGCGTGCACACGAGAACTAGCGGGGTCGGGCGCGCCATCGCATGGTTCTTTCCCGGCCCTGACAGGTCGAGTTGCAGGATCGCCTCCGGCCCCTCCACGTGCTTGACCTCGGTCAGGCCGATGCGTGTGTGGACGATGTAGAGGTGGTGGTCATCAATGCGCCGTCCCTCGCGCGTGGGGTGGCGGATGAGCTGCAGCGATGCGCCGAACTTCTTCAGGTGTGCCTTGATCTCGGCCGAGAGCTCCTCCCCGAGGGTGCCGCCGTCGAGCACGTCGTGGCTCCAGGGGCCCGGCCACTCAAACAGCACGTAGACATCGCCCTGCTTCGCTGTTCCCGGCAGAGGCTCCACTTCCACATCCGAACAGAAGATGTCGTCTCCGCTGGCACTCATGGCTCCCCACCTTACCCGCTCATTTACGCAACAGTTTTGTAACCTTTTTCGGGGAGAGGGTGAATAAATTTTAGAATCCCGGCCGGAATGGTTACGGTGTCAGATATGTCTTTGTCGGCTAGACGTTTTCGGGGAATAGGTGCAGTGGCTGCGGCGTGCGTCGCCGCGGCGGCAGTGTCCGCGTGCTCGGCCGGCTACTCCGGGGATACCGTCACCGCCAAGGTCGGCGGGGTGCAGCACGCCATGGACCAGTCCCCCAAGACGCAGCGCCCCGACGCACCGGCGCACCTCACTGTCAGCGGGATCACCATGGAAAGCCACAGCGGTTTCGACCGCCTGGTTATCGAGCTCGATGGCACGGGCACACCCGGCTGGTTCGTCGACTACGTCGCCTCCCCCATGCAGGAAACCACGGGCAAGCCCATCACGATAACGGGCAACGCCCACCTCAACGTGAAGATCGACGGCACCGTCAACGGGGCGGAGGAGACCCCGATCGACATCTCCACCAGTTCGTCCAACGTTGTGGACCTCGTCAACGCCGGCACCTATGACGGGCGCACCCAAATCGTGGTGGGCCTGCGCGCCGCGCTGCCCTACTCGGTTCAGCTTCTCGACGACCCGACGCGCCTCGTCATCGACATCTCCAAATCCTAGGCTCGCCCCCTAGCCGTAGATGGCCTCCACCCGCCAGCGCTGCCGGGACCACACCAGCAGCCACCCGCACGGTTCGCCGCCGTTCTCGCGCGTGCCCACCACCTGCAGTCGCGCCACCCTGGTGTACACGCTGGTGGACACCGTGCCCCACCAGCCCTCGTCCACAGGCCAGGGGCCGGCCCAACCCGTGACCAGGTAGCGTTTTCTGCCCCACCCCAGGGCGTAGGGGGCAGAGGTGAGGAGGACTTCGGCGGTGACTCCGACGTGTTTCGCGCCTGCGTCGATCAGCTGAACTTTCGACGCCGGGTGGTCGATCCCGCCGCCGAGGCGCGCCGGCAGCGGTGGCGGGATCGCCCCCGGCCACGGCGCCGGTGCGGGTTCCTTCCTGCTCTCCCCGTAGGGGACGAGCTCCACGCGCTCGGCCACACCGCGCCCACCCACGAGCCGGGGTTGGAGTACCGCATCAATGCCCAGTTGAGACTGCACCCGCTCGACCACGCGCCGCGCCTCATCCGTAGTGGTGCCGTCCGTCCACAGCTCACCCACCATTTCCGGCTCCGCCACCTCGAGCGGCTCCAGTATCAGCGAAGTGATCTCACCGGCTCCGCCGCCGGTGAGCCAGCCGTCGAGCTGCCAGCGCACCCGGTCCGCCGTCGCCGACTCCGTCAGCGCCTCCCGCGTGCGCCACACGCGCTCTACTCGCTCGCCGTTGCCCAGCTCGGCCGTGACCTTCAGGCGCAGGCACACCCTCCCGGCCGCCTTGAGCCGCTCGTGCAGACTCGCCGCCAGGGCGCGCGCCGCGAACGCCGCCGCGTCCACCCGCTCGATCGGGTCCTCCGGCGTCACGGCCACCGCCAAGTCCACCACCGGCAGATCCGGGGCCACCCGCCGGTCGGGGGCCGCCCGGGCGATCCGGTGGATGTGGGTTCCGCGCTCGCCGAAGCGCGTGGACATCGCCGTCGCCGGCACCGCCGCGATATCACCCAACGTAGACAGCCCCAGCTGGCCGAGCGCCTTGACCGACTCCGGGTCGGCGGCCAGGGACACCTCCGCAAGCAGCATTCGCAGAGGCTGTGCCGCGAGAAACTCGGCCGAACCGCCCGGCGGGACGACCGCGGACGAACGGGTGGCTATCACCGCGGTGGCAATCTCGTCGGCCACCCCTGCAAGTGCGTCGATACCGCGGCGCGCAGCAGCGTCGATAAGCATCTCCGTCGCTCTGGCCTCGCTGCCGTGGAATTTTCCCGCGGCCGCGAGATCCACCACCACAAGCCCCGGGCGCAGGACCTCCACCGAGGAGGCGACGTCGTCGAAACTGCCCGCCAGCGCGGCAAACATCCGTCCGTCGCGGTCGGGATTGTCGTCGACTACCGTCAGCTCCGGCACCAGCGCCTGGGCGTGGCGGACTTTCATCCCGCGCCGCACACCGCGGCCGCGCGCCGCCCGCGAGCACACCTTCACGCGGTGCTGCGCCACAACCGCGATCGGTTCGGACAGCTCGTCCTCCGCGTCGAGGCGCGCCGCCTGCACGGGCCAGTCCGGAAACCAGACAGCGGCCACGCGCACCTCACTTCACCGCCTTCAGTCCCACCCGGCCCGGAGTCTGGCCCAGAGTGATCGTCGCGGAGGCGGTCCGATGCCCGGCGGCCTCGACGCGCATGTCCATCCCCATGATCCGCCCGGCCCCGCGTCCGATGCCGTGGAACCCTGCCACCCGGCCGGTGATGCTCAGCGCGGGTGACGGCACGTGGGCGTTGACCGTGACTAGGGCGGCCCGGCCCTTGCGCACTCGCGCCAGCAGCGGGCGGGCGCGTACCGGGCTCACATTGATGGGCTGCGCGGTGTGCAGCACCACAAGATCGAGGCCTTCCGCGAGCACACCCGCCACGCTAAGCGGGTCGATGCCCGGCTCCGGCACCGCGATGATTTGGTCCAGGGCGGCGATGCCCGCATATGACAGATCCGGCCAGCCCACCACTGCCGCGAACCCGCCTTCGGCGGTCACGGCGTCCAGTATCTCCACCACCAGCGCGGGCGTGTCGCTCACCTGGCTCACCGCCCGGCGCGGCAACCCTCCGTCGGGCAAAACTGTTCGAAACTTCTCCCCGAGCGCCAGAGTATCGGTCTCCGGGACGACGCGTTCCGGCGCCTCCCCGCCCATCGCGGCCATGCGTGAGCGGAGCTCGGCGATGCGATCCGCGCGGCTAGACTGCTCCCGGGGCAGTCGAATAGGTGTTCCACTCACGCCCCTTAGTATGCACTCACGCTACGACACCAGCAAGCCCCGAGGTCGAACGGGTTTTCTAAATATAGTGCAGTTCTAGTGCAGGTCTAATCCAGGTCTAATCCAAGTCGCGGTCCGCGGCCCACCGCGTCAGCTGGTGCCTGTTCGACGTCTGCGTCTTGCGCAGGATGTTCGACGCGTGCGTCTCCACCGTCTTCACCGAGATGAACAGCTGTTTGCCGATCTCCTTGTACGTGTAGCCGCGGGCGAGCAGTCGCAGGACTTCGAGTTCGCGCCTTGTCAGGGCGTCGACAAGCGGGTCCTCGACCTTGACCGGCTCACCCTCCGGGTCGTCCACCACCCCGCCCGAGGCAAACGCGTCGAGCACGAAACCCGCCAGGCGCGGAGAAAAATAGGCGTCGCCACCGTGCACCCGCGCGATAGCCTCGGCGAGTTCGGCACCGCCGATGTTCTTGGTCACGTACCCGCGCGCCCCGGCGCGGATCAGCGCGATGACGTCCTCCGCGGCGTCGGAGACGGACAGGGCGAGAAACTTCGTCTCCGCGGCCACGCCTCGGATCACAGCGAGACCGCCGCCGTCGGGCATGTGGACGTCGAGAAGCACCACGTCCGGCGCCGCTTCATCGATGCCGCGGACGGCCTCACCCACCGAACCGGCCTCGCCGACGATCTCCACACCGGCGGCGGCGGAGAGCTCTGCGCGCACGCCGGCGCGGAATACGGAGTGATCGTCGACGAGGAATACCTTCATGCCCCTCAACTTACCGGTCTCAGCGAAAGCGCTTGGGCACGTCGGGTTCTCCCAGCGTGAGCATCAGACGGTTCGCCCAGTTGAAGAACGCCGCAGAATTGACCAGATCGATCAGCGCGAGGTCATCGAGCCCCTCCTCCCGCAGCACCCGGACGTGCTCCGCAGAGAACTCGAACGGCGTCTGGGTGAGCGCCGCGGCCGCCTTTTGCAGCGCGTTCCACAGCGGGGAACCGAGGTCGGCGCCCACCCCCTCCTCCAGGAGCCGGTCAATCGCCTCGGGGTCCCCGCCTTCCTCCTTGCTCCGCGCCTGGTGGACCGAAGCGCAGTACTCGCACCCGTTCAGACGAGACACCACCGTCGCGGCGAGCTCGCGCTCCGCGCGCCCCAGGCCGCCCTCCGTGTTGTAGAAAATGTCGATGTCCGTCAGGGTGCGCGCCTTCAGAGCCGCAGGGTCGCGCGCAAGCAGACGAAAGTACTCTGAGTCGATGCGCTGCGGTTGAATGAGCGCATCCTTGTGCTCCTGCGTGAACTCGTCCTTGGGCAGGTCCGCCAGCCAGGGCTTCCATCCCAGCGAGTGGTTGACAAAGCGCGCCGGTGCCACGACCTCCGGAATCAGCGTGCGTGGGCCCGGTTCCCAGCTCGGGTCAGCCACCCCTGCGGCACGAACAATTTCGCTTGGCGACGCCCACTCCACGGCACCGGAAAGCACCCGCAGACCGTGGGCCACCCGCAGCTGAAAGGCAACAAACGAGATCAGCTGCGCCAGCGAAACAATCGCGTCATCGCTCCACCCCGCGCTTTGCAGATGGCCGATGGCCGCAGGTGTGGCGTCCTTCGGGTGGAACGTCAGCAGGTGGGCAAAGTCGAATGCGGCGGACAACGCGCGGCCCTGAGGCCCTTCCCCGAGGTCGAACACGACGAAGTCCCCGGTGTCGTACGGGCCAGCGGACAGTCCCTGCCCAATTGCCTCATCCAGTCCAAGCTCTCCGGCACGCCCGTCAAGTTCATCCTCGAGCAGGTCGCGGTAGAACCGCGCGGCCTCGTCCTGCCCGGAGACGCCGGCGATGAAGACGGCCACGGCGTAGCGCCACGCCTGGGGAAAATCCTTTTCATCCCCGGGTTCGAACAGCGCCGTGAAACTGAGCTCCGCATTCGCCACTGCGTCGGGGCGAGCGCGGCGCAACTCCGCCAGCTCGGGCGGCGTGCCGGCGAGGAGGTCGATGATGTTGGCCTGTTCAGACATGAAATTCTCCTAACTGTCGGGCGCGGAATGTGGCGCCGGGGATGGCGTCGATAAGCATGCGCGTCGTCTCTGCGCGCGGGTTGTCGAACACGTCGCCGGTGGGGCCGTACTCGACCTGCGTGCCGCGGCTGAACACGCTGACGGTGTCGGAAATCTGCCGCACAACCGCCAGGTCGTGGGAAATGAAGATGTAGGTCAGGCCGAGTTCCTGCTGCAACTCCTCCAGCAGCTCGAGGATTTGAGCTTGCACGGTGACGTCAAGGGCGGAGACCGCCTCGTCGAGCACGACCAGATCCGGTTCGACGATGAGCGCACGCGCGATTGCCACGCGCTGGCGCTGGCCACCTGAGAGCTGCGACGCTGTGCGGTCCCCCAGCGCGGGGTCCAGCGCGACGCGGTTAAGGAACTCACGAGCCGCGGCCCGCGCCGCGCGCTTGGGTGTGTTCGACAGGTTGCGCAGCGGCTCGGCCACGATGTCCTCCACACTCATCCTCGGGTTCAGCGAGGAGAACGGGTTCTGGTGAACCATCTGCACGGACGAACGCAGCGCGCGCAGCTGCGCGCCCTTCGCACCTGTCACATCCACCCCGGCGAGGGTGATCCGGCCGTGCGTCGGCGCGTAGAACAACGACACCGCGCGGCCTGTCGTCGTTTTGCCCGAGCCCGATTCGCCCACCAGCGCGTGGGTAGAGCCGCGCTGCACCTCGAACGAGACGTCGTCCACAGCAGTGAAATCACCGAAGCGTGCGGTGAGGTTCTCCACGGTCAGGAGCGTCTCGCCCGATAAAGCAGGGCGGTGGTGGGCATTGGCGACGGCGAGCGAGGGGGCGTCGGCAAGCAGGCGGCGCGAGTACGCCTCCCGCGGGTTCGCCAGCGTCTCGCTTGCCGGGCCCGACTCAACTACCCGCCCGCGCTCCATGATGACGACGTGTTCCGCGCGGTCACCCGCCACCGCGAGGTCGTGGGTGATCAGGAGGATCCCCAGGCCCAACTCGCGGCGCATCCGGTCAAGCAGATCGAGAATGGTCTTCTGCACAGTCACATCGAGCGCCGAGGTCGGCTCGTCGGCGATGAGCACCTCCGGCTCCAGTGCGACGGCCGCGGCGATGAGCACGCGCTGCTTCATTCCGCCCGAGAGCTCGTGGGGGTACTGCTGGTACCGGCGCACGGGTTCGTCGATGCCGACCTCGGCCAGCAGCTCGAGGGCGCGCGTGCGGCGCCACGCCGCGTCACCCACCCCGTGGATCTCCCACCCTTCCTCGATCGCCTCACCGATAGTTTTCAAGGGGTTGAGTGAGTTGCCCGGGTCCTGGGGCACCAGGCCAATCCGCTTGCCGCGCAGCACCCGCCACTGCGCGGGGCTGTTCGCGGTGATGTCCTCGCCGCCAAACGTGATCGTGCCGCGCTCCACGCTGGCCGAACGCCCAAGCAACCCGGCCGCAGCCATGGCCGAGGTGGTCTTGCCCGAGCCCGACTCGCCCACCAAGGCGGTGATCTCGCCGGGGTAGACAGCGAAGCTCACCTTGTCGACGGCCTGCGCGCCCGAATACTCCACGCTCAGGCCCTCAACTGCCAGGACGGGAGTATTGTTAGCGGTCTTCTTTGTGCTGGTCACGCTCGCACCTCCGTGGAGAAGTTCTGGGACAGGCGGTTGGCGGACATCACCGTCGCGGCGATCGCCACGCCCGGCAAAACGATCACCCACCACGCGGTGGACATGAAATCGCGCCCTTCCGCGATTGTCAGACCCCACTCCGGGGTGGGCGGCGGCGCGCCGTAACCCAAGAACCCGAGGATGGACAATTGGAGAATGGCGTTGCCGAACTGCAGCGCAGCCAGTGCAATCACGGGGGTCAGCGAGTTGGGCAGGACATGGCGCCACAACACCGTCGCCCGCGTCGCGCCGGAGCCGTAGGCCGCCTCGACGTAATCCGAGTTCGCCACCGTGATCACGCCGGAACGCGACAGCCGCGCAAACGTAGCCACCGACGTGATACCGACCGCGAACGCGGCCTGCAGCGAGCCGAACCCGACGACGATGATGATGGACAAGGACAACAGGATTCCGGGGATGGCGAGAAGGACGTCCACGATCCGCATCAGAACCGAATCAACCCAGCCGCGAAGGGTGCCCGCCACCACACCGATGAAGGTGCCGGCGATCATTCCGACGAGCACCGCGATGACGGCGCCGAGAAGGGATTGCCGCGCGCCGTAGACCACGCGGGAGAATAAGTCGCGGCCGACAGCGTCCGTTCCGAACCAGTGGTCCGCGCCCGGAGGGAGGAGCGCGACATCTGTGCCGCGGTACGGGTTCTCCGGCGCGAAAGCGCCCGGAAACAGCGCCCACAGCAGCATGACCCCGAGGATGGTAACGGCCACGATCGAGCCGGGCGCGAGCCACGAGTTTTTCTTCATCGGGTCACCTTTCCGCGCAAACGGACGTCGAGGACGGGATACAGCAGATCGACCACCAGGTTGATCACCACATAGGCCGCGGCTGCGATAAGAACCACCCCGAGCAACACCGGGGTATCACGGTTAGACACCGCCGTGACAACGAGCGAGCCCAGACCGGGCCGGCCGAAGACTGTTTCTGTGACAACCGCGCCGCCGACAAGCTCGCCGAATAGCAAACCTGCCATAGTGACAGCGGGCAGCAGGGAATTTTGCAGGACGTCCCGCCAGAAGATCCTCGTCTCGGTCGCACCCCGAGCACGCAGAACCTGCACGAAAGACTGCCCCTTGACCTCGTCGATCGAGCGGATGAGCACCTGGATCAGCGGCGCCGCCATCGGCACGACGAGTGTCAAGGTCGGCAAGATGAGCCCCTCGCCCGGCGCCGGGTCGATCACGTTGACCCACCCGAGGTGGAAGGAGAAGAACTGCAGCAAGAGGATGGCAATCCAGAACCCCGGCAGCGACGCCATAAACGACGGCAGCGCGCGGAAAAAGTCACCGATCCACCCCATCCCGGGAAGCGTGGCGACGAACGCGGCTAGCAGCGCCACGACGATCGCCAGCCCCACCGACGTGGCTGCGAGCGCCAGGGTATGCGGCAGCGCCTCGGCGATAAGGGAGCTCACCGGCGTACCGGTTCTCACCGAGTACCCGAGATTGCCGGTGAGAAACCCTCCGAGCGAGGAGAAGAACTGAGCCAGGAGCGGCTTGTCCGCGCCCATCTCCTCGCGGATCGCGTCAATCTCCGGCTGCGAGAGCCCCAGCGCGGGGTCCGCGTAGCGCGCCATCACGCCGTCGGATGGCAGGGCAGAAAGGAGGAAGAATGCGAGCGTGTAGGCGATGAAGAGAACCAGCAGGGCATGACCTGCGCGTTTAGCAACGTAGCGCATTATTTCTCCTCCACGTAGACACCGTAGAAGGACGGCCGGGCGACGGCTTCGGCCGTGAACCCCTTGACCCGCGGTGACATGGCGTAGACCTGCGGCTCTTCAAAAAGCGGTACGGCGTAGGCCTGCTCCGTGATGTAGTTCTGCACCGCCTCGACTGCGGCAGACCGGCCCGCCTCATCGGGGGTGGTCACCACAGCTTGCAGCAAGTCTTCGAGGTGCGGGTCGGCGACGTTGCCCTCGGTGTCACGGTTGATGAAGACGTCCCTCGCCCCGACTGCGTAGAGCGACTCGATCGCATCGTAGGAGGCCCGTCCCACCATCGAGTGGTAGATCTGGATTTTGTTCTGGTCTTTCGCATCCATGTTCTGGGTGGCGTTGTCGCCCGAGTTGATCTGCAGCTCAATGCCGACTTCGCGCAGCTGCTCCTGGATCATGGTCTGCACCTCCCGCGAGCGCGGTTGCGGGCCCGCGACGTTGACGCGAAGTGTCATCCGCGCGCCGTCTTTGACCAAGATTCCATCAGGGCCTGGCTGCCAGCCGGCGTCCGCGAGCAGGCGGCGGGACTCGGCCAAATCAAACTCGTACGCGGCGGGATCTTGCGGGGCGTAGCCTAGGCCCGTCGCGGCAACCGTCGAGGTGGCCAGTGGGTACGACGGGGAGAAGAGTACGCGGAGGATTTCCTCGCGGTTGACTGCGTGGGCGATGGCCTGCCGCACCCGGATGTCGCTCAGCAGCGGGTGATTGAAACGCAGTCCCAGCTGGTTGTTCATCGAGTTGGTGCCGCGGGCGTAGACGTTGATAGCGTTGTCCTGCAGGTGGCGCTCCGCGGGCGCGGTCACGCCGCGGACGATGTCTGCCTGGCCGGAGAGCACCGCTCCGGTGCGCATCCCTTCCTCTGCCGCGAGCATGTAGCGCACGCCGCCGATGCGGGCGCGGCCCTGGTGCGGCGACGACGGCGGCGCCCAGTTGTAGTCCTCGCGGGCGCTCAGCGTCAGATCGGTGCCCAGCGTCTCACCGGAGATGACGAACGGGCCCGAGCCGATGACGTTGACGGCGTTTCCGGGGCCGAATTCTTCGTTGCGCATCGTCAGGGAGGCGTCGGCAAGCAAACCCGCGTTGTACACGGACACGGCCTGGGCGAAACCCGGCGACGGCGCGGAGAAATAGAAGCGGACGGTGTCTTCGTCGACGACCTCGCCGTGGCTGTAGTTGTTGATCTGCTCGGACTTGCTCAGCAGCCGCGACTTGTCGCCCTTACCGTAGAGGTCGATGTTGTTGACCACGTTCTGCGCGGTCATCGGTGTGCCGTCCGAATACGTCACGTCTGTGCGAATGTCAAAGGTGAACACTGTGGCGTCGTCGTTGACCTCGGGGAGGTCGGTGGCGATCCACGGCTCGAGCTCGAGCGTTTCCGGATCCTGGTACAGCAGACGGTCCGTGATCTGGTTGACAACTCCGCCGTTGGGGTAGAAGCCCGCCGACGGAGGGTACAGGCCGGTAAACCAGTTGGGCTCGAGGTAGGTCAGCACCTCGTGGCCCGGCGCGGCGGAGGTGGATTTCCGGCCGTCGGCGGCCGCGCAGGAGGCCAGGACCACCCCGGCCACCACTATTACGGGCACTCGCCGTAACACTGATTTCACTGCATCGATCCCTTCTTTGAAGCGGGCAACATCACCTGTTTCCCGTCGTGGTCGCCCACACGCTACCATAAATAGACGAATCGGTATCATTTTACTAGACAATGTAGTCTACTTTTCTGAATATAATACGAAGGACGTGAGCAATGGTTGCCTCCATCGCACTGGTCGGGATGGGACCCCGCGGAATCTCGGTGATCGAGAGGATCGCCGCCCGCCTCCGCACCGCCCCAACCACAGTCCCGCTTACGCTGCACCTCATCGAGGACGCTCAGATCGGCGCCGGCCGCGTGTGGGACACCTCGCAGACTCGGACACTGTGCATGAACACACTGGCCGGCGCGGTCACCCTGTTCACCGAGCCGGGGGCGACCGTCGGGGCACCGGTGCTCGAGGGCCCCTCCTTGTTCGAGTGGATCCAGCTGCTGCGGGGCGAGCGCGAGGAGATCAGCCCCGCCAAGCGAAAGCTTTTCGACGCCCACCCCACCGCACCCCACGTCACCACCACGTTCCGGGACGAGCTCGCGATAACGGTGCCCGAATCCAACCCCTCTCGCGCCCTGTACGGCGCCTACCTGCGGTGGGTCTACCGGGTCGCGCTGGCCCTGCTGCCGGAATCAGTCCGGGTCGTGGAGCACAACTCCCGCGCCGTCTCCCTTATCTCCAACGGGGAAGCGGACACTATCGGGCTTGCAGACGGCAGCACCGTCGAGGCCGGCGCGACAGTTCTGTCCACCGGATGGGTACTGCCCGGCACCCCTGCTCTCCCCGGTGACTTGACCCACGTGCGCGCCAACAATCCGCTCGAGCAGGACGTCGACGCCCTCCCCGCGGGTCGCCGCGTCCTCGTGCGGGGGCTCGGTATGGGTTTCTTCGACCTGATGGCGTTGTCCACCATCGACCGCGGCGGCCGGTTCGTCCCCGACGCCGCCGCGCGCTCCGGCCTGCGGTACATGCCATCAGGGCGCGAGCCCCGTCTCGTGGTTACGTCGGGACGTGGCTACCCTTACCTGCCCAAGTCGGAATACCGCTCCCTGCCCCCGAAGCCGGATCTCACGCACCTCCGCCCAGCCGTCGAGGCCACCTCGCACACTGCTCAGGGAGGCGTGCATTTCGGTACCGCCCTGTGGCCCGCGATCGTCCGCGACTCATACTCCGCGTACTACCGCACGCTGGCGGAGGTCGCTCCGCAATCTTTGCGGGTCGGGCTCGCCGACATCCTAGCCGCGATCGACGCGGCTGATGTGGAGCGAGTGGCGTCGTCGACAAGCATCATCGAGGCAGCGGTGGAAATGACCCGCAGGCTCAGCGGGATGACCGACGCCCCCTTCGACCTTTCCGCATGGGTCGATCCTCTCGCCGGTACCGAGGACCTGACGGTGCCGATGCTGACGGAGCACATCGCGTCGAGGCTCGAGACCGACATTTCAGAAGCGGTGTCCGCCTGGGGGTCGCCCCTGAAGGCCGGTCTCTGGGTGGTGTCCGCCGCCCGGAAACCGTCAGCCGTCGCAGTAGAGAACGGCCGCGGCGCCCAGGAAGACCGGATGGGGGCTCTTTCGCAGTTCATGGCTTTTGGCCAGATGGTGGGATCTGGGCCGCCGCTTTTCCGCACGCGGGAACTTTTGGCGCTTGTCGACGCCGGCCTCGTCGAGTTTCTCGGCCCCAGACCTCGCCTGACATACTCCGACGGCGCGGTTACTGCAGTCAGCGGGACAAGGAGCGCGACCGCCGAAGTGCTCGCCGACGCTTTCCTACCCGGCCCGGACGTCCGCACAACCGCCGACCCCCTCACACAATCCCTTGTTCGTGCAGGCAGGGTCCGGCCCTTCGCCCCCGGCGGCATTGCCACCTCGGCCCCTGAGACGGACAGCACTACCCGGCGGACCGTCCACCCGGATGGGAGAGTGGACGCGCGGCTGCATATTGCGGGCATTCCCACCGGGGCACAGTGGGCGGACACCACCATCTCGCCGATGCCGGGAACCGATCCGCTGTTTTTGCAGGAAAC
Source organism: Corynebacterium qintianiae (assembly GCF_011038645.2). Taxonomy (NCBI): domain Bacteria; kingdom Bacillati; phylum Actinomycetota; class Actinomycetes; order Mycobacteriales; family Corynebacteriaceae; genus Corynebacterium; species Corynebacterium qintianiae. Next base: position 378,411 of record NZ_CP064955.1, on the reverse strand, counting down.
CGACAAGATCGCCGCCTCACTACTAAAGGGGCTTGCGTAGCTCCACCTCGGTCCCCTCGCTTCTCGACGACCGGATCACCGCACTCCCGCCCGAACGCTCCATTCGCCCGACGATGGAGTCGCGCACCCCGTGCCGGTCCACCGGCACCGCGGCGGGGTCGAACCCCGAACCCCTGTCGCGTACGAAGACGCTGAGCTCGCCGGCCAGATTCTCCGCGTACACGTCGAGGCTATCCACTCCCGCGTGCTTGGCGGAGTTCATCATCGCCTCCCGCGCCGCCAGCACCACCGGCTCGGTCGCCTCAGTGAACGCCACGTCCTCGCCCACCGACACCGGACGGATGACCACTCCGAACAAATCCTCCACCTCGCCAGCGGCCTTGTTCAGCGCCACAAAGACGGTGGAGGTCGCTCGCTCGTCGGCTTTGTCCTCCGCGCTGAAGAGCCAGGACCGCAGCTCGCGCTCCTGGCCGCGCGCCAACCGCGCGACCTCGTCCGCGTCACCCGCCCGCTTCTGTATCAGCGCCAAGGTCTGCAGCACCGAGTCGTGCAGACGCGAGGCAATCTCGGCGCGCTGGTCCGCCACCGCCTTGGCCTGCCGCTCCTCAACCAGCGACGACGCGAGCCGAACGATGAGCGGGATCACCAGCAGCGAAAACCCGAACATGCTCGCCAGCACGGCGACCACAATCCCCGCGGTCCCGGCATTGTCTCCCAGCAGCGCGATCGCGAGGACCCCACCCATCACCAGGACGATTCCCAGGGCCAGGGCCACGACGTTGCTCGCGGAGGACATCCCCCTGTCGTACGCCTGCCACGCCACCACGGCTCCGACTGCGACGACGCCGAGGATGAACGCGAATGCCCCTCCTGCCCCGCTGACCAGGGACATCGACATGATGGACCCAGCGAGACCCACTGCGGCGAGAAGGACATAAACCGCCCTCGGCCAGTCCCCCTGCGCTCCGGTCCCCTCCCCTTTCTCCAACGGGGTGAAGACCCACAGCATCGCGTACAGGATCAGCCCAAGGCCGCTGGCGAAGGAGGCCAAGGCGAAGAAAACGCGCACCCACTTCACGTCCACCCCGAGGTGCGCCGCCAAACCTGCCGCACAGCCAGCGACGATGCGCCCCGAGCGGTACCGGGCAAAGCGCGGGTACGGCCGACTTCGCCCAGGCGCGTAAGCAGTGATCGGAGACATGCCCCTGATTGTCGCACGGACCCCCGACAATCAAATCGGGGATGACCCTGAACTGCGAAATCAGGGCAGTTCCCGATAGCTTTCCGTGCCCCGGCAAGCGATACTTAAAGCATGGACACGAACACCAGCATCGAGACCACCCTCAAAGACATGTGGCACTCCCGCCCCGCCCGCATTCCCAAGAACCAGGGCGGTAACGCCATGGTCGCCGGCGTGTGCGAGGGCGTCGGCGCCCGCTACCGCATCGACCCCGTCATCATCCGCCTCGCCTTTGTTGGCCTGTCGCTCGCCTTCGGCGGTGGCATTTTCGTCTACCTCTTGATGTGGATGAACATGCCCCGCTACGGCATGACCACCTCGCCGTGGCGCGCGATAAATACTCCGAAGGTCCAGCTCGACCCGCAGGAGAAGAAAGATCGCGACACCGGTTGGTGGCTGCTCGTCGGCCTCGTGGTATTCCTCCCGTCGCTCACCGCGGGAACGGGAAGCTTCGCCGCCGCTTCGCTGTTTACCCTCGTTCTCGCGGCCGGGGCTCTGTACCTTCTGCACCGCTCCCAGCCGGTGCCGCCTACCGGCCTAAGCGCCAACTCCACTCTCACCGCGCCTGAGGGTTACCCGCACCCGAGCGTGGGCCAGACAACGCCGCCGAGCTGGGACCCGCTGGGGGCCGCACCGGAGCTGTGGCACCTTCCCGATCTTGACCGCGAGCCCGTTGCCGCCGCGCCGGAACCGAGGAAGAACCGGTGGCTGATCTGGCTCATCGCCCTCGGAGGCACCGGCCTGATCCTCCTCTCTATCGGCGCCACGACAACCGGAGCGATGTTCGCCCATTACGGCCCCCGCTCGGGTTCGAACGTGGAGTTCCAGGTCACCGACGATTTGCGCGACACCTACGACACCGGCATCGGGTCGACGACCATCGACCTCTCCAGCCTCAGCTCGCTTGACGACGACCGGGCAACCACGATCGACCACGGCATCGGCAAGGTCACCATCATCCCGCCCAAAGACACGCGCGTGGAATTCGACTGCGCGGTGGGCGTCGGCTCGGACAAGTGCCCCGCCACGCTCAACGACAACGCCAAAGGCGGCACGCTCACCCTCAAGGTCGACGTGGGAATCGGGGAAGTCGAAGTAGTGAGCTAGCCGTGGAGCAGCTCAAGCACCGGCCGCACCACGGTTCGACTCGTGAAATGCCACGGCCAGCCAGATCGCTGACACGCTGATGATCAGCACCCACGAATATCTAAGATCAATCCATGCGATACCGAACAAACTCACGCTGCACGCAATATCCCTAACGGCGGTCCGGAAATCGGAAGCCTTAAAACACAGCACAAGAGCGATTACAAACGCAATCCCGTAAAAGGTGTAGAAGACGGCTGCTTGCTCGGTCTCCAAACCTGATCTGATGCTGGCGCTCATTCCAAGAGCAAACCCTCCGACAATCACCGGGAGGATAGTGCGCAAAGAAGGGTGCATGTCGATTCCTTTCCGCAATTTTGCGAGTTTTACTCGATGGCCGATTCCAAGGAGGGAAACCCCACTGTGGGTACAGGGCAACCCCCTTACCTTGCGCCAATGCACCGATAATTTTTGCGGCCAGGTCGATGAAGAATCCCACACCCAGCAACGCAATTCCACCGGATATTGCTGCACCGATCGGACCACCGATTACTCCCCCTAGCGCGGTGCTCGCCGCTGCCAGCGCGTAGGGTCCCGCCTCAGCGGCGGTTGCCAAGGCCACAAAGGTTCCGGCGGTCAGTGCCTCGTTGGAAATATAGTAGCGGGCCCCTCACGCAGCGCCGTTCCTTCTTGTCTTGCAGACGCCGGCACGAAGCTCCCGTCAAGAATGGCCCGGAAATCACCCACCTGTTGAGCGTTGAACCCGTAAACGCTCTCAAGCTCCCCGTCGGATAGGTCGACCTTGAGCGCTTTGCCGTCGTCAGACTGGCTGAAATGCTCATTGCCAACCTGGGCGATCTTGCACGCAAGCGCGACATCTTCGTTCGTCATGGCGTCGCCCAAGTCAACATCCTGGCAACGAACCGGATCAACTGCCGGTTCGGCGATCGCTCCAGGAGCTGACGCGAGCACGATGGTTGTTACCATGGTCATCAACGCGGGGGTGCGGAGCCTGTTCACGGTGTTCCCTTTCCATAGAACCCTTTTCAATACCGGCTGCAGTCAAATGCAGCTACGGCTCAGACCCTATGAGGAGCCCCGGTTCAGTGAAAGGTAGGCCGGAAACGAGGAACGAAAGTCCCCACCCATGTCCGCCCCCGGAACAGCCCCGGTTACTCCCACTCAATGGTCGCCGGCGGCTTGGAGGTGATGTCCAGAACCACCCGGTTGACCTCGGAGACCTCGTTGGTGATGCGGGTGGAAATCGTCTCCAACACCTCGTAGGGCACGCGGACCCAGTCCGCGGTCATCGCATCCTCGGAGGCGACGGGGCGCAACACGATCGGGTGGCCGTAAGTGCGGCCGTCGCCTTGGACACCGACGGAGCGGACGTCGGCAAGCAGCACGACCGGGCACTGCCAGATCTGGTTGTCCAACCCTGCGCGGGTGAGCTCCTCGCGCGCAATGGCGTCGGCCTGACGCAGGGTCTCCAAACGCTGCTCGGTGACCTCACCGATGATGCGGATGCCCAGGCCGGGGCCGGGGAACGGCTGGCGGCCGACGATGACCTCGGGCAGACCGAGCTCGCGTCCCACGGCGCGGACTTCGTCCTTGAACAGCAGGCGCAACGGCTCGACGAGTTTGAACTCCACGTCATCCGGCAACCCGCCGACGTTGTGGTGGCTCTTGATGTTCGCGGTGCCGCTGCCGCCACCGGACTCGACAACGTCCGGGTACAGAGTGCCCTGGACAAGGAAGTCCACAGTGTGGTCGGATAGAACCGAGGAGACGGCACGCTCGAAGGAACGGATGAACTCGGCGCCAATCGCCTTGCGCTTCGCCTCCGGTTCCGTAACTCCCGCTAGCTTGTCCAGGAAGGCCTCACGCTCATCAACGGTGACAAGTTTCGCACCGGTGGCGGCGACGAAGTCCTGCTCCACCTGCTCGCGCTCGCCCTGGCGAAGCAGACCGTGGTCAACGAAAACGCAGGTGAGACGATCGCCGATGGCACGCTGCACGAGTGCTGCCGCAACAGCGGAATCTACGCCCCCGGAGAGCCCGCAGATGGCGTGGCCGTCCTCCCCTATCTGCTCGCGCACTTGCCCGATTAGCTGGTCGGCGATATTGGAAGCGGTCCACGTCTGCTCCAACCCGGCGATGTCGGTGAGGAAACGCGTCAGAACCTGTTGGCCGTGCGGCGAATGCATGACTTCGGGGTGGTATTGCACGCCCGCAAATCGCTTCTCGACGTTCTCAAACGACGCCACAGGAGCACCCGGGGTCGATGCCGTGACCTCGAAACCTTCCGGAGCCTGCGTGACGGAATCACCGTGGCTCATCCACACGGGATGCTCGGTAGGAAGCCCGCCATGGAGGACACCCTCCGAAGTGAGCATCGTGGTCCGACCGTACTCACGGGCACCGGTCTTCTCCACCTTCCCGCCGAGCGCCTGAGTCATGATCTGGAAGCCGTAGCAGATGCCGAAGATCGGAAGGCCCAGCTCAAAGATCTCCTGGTCCAGCTGCGGGGCACCTTCCTCGTAGACAGAGGACGGGCCGCCGGAGAGGACGAGAGCGACGGGGTTCTTCTCGCGTACCTCGGCGGCCGTGACGGTGGAGGGCACGACCTCAGAGTACACGCGGGCTTCGCGCACGCGGCGCGCAATGAGCTGCGCGTACTGGGCACCGAAATCGACAACAAGTACTGGGCGTTGCTGGGCTGTAGTCACAGCCCAAATAGTAGCCCAAGAACCCTACCGCCCCACCGTCAGTCCGACCTTCTGGAACGACTTGGTGTCGGTGTAACCGCACTTGGCCATGATGCGGCGCAACCCGCCGACCACGTTCGTCTCGCCGGAGGCTTCGGTGGCCGGCCCGTTGAGCACCTGCTCGAGCGGGATACGCTCCGCCAACCCGGTGACCGGCTCCACTACCCCACGCGGGAACCGCGGGTGCGCGGCGGCGGCCTCCCAATAGGTGCCGTTCCCCGCGGCCTCAGCCGCCCACGCGAGCGGGCGCCCGAGCATCACTGCATCGGCACCGCACGCGATTGCAGCCGCGATGTCACCGCTGTTGTGGATCTCCCCGTCCGCGATCACGTGCACGTAGCGCCCGCCGGTCTCGTCCAGGTACTCGCGGCGGGCGGCTGCAACGTCCGCGATCGCCGTGGCCATCGGGACCCCGACGCCGACCGACGGGTACCCCGACAGCACCCCGGAGCCGACGATGATGCCGGCTGCCCCGGAGCGCATCAGGTGCGTCGCGGTGGTGTAGTCGTACACCCCGCCGGCAATGACAGGCACGTCGAGGGAGCCGATGAACTCCTTGAGGTCAAGCGGCTCGCCGCCGCGCTGTACGTGCTCGGCGGAGATGATCGTGCCCTGGATGAACAGGATCTCCGCACCAGCTTTGATCACCACGGGGGCGAGCTCGCGGGCGTTTTGCGGGGAGACGCGCACCGCGACGGTCACTCCCGCGTCGCGGACCTGGGCGATGCGCTCGGCGAGCAGGTCATAGTCAATAGGTACGGAGTGCAGCGCCTGGAGCTCCTGCGTCGTCTGCCGATCCCCGCTAACGATATCCGTCCACGAGACCACCTCGTCGTCCATGACGGCCCGGGACACCTTCGCAACCCTCGCCACCGCCTCCTCGAAGGAGGCGTGGCGCGCCAGAATTCCCTCAGCGTTGAGCACACCGAGGCCGCCCTGCCTGCCCATCTCAATGACGAACTCCGGGCTGGCGAGTGCGTCGGTGGGGTGCGACACCAGCGGAATGTCGAACGTGTAGGCGTCGATATGCCAGCTCGTGTCCACGTCACCCGAGGATCTCGTGCGGCGCGACGGCACCAGAGAAATGTCGCTCAGGCGGTACGCCTTCCGCGCCTCCCGGCCGATTCCGATCTCGACGTAATCACGCATGTGTGCCTGCTCTCTCTATCCGCGGTAGTTCGGCGCTTCGACGGTCTGGGTGATGTCGTGCGGGTGGGACTCGCGCAGGCCGGCAGCGGTGATCTGCACGAACTGCTTCGTTTGCAACTCGCTAACCGACGACGAGCCGGTGTAACCCATTGCGGCGCGCAAGCCGCCGACGATCTGGTGGGTGATCGCGTCGAGCTCACCGCGGTAGGGCACGCGGCCCTCAATGCCCTCCGGCACCAGCTTGTCCTCGCTGGCGACATCTGCCTGGAAGTAGCGGTCCTTGGAAAAGGAGCGCTTTTCACCAGTGAGTCCACGCCCCTGCATCGCGCCCATGGAACCCATGCCACGGTACCGCTTGTACTGCTTACCACCCACCACGACGATGTCGCCCGGGGCCTCCTTCGTACCGGCGAGCATTGAGCCGAGCATTACCGTGGATGCGCCGGCCGCGAGAGCCTTGGCGACGTCGCCGGAGTGCTGCATCCCGCCGTCGGCAATGACGGGCACGCCCGCCTTGTGCGCCGGCACGAAGGCCTCGAGGATGGAGGTGATCTGCGGCGCACCGACACCCGCGACGACGCGGGTGGTGCAGATGGAGCCCGGGCCGATGCCGACCTTGATGGCGTCCGCGCCAGCGTCGATCATCGCTTGGGCGGCGCTGCGAGTGGCGAGATTGCCTCCGACAACGTCGACGCGGTCGCCGAAGTCCTTTTTGACGCGCGCGACCATCTCGAGCACGCGGTTGTTGTGCGCGTGGGCGGAGTCGACCACAAGCGCGTCTACACCGGCCTCGACCAGCAGGCCGGCGCGGTCGTAGGAGTCAGCGCCGGTGCCGATGCCGGCCGCGACGAGGAGACGGCCCTGGCTGTCCTTAGAGGCGTTCGGGTACTGCTCTGACTTGACGAAGTCTTTGACGGTGATCAGGCCGATCAGCCTGTTGTCGGCGTCGACAATCGGGAGCTTTTCCACCTTGTTGGCGGATAGCAGCGCAAGCGCCTCGTCCTTGGATACGCCGTCACGCGCCACGACCAGCGGCATCGCCGTCATGACCTCGGAGACGCAGCGGTCGAAGTCGGACTCGAAGCGCATGTCCCGGTTGGTGATGATGCCAACGAGCGTGCCGGCGTCATCCACCACCGGCAGGCCGGAGATGCGGAAGCGGGCGCACAGGGCGTCGACGTCGCGGATCGTCATGTCGGGGGAGGCTGTGACGGGGTTGGAGATCATTCCCGACTCAGAACGCTTCACAATGTCGACGTGCTCAGCCTGGTCATGAGCGCTCAGGTTGCGGTGCAGCACACCGATGCCGCCCTGACGCGCCATGGCGATCGCCATGCGGGACTCGGTGACGGTGTCCATCGCCGCCGAGGCGATCGGGATACCGAGCCGGATGTTGCGGGTGAACTGCGTTGCCGTGCTCACCTCGGACGGGACGATGTGCGATTCTGCGGGCAGCAGCAGCACGTCGTCGAAAGTCAGGCCGCGCAGAGCCACCTTGTTCGGATCGTCCCCGCCTGTGAGTACTCGTTCGGTGGCCATAAACCGCAACTCCCTTTCCGCTTTCCAAGTCCCGTTCGTTTACGTCATGATATATCGCGGTGTCAAAAGGGACATATGCGCACGTCAGTTGCGCATGAATTGCCCAGTGTCGGTCGGCGCAATTAGGGTTGGGCAGTGTGAACTACGACGATATGATGCCACTCGACCCGTTCAAGGACGACCCGAACGATCCGGCATCCTTCATCGAGGACGACGACATCGTTGAGCCGCTCTCGGAAGAGGAGCGCGTCGCCGTTATCCGCGACCTGGCCCAGGTGCGCGAGTTCAAGGAAGTTCTGCGCCCGCGCGGGCTGCAGGGCATCTACTTCCAGTGCGAGGACTGCGAGGAGATGCACTACTACGACTGGGAAATCATGGAACAAAACATGATCGCCAGCTTGAACGGGGAGCTCCCCCCAGTGCACGAACCGAGCGCCCAGCCGAACGTCGAGGCGTATGTGCCGTGGGACTATGCCCTCGGGTACTTGGACGGGCTCGACGCGCGCTAAACCCGGGGTCTACCTAACGGACGGGTCGCCTGTTTCGGTCGAAAGCGAGCTTGTCGTTGTCGGCGCAGCCGTCGACGCTGTCGTCTCAACCGGCTCGACAGGGGCCTGTTGGACCACAGTCTGCGTCACGGTCACCGTCTGCGTCACCGTCGGAGCGGGCTCCGGTGCAGGCGGAGGCGTGTCGGCGGGCTCGGAGGGAACCTCGGACGGGGGCGGCGGAGCCTTTGTTTCCGTCACCGTCACCGTGGCTTGTTTCGGCGCGGGCACTGCGGCAGGCGCCTCGCCTTCGGCCTGGGAGCGCGAGGCGCCGATTGCGTCAATGAGAGCCCGGGCCTGATTCAGCAGATCGCGGGTGCCGTCGACGTCGCCCTTCTCGCTGGCGGCCTCCAGTTCATCGAGCGTGCTGGCGAGCTCGACCACGGAAGCGCGCTCGCCGAAGACTGCGGTGGACGGGCCCCATAGCGGGGAGCCGGGCGTCGCGTTGTACAGGGCCGCGCCCGAGCCCGCCACGAGCGCCGTAGCGGCTGCCGCGCCGATGAGCCCGGACAAAAGCGGACCCGGGCCACGCCGTTTCCGCGCGGCCGCAAGGTCGGAGACCACAGGTGCGATGTCCGCGCCCTCGACGACGGGCGCGGGCGGCATCTGCCTCTCCACGTCAACGCGCAACTCGAGCAGCATCGCGGCCAGAGGGTCGGTACCGTCCGACGGGTCTTCGCCGCGGGACAATGCGGTCAGGAACACGTCGTCGTCGACAAGCGGCTGGAGGTGCGACGTCACGTCGCGCATCTCCCCCTCAGAGTGACGCCTCATAGCTTTCACCTTCTTCAATGGCTTTCCTCAGTGTGGCTAGGGCGCGGTGCTGCGCCACGCGTACAGCGCCTGCGGTGCCGCCGACCGCCTCGGCCGTCTCCTCAGCGGACAATCCGACGAACACCCTCAGGATGATGATGTCTCTAGCCTTGTCACCGAGTACATCGAGCAACTCGTGCACTCTGTTACTGCCGTCATTGACCAGCGCAAATTCCTCGGGAGTTTCCCCGTGGTGCTCGCTGTCAGGAACGGTCTCAGTAGGAGTGAGTTTGTCCCGCGCCATGGTGCGGTGCGCGTCCGCCACCTTATTGAACGCAATTCCGTAGACAAACGCCATAAACGGCTTGCCGCGGTCTACAAACTTGCTTATCGACGTCGCCACCGCAAGGCAGATCTCCTGCGCCACGTCTTCTGCCGTGGGAGCGCGACCTCCCCCCAAGCGGGCCCGCGCGTAGCGCAGAACCATCGGGTGGATGAGACGCACCACCTCCTGGAGGGCGCGGCGGTCGCCGTCGGCGGCCAACGGAACGAGTTCCGCGAGCCGGTCATCCACGTCCGACGAAGCCACGGCTCCCCTTCCTACATTCCGACAAAGATGGCGTTCATCCTACGCCCGGGTGTTTGGATTTGCCCAATATGGTGCTACTTCGCCGCCGGTTGCCCGGGTATCCAAATGTTCACCGAGCCTTAACCTTAATCAAACTCCCAGCTCCTTGCCACTATTTTCAAGGGTGTCTTTCGCTTTCAAGTTTGGCGTTACCGCTCCGAAACCAAACGTTAACCATCGCGTACTTAACTGCTGGGTGGTGCCTAACACCGTTGGTTTAGATGGATCCCGCCGCGTGACCCGCGGCGCAGTGCAGAAGGAGCCCTCACACATGTCTCAACCTCAGCAGCTTCCCGGACCGAATGCGGATTTCTGGGATTGGCAGCTTCACGGCGCGTGCCGCGGTGAAGCGTCCGAGGTTTTCTACCATCCCGACGGTGAGCGCGGCCGCGCGCGCACGCAGCGCGAGAACCGCGCAAAAGCAATCTGCTACAACTGCCCGGTACTTTCCCAGTGCCGTGACCACGCCCTCAAGGTCGCCGAGCCGTACGGCATCTGGGGTGGCATGAGCGAGTCGGAGCGTCAGGCCATCCTGCGCGGCGGCTCGTCGCGCGGCGGCATGAAGGTCGCCGCGGTTTCCGCGAAGTAAGCCGCGCGCGAAGAAGGCCCCGCACGAGGCGGGGCCTTTGCGTGTTGTGCCGACTATTACTAGTGCTGGTGGCCGTGATCGTCGCCAGTCTCGGCCGGCTTCGTCACCACGGACGCCTCGGTGGTCAGGATCATGCGCGCCACGGAGGCGGCGTTGACCACTGCAGAGTGTGTCACCTTGACCGGGTCGATGATGCCCTGCTCAATTAGGTTTCCGTACTCCAGGGCGGCGGCGTTGAAACCTTCCCCGTTCGAGCGTTCGGCAACCTTGGAGACGACAACGGCGCCGTCGAGGCCCGCGTTCTCCGCGATCCAGTAGGCAGGCTTGGTCAGCGCGCGGGATACGGCGAGTACGCCGGTCTTCTGCTCGCCGTCGAACTGCTCGGCGTACGCCTCCAGCTCGCGTGAGATTTGCACGAGAGCGGAACCGCCGCCGGCGATGATGCCTTCCTGCACGGCAGCGCGGGCCGCGTTGATGGCGTCCTCGACGCGCAGCTTACGCTCGTTCACCTCGGTCTCGGTCGCTGCGCCGACGCGGATGACGGCGACACCGCCGGACAGCTTCGCCAGGCGCTCCTCCATCTTCTCCTTGTCCCAGGTGGAATCCGTCGCCTCGATGTCGCGGCGGATCTTCGCGCGGCGCTCCTCTACGGCCTCGGCGGTGCCGGCGCCGTCGACGATGATCGTGTCGTCCTTCGTCACGGTGACGCGCCGTGCAGAACCGAGGTGATCCAGGGTCGCGTCCTTAAGGTTGAGACCCACCTCCGGGTCGATCACCGTGGCATTGGTTACGACAGCGAGGTCGTCCATGAACGCGGAACGGCGCTCACCGAAGTACGGGGACTTCACTGCGACGACCTTGAGAGACTTGCGGATGGTGTTGACAACCAGGGTCTGCAGCGGCTCACCCTCGACGTCCTCGGCGATGATGAGCAGAGGCACGGACTCCGTGGCGATCTGCTCGAGCAGCGGAAGGAAGTCGGGCAGGGAGGAGATCTTGCCGCGGACGAGCAGCACGCGCGCGCCATCCAGCACCGCCTGGCCGGCATCCGGGTCCGTCATGAAGTACGGCGAGAGGAAGCCCTTGTCGAAGGAAATGCCCTCGGTCAGATCGACGTAAGACTCGATCGACTGGGACTCCTCAACAGTAAGGACCCCGTCCTTGCCCACCTTTTCCATCGCGCCGGCAACCATCTCGCCGACCTCGGGGTCGCGGGAGGAGACGGTGGCGACGTTGGCGATCTCGGCGGAGGAGGACACAGAGGTAGCCCGGTTCTTGAGCTCCTCGACGGCCTTCTCGGCGGCCGCCTTGATGCCCTTGTTCAACTCGACCGGGTTAGCACCAGCCGCGACGTTGCGCAGCCCCTCAGCGACGAGCGCCTGTGCGAGCAGGGTCGCGGTGGTGGTGCCGTCACCGGCGATGTCGTTGGTTTTCACGGCGACGGATTTCACCAGCTGCGCACCGAGGTTCTCGAAGGGGTCCTCGAGGTCGATGTCGCGGGCGATGGTCACACCGTCGTTGGTGACTGCCGGGCCGCCGAAAGCTTTGGACAGGACGACGTTGCGGCCGCGCGGGCCGAGGGTGACCTTGACGGCGTCGGCGAGGATATCCACACCGCGCTGGATGCCCTCGCGGGCCTCCTGGTCAAATGCGATAAGTTTTGCCATTGAAAACCTACTTCTCGACGACTGCAAGCAGGTCACGAGCGGAAAGGAGCAGGTACTCCTCGCCGTTGTACTTCAGCTCGGTGCCGCCGTACTTGGAGAAGACGACGGTGTCGCCTTCCTTGACATCCACCGGCACGCGGTTTCCGGAGTCGTCCAGGCGACCCGGGCCCACTGCGATGACGACGGCTTCCTGCGGCTTCTCAGCGGCAGAATCAGGGATGACCAGGCCTGAAGCGGTGGTGGTCTCCGCCTCAGCGATCTGAACCAGGACCTTGTCCTCGAGCGGCTTGATGTTGACGTTTGCCATGATCGATCAATGACCTTTCGTGATGTTTGAGCGTGAGTGAAATTCTTCAGTCGGTTTTCATCCAGCCGCAGCCGTCGTCGCGGGTGAACAACTGTGCTCAATGCAACCTACTGGCACTCTACCCCCGTGAGTGCTAACTCTCAACACTCACCTGCGGCACGCCGACATCGAGCGTCGTATCCGTTCCCACACCCAAACCCGAGGGCTCCGCACCCTCGCGGATCAGCTGGGCCGCCAGAGCCGCAATCATCACGCCGTTGTCGGTGCAGAGCTTGAACCTCGGGACGCGCAGCTCGACACCGGCTGCGCTACAGCGCTCCTGCGCCAGCTCGCGCAGCCGCCCGTTGGCGGCCACTCCCCCGCCAAGCAAGAGCACGCGTGCGCCCGTGTCCTCGCAGGCCAGCACGGCCTTCCTCGTCAGGATGTCGCACACCGCCTCTTGGAAAGAGGCGCACACGTCTTCCACCGAGATGACGCGTCCCTCCCGCTCGGCGGCCTCGACGTAGCGCGCCACGGCGGTCTTGAGCCCGGAAAAGGAGAAGTCGTAGCGGTGCTCGCCGCGCATGTCCTCGGCCTTGCTCAGCCCGCGCGGGAACGGGATCGAGGCCTCGCCGCGGGCCGCAAGCTTATCGACGACCGGCCCTCCCGGATACCCCAGCCCCAGCAAGCGAGCGACCTTGTCGTAGGCCTCACCGGCGGCGTCGTCAAGCGTGCTGCCCAACTCGCGCATGGGCTTTCCCACGGACTGGACCTCGAGAAGCTGGGTGTGACCGCCGGAGACGAGCAGGGCCACCGCGTGAGGCAGGTCACCCGAGCCGTCGAGGTTGGCCACCGCGACGTGGCCGCCGAGGTGGTTGACGCCGTAGAAGCCCACGCCCCACGCGGCGGCGTAGGCCTTCGCGGCGGACGCCCCGACGAGCAGCGCACCGGCCAGTCCCGGGCCGACGGTCGCGGCCACAGCGTCCGGCTTGTCAATACCGGCCTGCTGGAGAGCCGCCTCCATCACCTGCGGCATCGCCTCGAGGTGGGCGCGCGAGGCAATCTCCGGCACGACACCGCCGAAGCGGGCGTGCTCGTGCATGGACGACGCCACCGCGTCGGCGAGGATCTCCATCGACCCGTCTTCCCGCAGCTCGATCACACCGACGGCGGTCTCGTCACAGGAGGATTCGATTCCGAGGACGATCATGTTCCCGGGTCCCTTTCATCTCTTCGGTGCCTCATCATGGAGTACGCGTCGGCGCCCGAGGGTTGGTAGTACGCCTTACGTGTCGCGAGCACGTTGAATCCGTAACTCTCGTACAGGCCGATGGCGGGGGCATTGTCGGTGCGGACCTCGAGGAACATCGGCCCGTTCATCACGTCGGCGGTGTGCACCAGCTGGTCCATGAGCACCCGCCCAATGCCGCGGCCCTGGTGCTCGCGCGCGACACCGATGGTGTGGACCTCGAACTCAGGATCGTCGCGGGGGCCCAGCATGGCCAGGCCCGCGTAGCCCACGAGGATCTCCCCAGCACCGGTGTTCTCGAAAGCACCCACATAGAACGTGTACGGCTGGGCGAACTGCGCAACGAACACGTCGCGCGACCACGGATTGTCACCCGAGAACAGGTCGTGCTCGATCTCCGCCACGCGGGTCGCGTCCGCGCGGGTGAGCTCCCGCAGTTTCACTTTAATTCCCCTAGGTCGACCACCGGGATGGCCGCCGAGCGCGGCGCGGGCGCGGGCTCCTTCGCATCCGGGCGGCGCAGGTAGTGCGGCACGAGCGGCGCTGGCTCGGAGCTCAGGTCCGCCGCCGCGACCAACCCGAGTGGAGAGGGCGCGACGTAGGTGAACTCCGCCCCGCTCGCGGGAAGCTGTTCCGCGAGGTGAGGCGGCACGCTGACCACGTTGGCGTCCGCGGTGTCCACCTCCGACGGTTCTGTCACCGCCGGGCCCGCCGCGCGCTCGCCCGAGGCGTACTTCGCCCAGTACACCTCTTTCCTGCGGGCGTCGGTGGCCACCAGCGTCACCGGGGCGTCGATAAGCTTTGCGACCGCGTCGTGCGTGACCACCCCGTGGACGGGCACACCGAGCGCCTGACCGAACGCCGACGCCGTGGCCATGCCCACCCGCAACCCGGTGAACGGGCCGGGGCCGCAACCGACGACGACCGCCCCGATGTCCGCGAACCCGACGCCCGCCTCAGCGAGCAACCGGGTGACCGTGGGCACGAGCTCCTCGTTGTGTGCCCGCGTCGCCGTCACCGACTCCGCGAGCACGCGGGGCTCACCGCGGGTGTCCACAACACCCGCGACCAGGTCCGTCGTGGCGGTGTCCAATGCCAGAACAATCATGCGTCGGACCTTAGGAGTTGATCCCCATCTTCCAGGTTCCATCGTCGAGGTAGAACGGGATCGGCGTGTTCAGGGGGAAGGACTCGGACTGCGGGACGGTGCAGATGTCCACGGTGTCCAGGTTGACGCGGTCGAGCGTGACCTCCTCACCCTGCTGGGCGGGCAGCAGCACCATGTAACCGTACTTTCCGCTCATGTCCACCTGCGCCCCGTCGAGCTGGAAGGCCTGCATCTTCGCCTGGGTGAGCTCGGCCGGGTCCGTCGGGCACATGGTGGTGTAGCCGACGAAGGACTCGTTGTACACGAGCGCCGGGTTCACCAGCTCGGCGACAACCGAGTCACCGTTGGCGGCCTGCGTCTGCTGCAGGCTCTGGGCCAGCGAGTCGGTGTGGCTGGCCTGGGCTCCTCCCCTGCTCATCGGCAGGAAGATAATGGCGATTAGGGCGATGAGCCAGAGGGCGAGAGCGAGCCCGATCCAGCGGCGGTTGGCGTTGTTCAGCTTCAGCATGGGTTAAAGCCTACATTGGTGCTGCTATCTCCCACGAGATGATCCGGCCCTCTGAGTCGGGGTCCTCCGATACAAGAGTCTCGCGGTCGATGGTGACGACCAGGTACTCGGCTGCGATCTGCTCGACCAGCCCGCCGCCCCATTCCGCGACGACCACGGCGCTTTCAAGGTTTGTGTCCAGATCAAGCGCATCGAGCTCGCCGAGGGGGTCGCCGGACGATCCTTCACCGATGAGGCGGTACGCGTCGACGTGGATCAGCGCGGGGCCGCCCGCCGACGCCTTGTGCTCCCGGGCGATAACGAACGTCGGGCTGGTCACCCGCCCGTTGACCCCCATCCCGTCGGCGACGCCCTGGGTGAAGGTGGTCTTGCCGGCACCGAGGGGGCCGTCGAGGATCACGACGTCGCCGGCCTCCAGGGCCTGGCCGAACTCACGCCCGAGCCCTTTGGTCTCGTCCGCAGTGTCGCAGCGGCGCTGGCCGCGCTCCGGGAACCCGTGTTTCATGCGCCTGTCCCTCCGGTATAGGTGCGTACGGTGCGGCCAGTCGGCGCGCACACGATCTCGTAGTTGATGGTGCCCACACGGTCGGCGAGCTCTGTGGCACCGACCCCGCCAGCGCCGAAGATGACGGCCTCGTCGCCGATCGCGACACCCGCGTCATTGTCACCCAACCAAACGATGAACTGGTCCATGCACACCCGCCCGACCTGCGGGTAACGGTGCGCGCCGATGGCGACATCGAGGCAGCCCTGCCACGAGCGCGCCACACCGTCCGCGTACCCGGCCGTCACGACCGCCACGAACCCGTTGTCAGGCGCGGCCCACGTCAACCCGTAACTCACGGCCTCCCCCACGGACAGGGGCTTGACCGCCAGCACGCGCGCGACCCAGCTCATCGCGGGGCGCAGATCACTGCCGCCCCCGGCAATCGGTTCAAGCCCGTAGAGCCCCACCCCGGCGCGCACCTGGTCGAAAGCGAGGTCGGGGCGGCTGAGCAGCGCAGGCGAGTTGGCGAGGTGGTTTACCGGCACCTCCAGGCCAACCTGGCGGGCCAGGGCCACCGCACGCCGGAACGCGTCTGCCTGGGCATCGGTGTACGGGTTTGCGGGGTCGTCCGCCACCGCAAGATGGCTCATCAGGCCTTTGACCTCGAGACCGGCGCGGGCCGCCATGCGGAACGCCGCCTCCCAGTCGGACTCCCGCAACCCGGAGCGATGCATGCCGGTGTCCACCTTGATGTGGAGGGGTGCGTTGACACGGGCGTCGATAAGCCAGCTCAGATGGTCGAGGGTGGGCACGCCCAGTTCAACCCCGGGCGGGATTTCCTGGCCTGGCACCCAGAGCCAGGCGGCCACCGGTTTGGCGGTGAGCTCGCTTATCGACGCCCCCTCGGCCAGCGTGGCCACCCCGAAAGCGTCCGCCCCGCTGGCGTCCATCACCGGCACCACGCGCTGCGCGCCGTGGTTGTAGGCGTCCGCCTTGACCACGCACATCAGCCGCGCGTCACCTGCGCGCTGCTTGAGCACACGGGTGTTGTGCGCGATCGCGTCCAAGTCAATGCGCGCGGTGAGCAAATCCATGCTGCCCATCCTAGAAGAGGTGGATTACCCCGAGGGCGACGAGCAGGACCGACACCGCCCAGGTGGCAGTGAGCGTGACCGCCCGCGGGTTGGCGCGGGCCCACGCGAAGCCCCGTCCCGCCGCGCTGCGGGGGCGCTGCCGCACCCATGCCACCAGCAGTGCGCATACCGTGGGCAGGCTTAACGCCACCGTGGCATACAGAACGAGGGAGCTGTAGCGCACCGGCGGCTCGATTCCGGCCGTTGACAGCAGCGCCAACCCGCCGTAGAAAGGCACCGAGGTTGCCGACTGCACGACACCGAGCACGAAACCCGTCAGCACCGTCAGCGGCCCCGGCGCGCGCAGCGGGCCCATCACCCGCTCGATGATGGCGGAGTTGTCCCCGCCGCGGAGCGCCAGCAGGCCCGTCGCCAGGCCGGTGGCAATGAGGATTATGCCGAACACCGGCCCCTCGACGAACTCCTTGACCACCGGGCCCAACCCGTCGAAAATCGCCAGCATGAGCAGGGCCAGGCTGGCCACACCCAGCCAGTCGCCCGCGATGAGCAACGATGTGATCTTCGCGTACTGGCCCCGGCCCGCGGGAACCACGATGCCTACCGCCACGATCACGCCGATGAGCAGGAGGTTGATCGAGTCGACGAAGGCGAACGAGAGCGCGCCGAGCATCCTTTACGCGTTCCGCCGCTTACTCGACCGTGACCGACTTGGCCAGGTTGCGCGGCTTGTCGATGTCCTCGTTGCCGTTCTCCCGCGCGATGTCGGCGGCGAGGAACTGCAGCGGGACAGTCGCGAGAAGCGGCTGCATGATCGTCGGCGTCTGCGGGATGCGCACCAGCCAATTGGCGTACGGCTCCACCGCAGTGTCACCCTCCTCCGCGATGACGAAGGTCTTGGCGCCCCGGGCGCGGATCTCCTGGATGTTGGACACGATCTTGGAGTGCAGCTGGCTCACCCCGCGCGGGCTGGGCACGATGACGACGACGGGGAGGTCTTCTTCAATCAGCGCGATCGGGCCGTGCTTGAGTTCGCCGGCGGGAAAGCCCTCGGCGTGGATGTAGGCGAGCTCCTTGAGTTTGAGCGCACCTTCCAGGGCGATTGGGAAACCGACGCCGCGGCCGAGGAACAGCATGGTCTTAATTGCGCCAAGAGTCTCGGAGATCTCGTTGACCTGGTCGCGCGAGTCCAGAGCCTGCTCGATCTTGCCCGGGATAGCCTCCAACTCGCGCCAGATCTCCGCGATCTCATCCGGGTACTTCGTCCCCTTCGCCTGGGCGAGCGCCAGCCCGACGATGTAGTTCGCCGCCACCTGGGCGAGGAACGCCTTGGTGGAGGCCACGCCGATCTCCGGCCCGGCGTGGGTGTACAGCACCGCATCGGATTCGCGCGGGATCTGGGAGCCATTGGTGTTGCACACCGCCAGCACCTTCGCGCCCTGGGTCTTGGCGTGTCGCACGGCCTCCAGCGTGTCGGCCGTCTCACCCGACTGGGAAATGGCGAGCACGAGGGTGCGCTCATCGAGCACGGGGTCGCGGTAACGGAACTCGCTTGCCACCTCGATTTGCACCGGGATACGTACCCAATGCTCAATGGCGTACTTCGCCGCCAAGCCCGAGTGGTAGGCCGAGCCGCAGGCCACGACGAAGACCTGGTTGAAAGATTTCAGCTGGTCGACGGTGAGGCTGTTCTCGTCGAGGGTGACGCGGCCGTCGGCCCAGTGGCCCGCGAGCGTGTCGCGGACCGCGGCAGGCTGCTCGAAGATCTCCTTCATCATGAAGGAGTCGTATCCCCCCTTCTCAGCAGCTTCAAGATCCCAGTCGATGGTAAAGGGCTTGCCCTCCGCCCCGGAGCCGTCGAAATTGAGGATTTCATAGCCGTCTTTGTTAATGACCACTACAGAGTCGTGCCCCAACTCGACGGCCTGCTTGGTGTGCTCGATGAATGCCGCGACGTCCGAGCCGAGGAACATCTCGCCCTCGCCCACGCCCACCATAAGCGGGGTGGAGCGGCGCGCAGCGATGATCTGATCAGGGTGATTGGCGTGCACGAACAGCAGTGTGAATGCACCCTCTAGGCGGTTCAGAACATTAAGAGCGGAGGCACGGAAGTCACCCGCGGTGTCGCCGTCGTTGTATGCCTTGGCAAGCAAGTGAGCAGCGGTCTCCGAGTCGGTCTCAGACTTGAGCTCGATGCCGTCGCGCTCCAATTCCTCGCGCAGGACGGCGAAGTTCTCGATGATACCGTTGTGGACGATCGCCACCTTGCCGTCGAAGGAGACGTGGGGGTGCGCGTTCTCGTCCGTCGGGCGGCCATGGGTCGCCCAGCGGGTGTGGCCGATGACGGTCGTGCCAGCGAGAGTGCCCTCGCCGATCTCAGCGATCTTGTCCTCGAGGTTGGCCAGCTTACCGGCGCGTTTCGCGCTCGCGATGCCGTTCTCGCCCACCACGGCGACACCCGCGGAGTCGTACCCGCGGTACTCCATGCGGCGCAGCGCCTCGACAGCGATGGGCAGCGATTGCTTCTGGCCGACGTATCCCACGATTCCACACATGGAGCCCACAGTAATACAACCTTCTATTGCGTCACGTATTTCGCTTCTGGACGCCCACCACGCGGCACCGCCCCTGGCAAGCGCGGGATAACGTATTCTGGTTTACGTGTCTGCGAATCTGAAAAAGCTGTCTGATCTGACCAAGCGTGGCCCGCACCATGTGATGGAGGGCGACCTCGGCTACACCGGTCTGCCCGGCAAGGTGTACACCCCTGCGGAGGGCGACGGTCTTCCCGCGATCGCTTTCGGCCACGACTGGATGCGGACCATCGACGACTACCACGCCACCCTGCGCCACTTGGCTAGCTGGGGCATCGTTGTCGCGGCTCCGAACACGGAGTCCGGTTTCAACCCTGACCACGCGGGTTTCGCCGCGGACCTCGACACCGCGATGCAGATTCTCGCTGGGGTCCGCTTGGGCAACGGCAACGTCACTGTCGCACCGGGCAAGATTGGCGTGGCGGGCCACGGCATGGGCGGCGGCGCAGCAGTCCTGTCCGCCGTGGATAACTCGAAAGTCAAGGCCGTCGCAGCAATTTATCCCGCCAACACCGCGCCGTCGGCCATCCAGGCGGCCCGAAACCTTTTGATCCCCGGAATGGTTGTCGGCGCCGACAATGACTCAGACTCGCTCTTTGATCCGGGCAACCCCGCCAAACTCGCATACAACTGGGCCGGTGACGTCGTCTACCGCGTCGCCTCCAAGGGCAGCCAGGTCAGCTTTAGCGAGGACGGAATGGCCAAGCGGATCATGGGGTTGGCCCGGCCCAACAGCAGCGTCCAGTCCACGGTGCGCGGCCTGCTCGTCGGGTACTTCCTGCACCAACTCGACGGTGAGAAGAAGTACTCCGACTTCAGCGAGACCGACGCCTCCGGCCCCAAGGTCACGTCACTGTGCGGTGACGACCTCGCCGAGCGTGCCGGGTTGACCCGGGACGATTCCGGATTCTCGTTCTTCTAGAAGCCGGTTGACCTCACGTCTCGTGCTCGCCATCCCGGCGGAGCACGCCTTGCACGCGTCCGTTCCTGCGCACCGGCCGGTACGTGCCCTTCGGCGGGTTGGCTGGGATCTGACGCAGGTTCAGTTCCCGGGCCATCGCCTGCTGCCGGCCGGCCTGCTCCATCTTGCGGTGCGCTTCGGCGACGGCGGCTTCAAAATCCAACATCCGCTTCGCGGTCCGACGCTTGTACTGTTCAGCGAATTCAACGAAGTCCATTACCACTCACCTGACTTTCTCATTTTCGGGGTGTCTCCGCTGGCAGGCGCAGGCTCTGGTGCCGGTGCGGGCTCCACGGGAGGTGGAGGCGCTGCAGGCGCAGGCGCCGGAGCGTCAAGTCCGGCGGCCCGCAGCTTCTCGGCTGGCGCCGGCGGCTCCTCCACCTGTGCCAGTTCGGGCGGCGGCGGGATCGTGCCCTCCGCGACCGGCGGTTGCACTGGTGCGGGCGCCGGCTCCGGTTCGGGGGGCGGAGGGCATTCCTCCGAGGTCTCCTCAGTGTGGGCGCAGCAGCTCTCGCCCGGGCATTCCGCCGCCTCCGCGATACACTCTGCGAGGTAGTTCACACACTCGAGAGTGATGCCCAGCCCTATGTGCGCAAGCACTCCGACGTGACACACCTCAGCGGTATCTTCCGGAGGGACGAACAACGCGGCGTCCGCGCACGTGGGCGGGCAGGATACGGTTTCCTTTTCCACAGTGTGCTGTGGCAGGCGCTCCACGTCGAAGTCGAATGCGATGTTGACTGGAGCCGAGGCGGCCACGGAGGCAGCCTGCGTCTTCACCTCGTCGAGGGCGGACGGGACAGTTTTCACCAGCCGCTCGATACACTCTTCGGTGGCAGGCGCTGTTACGGCGGGAGCTCCCGGGGTCGGGCAAGGAGCATCAGGTGTGGTGGGCCGGGCTGTCTCGCAGTCGCGAGCCGCCGGCACCGGGCATTCCCATTCCCGAGGTAGGGCCGGCTGGTGGTCGAGCATGGCATTGCACCTGTCGGTCACCGCACCGAGACAACCCTCCATCTGGGTGTTGCGGTCCTCGACGATCCCAAGAATCTGTTCCATTCCCTGGGCTACGAGTGGCAGGACGATCGCCACTGCCCGTCCAACCGGGTGAATGCGCACGACCGCCAGGAGACCCGCCATCACCTCCGTCACTCCGCCGATTGCGGTATTCGCCGTCAGGTCTATATCCGTCATGGACCTGCATGCAGCCTGCACGTCGTGGTGGATCTCGCGAGCGTTGTTACCCTGTGTCTCCTCCGCGTTCTCGCGGCCGTCCTCGTCGCCGGAGACGCCGATTCCGTGGAACCAACTCGAGGCGCCGTCGGCTCCGATCTTGCTCACCACGTCGATGGCGAATTTGAGCAGGAATCCGCCGATACCTCCACCGCGCGACCCGCTGGAACTGCCCCCTCCGGAACCGAGCAACCTGCCGGAACTGGCAGAGACCACTTCGAGGTTCATGCCGTCAATCTTGCGGTACTGCGAGTTGATTTCATCGGCGAGCGAGAAGATTCGAGACAGCGTCGCCGGGTCAGCTCCCGGGACGGACGCAGCTTCCGCTGCGAGCGAATCAATGTTCGCGGTTACCGCGGTCATAGCAACCCCAATCCCGAAGCATGGACACCGTCCGCCTGCTCCACAGTGTCCATCAACCGCATCACCTGGCGCCAGCCGTCCACGCGGTTTTCCAAGAACTGCACGTTGAGACTCTGCATTCCCTCCAGCGCTTCAGCCAAAGCCCGACCCGAGTCTGGAAAACCGCTGCCGACAGCGTCGATTGGCAGCGCCGGTGGCGCAGCTCTAAGCTGCGAAATCACTTCCTCGTACTGCGCGATCGCGACGGTCAGCCGTTCACGGACTGCCTCCGGATCCACGTGAAGCGGATGTTCCACGAGATTCCCCATTCCCCCTGGCGGCCCAGTAGAGGGCACGCCCTACAAACAGTTGCACCCTGATTAGACTCCCCCGAGCCGGGTGTGGTTCCCTCGATCCCCGATTTTCTTTCGGCCACCGGGATCGCGGGTACAGCCCCGAACTTACACAGACGACACGACGGCCGCCAGCCGCCCCGCAATTTTGCGCGCCTGCTCCTCCTCTGACGCCTCCACCATGACGCGGAAAATCTCCTCCGTGCCCGACGGGCGGAGCAGGACGCGGCCGCTGTCGCCGAGCTCTACACCGGCCTCAGCGACGGCTTCCTTGACCGACGGGGCGTCGGCAATGCGGGACTTGTCCGCGACGGGAACGTTGATCAACACTTGCGGCAGCACCGTCATCACGCTGGCGAGCTCCTGGAGGCTCTTACCCGTTTCCGCCATCCGCGCCATCAACAGAAGGCCCGACAAGGTGCCGTCACCGGTGGTTGCGTGCTGGGGAACGACGATGTGTCCCGACTGCTCGCCACCGAGCGAGTATCCTCCGCGGCCCAGCTCCTCCAGAACATAGCGGTCGCCAACCTTCGTCTCTTTCATCGCGATACCCTCGCGTTGCATCGCGAGCTTAAGGCCGAGGTTGCTCATCACCGTGGCTACTAGGGTGTTCTCCTGGAGGATGTTTTTGTCCCTCATCCCCGTTGCCAGAATCGCCATGATCTGGTCACCGTCGATGATGTTACCTGCCGCATCCACGGCTAGGCAGCGATCGGCGTCACCGTCGTGCGCCAAGCCGATGTCTGCTCCGTGGGCGATCACGGCCCGTTGGATTTGTTCCATGTGGGTCGAACCCGATCCGTCGTTGATGTTGAAGGCGTCGGGGGTGTTGAAAATCGCCGTCACATCCGCTCCGGCCGCGGCGTACGCCTTGGGGGCGACCTCGAAAGCGGCACCGTTGGCACAATCGACGACAACCTTGATGCCTGAAAGGTCGGTGGTCACAGCGCGCTTGAGGTGGGCAAGGTAGCGCTCCTGGGCGTCCGGCGCCTCTTCGATGACGCGGCCGATGCCGGTGCCGGTGGGGCCCGTGTCGTCAAGGTGGTTCATCGCTTCCTCGATGCGATCCTCTACGTCGTCGGGAAGCTTGCGCCCGCCGGCGGAGAAAAACTTGATCCCGTTGTCGGGCATCGGGTTGTGCGACGCCGAGATCATGACACCGATATCGGCGCCGTAATCGTCGGTCAAAAAGGCGAGGCCCGGGGTCGGGATGACGCCTACGCGCAACACGTCCACACCCTTCGACGCCATACCGGCCGCCATCGCGGCAGCGAGCATTTCACCGGACACCCGCGGGTCTCGTCCGATGATGGCGGTCGGCCGCCGCTTGCCTGAGCTCCGGTGCTCCGTGAGCACCGCCGCCGCTGCCGCACCGAGCTTGAGAGCCAGGGGGGCTGTCAGCACTTCGTTGGCTAAGCCGCGTACACCGTCAGTTCCGAACAATCGAGTCATTCGTCTAATTATGCACGACTCTATATTTCTGTCGCGACAAGATGCACACCCCGTGAAACGGCGAAAGCCGCCCCGCAACGAGGGCGGGACGGCTTGAGCCTGGCGCGTTGAAGTGAATTAACGCTTGGAGTACTGCGGGGCGCGGCGGGCCTTGTGCAAACCAGCCTTCTTGCGCTCCACGGCACGGGCGTCACGGGTAAGCAAGCCGGCCTTCTTCAGGGTCGGGCGCTCGGCCGGGTTGTACACGTTGAGCGCGCGGGCGATCGCCAAACGCAGTGCACCGGACTGGCCGGTCGGGCCGCCACCGGTGATCGTGGCCTTGATATTGAACTGACCTTCACGCTCAAGCAGTGTCAACGGCTGCAGAATGTCCTGCTGGTGCAGCTTGTTCGGGAAGTAGTTCTCGAACTCGCGGCCGTTGACGGTGATGGTGCCGTCGCCCTCGGTCACGGTGACGCGGGCAATGGCGCGCTTACGGCGGCCGACGGTCTGGATCGGGCCCTCGTGCAGGGAAACCGGCTCGACAGCCTCATCAGACCCGGCCTCAACCTCGGGAGCGACAGCGTCGCCGATGGTGTAGTTGAACTCTTCCGTCGCGGCGGTTGCGAGGTCGACGTCAACCTCGGTCTCGAAGTTCTCGTCGGTGTAGTTGTTCGGCTCGGTCATTACTGGGCCACCTGCTTAAACTCGAAGGTTTCCGGCTTCTGAGCCTGGTACGGGTGCTCGGAGCCGACGAAGACGTGAAGCTTCTTGATGGACTGGCGGGAGAGGCGGTTGTGCGGCATCATGCCGCGAATTGCCTCTTCGACAACGCGATCCGGGCGCTCATCCAGAGCGCGACCAAGGGTCATGGACTTCAGACCACCCGGGTAACCGGAGTGGCGGTAGCGCATTTCACGCTCGCGCTTGTTCGAGGAAATGTGGACCTTGTCGGCGTTGATGACGATGACGTGGTCACCAGTGTCGACATTCGGCGCGAACTGGGGCTTATGCTTGCCGCGCAGAATGTCTGCTGCGGTGGAAGCGAGCTTGCCCAGCACCACGTCGGTTGCGTCGATGACGTACCACTGACGGGTAATGTCACCGCTCTTCGGATGGTAAGTAGACATGTACGACTCCTTAAAGTCTGTCTAGATGGCTGCCGGCCAGAAAAAGCCAGTGCGCTCGACACGTCCTGACGGCGGCCGGTGGAGACCCGACGGACATGTGCGTGCCTTTCAACACGGGAACACACAGGTAGATCAGCCTAGGGCACGATCTCACCTGATCCAAAACGTCCCGCACGTCAGCTCGAATATATTTCGAACGTATTGCCTAGAAATTATCCGTATTTCCTGCATTTAGACTTGACTACGCTAATATGTTCGATTATCATATGCTGTAACGAAAGGGGGAACATGACTAACCCTACCCAGCACTCTGACACTCGCTTTTTCCGCACACAGCGCCCGGGCGACGCGCGGGCAGAATTGGCACAGCGCAAACGCGACCTCGATTACGAGTTGTATTCGACATGGGCCGATCCGACGTTCATCGTCGACGACCTCGAGCGCGAATTAACCGCGATCCAGGAGGCCACCGGAGAGAGCAAGGCAGCTGTCGAGAAGGCGGTTTTCGCTTATCGACGTCTCATTGACCTGCCCTGGCTCAGAGCCATCCAAGACACCACCCGGGTGCTCGACCTGAAACGTCTCATTTCCGTCGATAACGTTATCGCCGAGCTCGGCCCCGAACTCACCCGGGAGGTCCTGGCGGTGATCGACGAGTTCCTTGCTGCAATGTTTACGCCGGTGAAAGCCGACCAGCCCCTACCCACACCGAATGCGATTACCCACCGGTTGCGCAGGTTTATCGCCAAACTCGACGAAGGTGTCGCCTACGACGAAAAAAAGCGCACGCGGCGCGACAAAGACTCGGGCGACTTCACCGTGCACGAATACCGGGCTGTGAAACGCTCGGGCATGACCGTCGAATGCGACCGCGCCACCTACGCTCTAATCACTGAGTTTCGCCGGCAGGTCGCCCGCGAACATAAACTCTCCGAAGAACAAGCCACGCGTCTCATCCTCACCGGCGGGCTCAACGCCGACATCAAAGTCACTATCTACGGGTACGCACCCCTGACCTCTGAGGGCGACGTGGCGCCGGGAGCGTCGGTGTACTTCCCCGGCCAGGGCTGGACCGACGGCGACGGAACCGAGGCATTCGCGAACCTCGTCGAGGACACCACAGCGCACATCGTCGACCTCGACAAGGTGGCGGATCACCAGATCGCCGGCTACGTCCCGTCGGAAACGATGAGAGCTTACGCCGCCGCACGCGACGGAACCTGCATCTGGCCCGGATGCGATCGCGCTGCTGAACATTGCGAACTCGACCACCGCGTGCCATACGAGGAAGGTGGTTCCACCACACCCGCGAACTTGTATTCGCTGTGCCAGAAACATCACAACGTCAAGACCGACCGGCGGGCGTATTACCTCCCCGATCCCGTCACAGGCGATGTTGTCTGGCTGTTTTCCGATGGAACCTACCAACTGTCCGAGCCCGAGGGGTTCATAGGCGAGCAGCTCAACCGATGCAACCCCCGCTGGAACATCGACCTTGACGCGCGACGGCGTGAACGCGACCGGGTGAGAACCTTCTTCGCCCGGGGCCACAAAATCCTCGACGACTTCGAAAACACGCGGGATGAAATTGCCTGCAAAGATGCCCTCACCACACTCGAAAACGAATACGGCATGAATTTCCCCTTCGACCCGCCCGAACCCATGATTACCCACAACGCGGGGTTCATTGACGAGGAAACAGAACCCCTTGCCGATTACGAAGCACGCATCGAGCGCCTCATCAACAACGACCCGTACCTCAAATACGGCGATGCCATCTACTAAAAGCTTTAGCGCGCCCCCGCGACATACGGATCTGCGCATCCGGTGTTGCGGGAACGCGCTGCGCATCCCCCGATTAGTTGGTCCCCGATATCAATCCTGCCCGGCGCGCGTCTACCTCCCCCGAGCGTGCGGTGCGCCGTCGATAAGCTTGCTAGCCCCAGCTCTGGGCAGCTGCGTTGTTGACCTGCCGCATTCGGTCGTTACCACCCTCGACAGCCTCGGCGACATTGTTGAGGATCACGTTGAGGTCGTCCGCCGCTGCGTCCCACTTCTGCTGGTGGGCATTGTAGGCTTCGGCGGCATCGCCAGTCCACGTCGACACCATGGGCTGCAGTCCGGACTTGAGGTCATCCAGCATGCGGTTGATCTGAGCGACCGAGGCCCGCAGGTCTCCCGCCGCACCGGCCAGCTGGCCGAACTCGTACTTGATGGTCATGTTTCTCCCCTTCTCCTAAATCCAGCTCGTTTAGAGCGCGAGTCCCGCGCTCGCGCCGACCTTCTGCATGTCGTCCATGTTGGACGCCTCAATGTGCTCGTAGTTCTTGGCGTTGTCGCGCAGGTTCTCTGCGATTCCGCGCAGGGCCTCCACCAGGCGGCGCTGCGCGTCGTCGTAATTGCGCATGACACCGTCGAAACTGGTCTGCGCCTCGCCCGCCCAGTAGGAACGAGTGCCCTCGACAACTCCCTGGATTCGTTCGATCTCCCTGTTGACGGCGTTATTGGTGTCGTCCACGTTGCTGGCTGCGGAACGCATGACATCGGCTTCAGTATTCAGCTGAGTCATCTGATCTCCCCCTTGTGCTTATAGCTTGTGCGGCGAGACCGGTTTCGGCCTCATATGTATTGGACTGCCGTGAAGCCTGTGCGGTTCCCTTCCCTGACAAAGTTTTTTTAACCGGCGGCGCGCTCGGCGTTGAAGGTCGCTGAATCTACGGCCATTCGGCAGGTTGCAGCCTGGACCTGGGTCGGGGCCGAACGCGAGTGGCACCCGATGGAAATATGGTGCCCGCCCTCAACCCACGTTTTCCACAGAGCTTGAGAGCCGTCCGTGCCCGTCTCACGGTAGGTGAGCGCGGAGCCCTCGTTGTTGAGCAGCTCCACCTGAGGGTCGTTCTCAATTTCGGTGAGGATCTGCTCGATAAGCGCAGCCGGCGGCAGTTGGTACAGCGGGTCTACTGCCAGCTGCAAGCGGAAGTTCGGGTCCTCGCCGCTAGCCCGCCACATGTCGCCATCGGGTTCGACCTTGAAGCCAGCGGGGGCTTCCACCATCAGCCCCTCCCGGGAGATGACGACCGCCGCGGGAGCGGGCTCTTCGCTTGTCGACGTCTCCTCCGGCGCCACCGGTACTTCCGGCTCGTTCCTGCCCAGCGCGGACATCGTCGCCCAGATCGCACCTGCACACAGTACGACGACCGCCCCGACGCACGCCGCTACCAGCCACGAGGAGCGATGCTGACCACTATCGGCCGAGGGCCGCTCGACCTCGATCGGCTCGGGGTCCTTGAGGGCGTGCCTTCCCTCCCCCTGTGTTTGGTCATGGGTGAGGGTGACGTCGTAGTCCGCCAAAGCCTGCGCGACGCGCTGGAACTCATCCTCCTCCGCCTCAATGTGGACGTGGTAACCGTGCGGCGATGGTCCGACCACACTGCGCACGTAGTTCGCAATCTCGGAGGCGCTGGGGCGGTCGTAGCGCCGGACGTTGGCCAACCCCTCGAACGCGGTGGACGACTGCTTGATAGAGATGGTCAGATCCGGGTGGGTGGTGGTCACGCGTGCTCCTCCTCCGGTGCGAGGGTGGCTATGTGGATGGTTCCGACGTTCTCCCCGCCACGGACAAAGGTCGCCCGCCCCGGAGGCATGGGCCCGGGTTTGACGCCGAATATGGCGCCTTCGTCGCGGTTTCCGTCGAGGATGACAACGTCCGGGTTCAGGTCTTTCAGTGCGGCGAGGACACCGCTGTACAACGCGCGGCCCGTACCACCGAACTTCCGGGCCACGATGAGGTGTAACCCGATGTCGTGCGCGTGCGGAAAAAGCGGAAGAAGCGGGCGCAGCGGTTCGTCCCCGAGCAGGTCGAGGTCGTCAATGACCAGGTAGATGTCGGGTCCTCGCCACCACGAGCGGGTGGCGAGCTGTTCGGCCGTCACCTCGGCGCCGGGCAAGCGCGAGGACAGCGTCTCGACGGTCGCCTTCACCGTTTCTTCCACCGAGCCCGCCGTGCCGTAGGCCGCCACCATGTCCGACCCGCTCGCGTTCAGGTGCGTGCGGCGCGGGTCGATGATGACCATTCTGGCGTCGTCGCGCGGCAGGGCGCTGATTCCCGCGATGAGTGTGGCCAGCAGGGTCGATTTACCGGAACCCCGCGACCCCACGGCCAGCAGGTGGGCCGCGTCGAGGTGGAAGGCGTCGAGGTGCGGCCCGCCGATTCCCATGGGAAGACGCTGGGCCGATGGGGCGTCGATAAGCGACCTGGCGGAGACGTAATGCGGCAGGACCTTCAGCTGCGGCACGCGGGCCTGCGACGCAGTTTGGGCGGCGATGTGTGCGAGATCCTGTTTCGCGGTCGCGGCCACGAGCATGTGTTTGCCGTCAGGGGCCAGGCCCCTGCCAGGTAGGACTGGCACCTTCTTTTGGTTCTTGCGGTCGATCAGGGAATCGGTCGCCTCGCTCATGTGGAGTTCGAGGCGGGTACCGATGAGGTCGCGCACGTTGGTTCGGATCGCGTTCCACCGCTGTGTTGAGACCACCAGGTGAACTCCAGCGGCGGGCCCCTCGGACGCGATCCTGGCCAGCGAATCGCGCAGGTCCTCGAGTTTGGAGTCGTTCGCCACGACGGCGTGCCAGCCATCCACGACGAGGAATATGTGGCGGACCCTGGGGTTGTCAGGGTTGTCAGGGTTGTCAGGGTTGTCAATGTGGCCCAGCACCTCGTCAACGATGCGCCGCGCTTTCTCTTCCTCAGCGCGCGCGGCCGTTCCGGCGACATGGGGCAGCACTTCAAGATCCTGCAGTTGCCCCGCTCCCGCGTCGATGACGTAGAACGCGACGTCAGCCGTGGAGTGCGTCACCGCGAGGGCCGCCACGATCGTGCGCAGCGCCATAGACTTGCCCGTTTGCGGCCCACCCGCGATGGCCAGGTGTCCGCCCGCCGAGGAAAAGTCCACTACAAGGTGGTCCTGGCGCTGGCGGTACGGGTCGTCCACCAGCCCGATAGACACGCTCAACGGTTGCGGCGACTCGCAGACGGCGGACAGTTCGACCACCGGCGGCAGCGGAGGCAACCACACTCTGTGGGCGCTGAGGCCGCGGGCCTCAGCTGATACGCGGGCCTTGGCCACGACGGCGTCGAAAAGCGTGGTCGAATCGTCCACCGTGATCCCAACCTCCTCAAGCTGGGGAGTCTCCCACCCGCGGAACAGACCGACGCTCGGGCGCGCGCCGGGGTCCGTCTCCATTCTCCGCCGGGACAGCGGCCCGGACACGTAGGCGGCGCGGAACCGAGTCAGATCCGGGGACCCCGCCTTGAGGTACCCGCTGCCCGGTTCTCCGGGGAGTTCGTAGGCGTCCGGAACACCGAGAACCTGGCGTGACTCCCCAGCCGAAAATGTCCTCAGGCCGATGCGGTACGACAGGTGCGAATCCAGGCCGCGCAGCTTGCCCTCCTCCAGACGCTGCGAGGCCAAAAGGAGGTGGACGCCGAGCGAGCGGCCCAGCCTGCCTACTGCGACGAAGAGGTCGGCGAAGTGCGGGTGCTGACCCAGGAGCTCGGAGAACTCGTCGACGATGATCACCAGCGCGGGCAACGCGCCGAGGTCGGAGCGGCCACCCAGCCGGGCGTTGGTGTAGTCAGTCACATTGGCGAAATTGCCCGAGCTGCGGAGCAGTTCTTGGCGCCGGTTGAGCTCGCCGGAGATCGCGTCGTACATGCGCTCGACCAGAACCGCTTCGTCCTCGAGGTTGGTGATCACCGCCGAGGTGTGCGGCAACCCCTCGCAGCCGAGGAACGTGGCACCACCCTTGAAATCCACCAACACGAGGTTCAATTCCTCGGGGGAGTGGGTCGCCGCCAGCGAAGTCACCAGCGTGCGCAACAGCTCCGACTTACCTGAACCCGTCGCACCGATGCACAACCCGTGAGGGCCCATGCCGCCATGCGCCGACTCTTTCAGGTCTAGGTGGACGGGAGCGCCATCGGGTGTAGAACCGAAGGGGACGACCAGGCGCTGGCGGGTGCCCTCCCTACCCCGCCACATGGAGTGCGGGTTGAGGTCGTCGATGTCGGAGAAACCGAGCATGGGCAGCAGCTCGCCTGCCTGGCCGGTAGAACCGGCATCGTCGGGGCGCCGGTAGAACGCCAGGTGGCGGGCCACCAGCTCCGCCTCGCTCGTGCTGAAAGGGTCCGGTGCGCCGAGCACCTCCTCCCCCTGGAGGGTGCGGGCGAGGATGACATCGTCGCAGACGAGCTGGAACGTTTCCTCGTCGGCAATGTGGTCGGGATCCGGGTGGACCACGATCACGCAGTCGGTACCCGGGTCGAGTAAAGCCGCGTGCTCGTGGGCCGGGTCTGCCAGCACCACGCGGAACGCGGCGTTGTCCGGCTCCCGTGTGTGGGGAAGCCACTTGGTCCACTCGAATTGCGGGTCCCCGTGGAGGTTGATCATCCCCACCATTTCGGGCCCGTGGAAGAAGCAGAGCTGGCACAGCACCGCCCGCGCGACCTCGGCGGCGCGCGGGCCCACAAGCGACACCGCGGGGAAGGCACCGAGCTGGACCACAATCGGCATCCCGGTGACGGTGTGTACTGCGGCCACCGTCCGGCGCAGGCTGACCGCACACACCGGGTCGAGGTCCTCCGGCGAGCCGGGGTCAGAGACTTCGATCGGGGTGCACAGCGTCGTCGCACCCGTACCCAGGCGCACTTCCAGGGCTTTGGGGGAATCGGCTCCCCGCTCCCACACCCGAGATGTCGGGGTAGCGCTGACCAGCGCGGAGGGTTCCGGGTGGAAGTGGGAAGAGTGGTTGCGCTGCAGGTCGGCATTGCGGCGCGCCGCAGCGGCGAGCGCGTCGAGGTGCCGCAGGTACGTGCGGCGTGTTTCATCGATGTCCCCGGTTTTCTCCGGGGGGTTGATCATCATCATGGCGCTGAGCACCATCATGAGCGGGAAGATCATCATCATCGGGCTGACCGCCCGGCCAGACAGCGCGACCACCGCGACCATGGCGCCGATCGCTGCGACCATCACCACCGGCATGAGTATCTTCACCAGCGGTTGCGGCTGGTCGCGCTGCGCCTCCGGAACCGGTTCCGCGACCAGGTTGCCCTCGGGCAGTGGCGGCGCAGGGTCGGCGGCATGCGCAGGTTGCGACGCCAAAACGGCAGTGTGGTCGAGGCCGAGCACGGCTATTCCCCCTTGTTTCCCCCGAAACTTTCCACGCCCGTCACCCGAGCTGTGGACGCGCTGCAGATTGTAGGCAATAATTGAGTCAGATGCGCGGCGACGGGGGTCCGCGCGCAGCTCACCGGGGGAATTTTCATGGTTGCTACTTCGGCGCACCACATTGTGCGCGTCACTGTCCGTATCGACGTCGCTGCGTTTCACCGCGACATCGACATCACTCTGCCAACGTCGTCCTCATTCGCCGAGATCCTCCCCGAACTCGCTCGGCTGGTGGATCTGCCCGCGATCTCCCGCCCGTGGGAGGTGACCACCGTTGCGGGCGCCGTGCTCGACCCGGCGCGGCCCCTCTACCAGCAGCGGCTCCGCGACGGCCAAGTGGTCGTCCTGCGCCCGCGCGAGCCCGTCACCCCTCCGGTGGTACGCGATGCGGCCGAGTCGCTCGCGGCAACAGCCGATGAAGGCGGCCGGGCGCACGGGCTCGATGCCGCCGCAGCCTGCGCGGGTGCCGTCATGGTGTACGTCCTCGTCGGGATGCTGTTCGGCGCGCTTCCCGCCGTGGGCGCGGCGGCAGTCTCGTTGTTTCCGGTCGCCGCCGTCGCCCGCTCCCGGGTTCTGTTCGCGCTCAGTGCGGTCGCCACCGCTGCCGCGGCGGGTTGGTGGGTCGCGGGGCCACGCGGCGAGTGGGTGGACGTCTCGGAACCCGCACTGGGTGTGCTGGCCGGCGCACTCGCACTCCTCGCCGCCGCGGGCGGTGGGGCTGTGATCAAGCTTGTCGACGCTCGCCTCGCCGCCATTCTTTCCACCACCGCCGTCCTGCTGGCTGCGGGGGCGGCCGCGGCATGGCTGCCGGTAAACACTGCCCCAGCCGCGGCCGTGGTCCTCGCCGGCCTGGCGGCGGTGATCCTCACACCCGGAATCGCAACCCGCGCTTCCGGCATCGCTATTCCGCGTGTGCCCACGGCCGGGGAGACTTTCGCGGTGGCCGACGACTACCAGGCTGACGTGGACGACCGCAGCCGCGTCGCGCGGCGCGTCACCACCGGCATCGCGTCGGCGGTGTCCCTCTGCGTCCTCCCTGCGCTGGCGCGGCTGGGGTTACTCGGCGGCGGGTGGGTGTACGTGTTCTGCCTGTGCGTGGCGGGCGCGTTGCTCGTCCACTCATTCCGCCACCACGGTGCCGGGCCGAGAGTCGCTCTGGCGCTCTGCGCGTTGGGGGCGGTGGTGGCGTCCTCCCTCGCGGCGGCCAACGCCGTCGAACCGCACCCTGTGTGGGTGGGGTTCGCGTTCTTCACCGCTGCTCTCACCCTGACCGCCCCAATGTGGTCGGCGCGAGTGCCCGACCTGGAACCGACCACGCTGGTGTGGCTGGAGCGCACCGAGATGGCCGCGATCATCGCCGTATTCCCGCTCGGTGTCCACCTCCTCGGCGTGTTCGACCTCATCAGGGGGTTGTGATGCGTCGGGTCTGGGCCGCGATGGCAGCGTGCGCGGTATTTCCGATAACCCCGTACGCGGCGGCGCAGGACATCGCATGCGCCGTCCCGGCTCATGTCGACGCCCCAGCGACACCGGAATCGGCGCGGGAGCTGCGGCGCTTTGCCACGGGGGCGGACGTGCGCGTCGCCGTCATCGACACGGGGGTGGCTCCTTCGCCCGAGCTCGATCAGGTCGTGCCCGGTGCGGATTTCGTGGTATCCGGCGCGCCCGATCCGCTCCATGACTGCGACGCCCACGGCACGGTCGTAGCGGGGACGATCGCGGGAAACACGGCGGGGATCGCCCCGGACGCCGAGGTTATCGCTATCCGGCAGACGTCGGCGCATTTCCGTTCGGCCGAACCCGCGGGCTCGGGAAGCCTGCAGACGTTGACTGGTGCCATCCACAACGCCCTCGACCTCGGCGCCCACGTGATCAACATTTCGGTTGTCTCCTGCGTGGATCCCCGCGTCGCGCCTCGCGTGGACGTGGCCGGCCTGGACGCGGCGCTGGGCCGGGCAGAAGCGGAGGGTGCCGTCGTCGTCGCGGCAGCGGGAAACCTCACCGGCGATTGCCCGCAGGGGTCCCACGTCTTCCCCTCCCACTCGTCCACCGTGCTTGCCGTCGGCTCCCGCTCGGACCCGCACACAGTCGCGGATTACTCCATTCGCGTCCCAGCCGGGTCGCTCCAGCTCTCCGCCGCCGGCCGCGTCGCGGCCGCACCGTCGCCGGACGGGAACGGGTGGGCAGGCGGGACCGTGAACGAGAAGGGAGATGTCTTTCCCTTCGAGGGCACGAGTTTCGCCGCCCCTGTGGTCACCGGAGCCGTGGCGCTACTCAAGCAACGCCGGCCCGATCTCACCCCCGCGCGGGTGCGCGAGATCGTCGCAGCCTCCGCAGAACCCAGCGGCGGGGCGATCGACCCACTCGCGGTGGCCACCCAGCTCGCACCGGATGCGCTCGAACACACCGACCGCATGGTCGTGGGCCCGGCCCGGGGGCACACCTCCGCCGCTCCGGGGCGTTGGCTCAAGTTCGCTTCGGCCCTCGCAGTTTTTGTGCTGGTAATCGTTGTAGGATCCGCTCTGCGGCCCCGCGCTGCCTAGTACGTCGCGGTGAGGGCATCGAGCTGAGTCAGCGCCGGACCCTCCGGCAAGAGCGAGATGATCTCCCACGGCACGTGTTCAATGTGCTCCGCGCCAATGACGTCGAGGGCCCCTCGGTCCGAGACGGGGTGGCGCACACCGTTGGCCGACACCACGTGGAATCCGTGGCCGGTGTCGACGGCTACGGCTCCGTCGTCAAGCCCCGCGAATTGGGTGGCCACCGCGCCGCCCGAGAGAGCCATCGACGGCGCGGGCTCGGGCATGATCGCCGCGACGCGGTTCTCACTGGCGCAGAATGCCCCGGACTCGGGATCCACCCACTGCGGGACTCGATCCGGGAGGTGGATCTCCAGCGGAGGATCGGCATCGGGGAGCGCGGCAAGTTCCGAACCCGCGATGTCCCTGCGGGGCGCACCCGCCTCCAGAAGAATCTCGCGCTGCACGCGCGATAGCGACTGGACGCCGCCCTGCCCGCTCAGCGCCCACGAATCTGTGCCGTTGACGGCGATCTCGGGGAGCGGCTCAGGAATTGCTAGAGGGGCTTGCTCCACAATCGCGTCGAGCACCTGGGAGGGCGGGTTCCAGCGCGGGGTGTCGGAATCGATGCCGAGCTTGCGGCGGATGATCCGCCCCTCCGGGCTGTCTGCGGCAGGAAGGAGGCTGCGGCCCCGGCCATCAACCAGCCATTCCCTGCCGTCGGCGGAGGCAAGGATTGATGCCGCCCCCTCAAGCGGTACCGCCGGCGCACCGGCGAAGACCGCCACTTGGTCGGAAGGCGTGCACGCCGACCAGGCCACGTCCGCGGAGCCCCGGGGGGCGAAAACGGACGGCGCGTTCACGATTCCGACGGGCACTCCCCGCGGCAACTCCAGCAGGTTGCTGTCTCCGATGCGCTGAGCCTGCTCCGGCGCCCCCGCGATCAGCCGCGCAGAGGTGAGGTTGGTGACGGGGTGGACGACCCCGTCCACCCTGATGTAGAGCTCACCGCTGCTCGCCCGGAGAATCGGGGCATCCCCCGGATCGGCGTTGGGCCGCAACCAGGCGAATAGCGCCATGATCGCCGCGACGAGAGCAACGGCCACCCCGCTGAAGATGGTTGCCCGCTGCCGTGAGGCTAGCGGGTCGTGGATCATCCGGATGTCGCCGAAGATGAGCCCGTGCTCCACGCGCCGGCGCATGAACCTATGGCCCGACACCTGGGAACGCGTGGTGGGCAGGAGCCGCCGTGGCGGTTGTGCAGACATGATTTCCCCCGAAATAGTGTCCTAGAACTCGGGGTTCAGCGTACAGCAGGTGCCCGCCGAGCGTCGGCCTCCGCGGCCTCCCGGTCCCACTCAGTGGGGCGGTGGAAGCCCTGGGAGGGATCGAAGGGCAGCGGCGGAAGGCCGCCGGGCGAGGCTTTCTCCCCCGACTCGCGCGCGGCGCGAATCTCATCGTCAGTCAAGTTCGCGTTGATCGCGAACACGGTTGTGCGCCCGTTGCGGTACACCGGAGTAGCTCCCGGCGCGGTCCACAGTCCGTCCACCTGCTCAGGAATGGGTTCCAGGTAATCCCAGAAACCGGGCGGGGACACAATGTAGTAGGTTGCGTCGAGGTCACGGGCCGCGAAGTCCGCGATGTTGGCGTAGTCCCTGCGCTGGGTCAGACCGGTTCCCAGCAGGTTGGGGATCTGGAAGATCCGGCTCGTAGCGGAGTCCACCGGGGTTGGGGGGTACAGGTAGTGACGGTGCAGGGAGGGCAGGCCGTGCAGCGGGTACATCCAGCCCGTTCCCTCGCCGGGGTTGTTGGCGATGAGCCCCTCGTACGCGCGGGGTTGAGTTGTCAACCACTCGAAGGCCGCCAATTCGGTCTCCCCGAGTGTCCCGTTGGTGGCGCTTATCTCGATCACGGCGTCGTAGAACACCTTGAACGGCCGCTGCTGCCACTGCACGTGGGCCGCAGCGATGGCAGCCACAAGCGCGATGCTCAGCCAGCGAGGCGCCCCCGGCGCTAGCTTATGGCAGGCGAACCGCACAATGCCCGCCACGGCCACCGCCGCGAACACCGCATACAACAGCGCGGTGGGCAGCACGAGCCGGTGCGCATTGTTGTAGTGCAAGGAGGTGTACGCCCCGAACAAGGCACCGACCGGGCCGTCAAACCACACCAGGGCGTGGGCAGTCAGGGCGATAAAGAGCAGTGGGAGCAGAACGGGCCAGAAGGTGCGCCGCCACACCACGAGAATGACCGCACCCACGATCGCGGCTGTGATGAGCCACCACTGGGTGGGGACGTGCTGCTCTGCGGACCATTGCAGCTCCAGCGCGCGCTGCCATGACTCCGCGCGCGAGATGTCGAGCTGCGTCTCGGCGAACTCCGCCACCTCCTCCGCTTGACCGCTTCCGGCGAGCAGCTGAGGCAGCATGAACAGGGCGCCGATGACGCCGACTGTTACCACGACGAGGGTATTGCGCACGCGGTTGGGTTGACGGAGTCCGGCGAAGAGCCACCAGAAACCGACGAGCAAAACCACCACGGTGACAGGCGACGGGTGCAGCGCGCACACGCCCGCCAGAGTGAGCCCTGCGGCGGGAACGCTCGCCGCGTCGCGGGGGGTGTTGGCTATCGCGCACGCCGCGATACCTGCCATGGACATCGCCGCGAGGTACGGCCACGCCCCCATGTGGTACTCCGAGTAAAAGAGGTTCTGCACACCCACGGCGACGATGGGGGCGAGCCCGGCCGCGAGCGACGTCGTCAAGCCGCGCTTGCCAATGACCAGCTTCGCCAGCAGCGCCGCCGAAATCGTCAGGCCGATCCCGGGCAGCACCAACGACGTCAGGTTCAGCGCGTAGATGATGTCGCGGCCCGTGAGCTCGTGCAGCGCGAACGCCATTACGTGGAAGCCCGTGGGGTAGTACAGCAGCTCATGGGTCTCCACGTGTTGCAGCTCGCCCATCCGGGCGGAGCTCGCGACCCCGGTCTCGGTGATGAACTTGATCACGGAGGCATGCCAGTGCACGTCCCAGCCCAGAAACGGCGTTGACAAGCCCTCCGGCAAACCTCGGTACACGTTGACTGTGCGCGTCATCAGGATGGAGAAGGCGGCCAGGACCCCAGCTATGGGCACCGCTTCTCGACGCCACGACGAACGCTCCCCCACTGCGCCGTACGCGAACCTCCACAGAAGGCCCAGACCGATGAACACCACCGTGCCGAGAAACAGCGACAGGTTCGTCACTGCAATCCCAGCTTCGCCGTAAGCCCACGCGAGCACGCTCCATGCACCGGGGGTAAGGGCGGCCCCGGCGGCGAGCGCCCACGCCGGGCGCATGCCTGCCGCCAAGCCGATAACCGCTCCAGGGATGACAAACAGGCCGACTGCGGAAACGATGACGGGCAGTGTCTCGATCATTGGACCTCCGGAAGCTCCTCGGAGCCGTTGCGCTGTGCGTCGCGGCGCATCTCGTGGAGCTCCGATCGCGTGAAGGCGTCGTTGACGGCGAAGATGCCTGTGGTGCCGCGCTTGAACACGGGCGTGACCCCTTCGCTCGCCCACAACCCCTTGAGTTGTGGATACGGTGGCACCTGACCCCACCAGAAGTTGCCCGGGCTGCTGAGGATGAATCGGACGTCGAGGTCGCGGGCTGCCTGGTCCACCGGGGCCGCTTCACCCAGCGCGTCGGGATGCCGCTGGAGGAGTTCGGTACGGAAGCCGCGGCCGCCGTCGTAATGCTTGTCCAGCGTGGGCACACCGTTGTAGGCGTAGAGCCACGAGTAACCGTCGGCGGGTTCGCCAACGGTCAAGCCCTCGCGGGCCGCGGGCTGGGAGCCCAGCCAGTCGAACGCGATGCGGTCGTTGTTGTTGACCATCCGGTCGTCGAGACGCGGGCCCACGAAAGACTCCTTCGCGCCGTCGTAGGCGCTGTCCTTGGCCCACCAGCACGTCCCGGCACCCGCCGCGACCGCCAGCGCCAGCGCTGCAGCGGCAGTCGCCCGCGTCCACGCCGCCGTCCCGTTCCGCGCGGCCAGAGGCGCGAGTGTGAGCACCCGTATCACCACTGCGGCACCAACGGCAGCGGCCGCGAGAGTGAGCATGCTCACCGGCATGACCAGGCGGTGCGCGGTGTTGTAGTGCAGGCTGCTGATCGCGGCGAGGGCATCCTGCAGCCACCCGCCGAAGGGCTCGAGGACGTTGACAACCACGAGCGCGCTGATAGCGAACATGACCACAGACCAGATTTGGCGACGCCAGAAAATGAGCGCGACAGCTCCGGCAGCCGCGAGCCAGAGTAGAGGCACCGGGTTGAAGTCGGGAAAGAACTGCAGCGAGTGGCGGGTTCGCATGAGCAAGACCGTCGCCCATGCGCCGGCGGGGTCCACGTTCTCCCCTGGCGGCTCCACCGCAGAAACCTCCTCGGCCTGTTCCGAACCCTGCACGATCTGCGGGAGGAACAACCCAGCCGCCACAAGGGCCGGGGCAGCCAGCCAGAAGAAGTCCTTCAGCCTCGAGCGCACCGGGACGAAGACAAGCCTCGTCAGCCAGTAAAGCGCGACCCCGAGGACGACGATGGTCACGGCCGACGGGTGAACGACGAGCACGCCCATGAAACCCACGGCGGCGGGTAACGCCGTCTCGGGCCGTTCCGGCACGGCGCAGAATTGCCAGACAACGATGACGGCGATGAAGACGGCGAACATGTAGGGCCACATTCCCACGTAATCCGGCACCCACATCAGTGTCGGAATGGCGTAGCTGGCGATCGCGGCCAAAGCAGCCGCGATCTGCGTGGTCACACCGCGCGACTGTGTCATGGCGAAAACCAAACACGCCATGGCGGCCGGGAGCGCCAGGGCGGGCAGAATCGCCGCCGCGACGTTCAGCGCAGGAATGGCCTCCAGGCCGCTAGCCTGCGCGAAAAGCGCCGTGCCCGCGTGGAATCCTGAGGGGTAGAACAGATGGCCCGCCGTCTCGAGGTTGCGCACCTCCCCCATGCGGGTCGGGGAGGCCACGCCCTCCTCCATGATGTAGCGCACGACGTTGGCATGCCATTGCACGTCCCAGCCTTGGACGATCGTGTTGGTGCCGTGGGGCAGGCGGTCCAGCCACTTCAACCGGTCGGATGCCAGCATCCACGCGCCCGTGACTACTCCCAGGGCCGGAAGTACCCAGTAAGCGTCGAAGCTGAATCCCCTACCGGGCCGAGCCATGAACCGGCGCCACACGACCGCGCAGCCCAGGGTGAACAGGAAACTGATGCCGAAGGTGAGCATGTTGAACGGGGCGGTTGTCTCCCCCCACATCCAGGCACTCATTCCCATGACGCCGAACGTCACGGGCAGCGCGCTCGCCGCCGCAGCCGGCGCCTTCGCTCCTGCGACCCAGGAAATGAAGAATCCGGGCAGCACGAATAAGGCGATCGCGGCCGCCAAGGCGCCGGTTGCCGTCATTGCCGCTCCGTTCCTGCCGAAACTTTCCTACGAACGTTAGGTGATTCTATTGCCCTCCGCCCCCCGCACGGCAACCGGCGCGCCTATTCGCGCTTCGCCCGAGTTAACGCAGACCTACGCCCGTACTCGTCGGGGGCGGGATACGCGACGTCGACAAGCGTGAGCCCCTTCGCTGGGGCGAGCAGCACCTGCGGGTTGCGCTCGCGCTCACCGAGCAGCGGTTCCACCCACCCGGGCTCCTTCGACCCGTCCCCCACCTGCAGGCACGTGGCCACCAGCGCGCGCACCATGTTCCAGCAGAAGGCGTCGGCCGTCACGTGCGCCTCGTACAGGTTGGGTTCTTCGCTTGTCGACGCCTCCACCCAGCGCATTCCCAGCACCTCCCGCACCGTTGTCGCGTTCGGTTTCGCCTTGCAGAAGGCGGCGAAATCATGCAGGCCGACGAAGGCGTCAGCGACGGCCTGCACAACGGAAAGGTCCACGGGCCTGCGCCACGCGGCAGTATCGCGCGCGCGAGTCGGCAGCGCCCCGGCCGGGTGCGTGGTGACCCGGTACACGTAGCTTCGGGAGAGTGCGGAGAAGCGGGCGTCGAAAAGCGGGTGGGCAGCAGTGACGCGGAAGATGCGCACGTCCTCGGGCAGGAGCTTCGCCATGCGTCGGACGAGGCGGGCGGGATCGCCCTCAATGGACCGCTGTTCCAGCGCGGCGCGGGGAATGTCGACATGTGCGACTTGGCCGGAGGCATGAACCCCGGCGTCGGTGCGGCCCGCGACTGTGAGCTCGACCGGGGTGCACAGCACCATGCCGAGCGCGGCCTCGATCGTCCCCTGCACCGTGCGCAGGTCTGCCTGGCGCGCCCAACCGTGAAAGTCGGTGCCGTCGTAGGCGATGTCGAGGCGCAGTCGTAGCGTTTCATCCGTCATGGTGCCCTGAGGGTAGCAAACGGCCCCGCCCTCCATAACGGAGTGCGGGGCCGCCGGAATCAGGCGCTACGGCCTACTTCTCGTCCTGCTTCTCAGCCTCAACCTCGGTGGTCTCCTCTGCGGGAGCCTCCTCGGCCTGCTTGGAAGCCGCGGCGCGTGCCGCGCGGGTGGCCTCGGTGGACACGGTCTCCTCGAGAACGAGGGAGATGTGGGTCATCGGGGCGTTGTCGCCGGAACGGTTCTCCAGCTTGATGGAGCGGGTGTAGCCGCCCTCACGGTTGGCGAACTTCGGTGCGAGCTCGTTGAACAGGTAAGCGACGATCTCTTTGCTCGGCAACTCGGCGGCGACGGCGCGGCGGTCGGCCACGGTGCCCTTCTTCGCCTTGGTGATCAGCTTCTCTGCGTACGGGCGCAGAACCTTGGCCTTGGCCTCGGTGGTCTTGATTGCCCCGTGCTCGAAGAGGGACATCGCCAGGTTGGAAACAATGTGCTTCTGGTTGCTGGCGGAGCCTCCGAGACGGGCACCCTTCTTAGGGGTCGGCATTTTCGTACTCCTCGTGTGCGGTTGGTTGAGCGCGTGCTCTTTGTTGTTACTCGGTGTCTTCCGCGCTGACGTCGACGTAGTCGCCGGTCTCGGCGTCGTAACCCTCGATCTGGGTGGGGTCGAAGTCTTCCGGTGCGTCCTTCAGGGTCAGGCCCAGCGAGGCAAGCTTGATCTTGACCTCGTTGATGGACTTCTGGCCGAAGTTGCGGATATCCAGCAGATCGCTCTCGGTGCACTCAGCGAGCTCACCGACGGAGTGGATCTCCTGGCGCTTCAGGCAGTTGTAGGAGCGCACGGAGAAGTTCAGGTCCTCGATCGGCAGGTTGTAGGCGGCGATGAACTCCGTCTCCTGCGGGGACGGGCCAATCTCGATGCCTTCTG
Organism: Corynebacterium qintianiae; assembly: GCF_011038645.2. Lineage (NCBI taxonomy): Bacteria > Bacillati > Actinomycetota > Actinomycetes > Mycobacteriales > Corynebacteriaceae > Corynebacterium > Corynebacterium qintianiae. The sequence goes on along the minus strand of NZ_CP064955.1, from coordinate 336,633 downwards.
CCGCCGTGTTGAGCTCGCGGGCCAAGCCGAACAGCTCGACCAGGGTGGAGCCGGCGGAGGCGAGCGCGTCACGGGCGGACATGGAGTTCTTGGTCTCCACGTCGATGATGAGCTTGTCAAAGTCAGTGCGCTGCTCCACACGAGTCGCCTCAACCTTGTAGGCGACCCGAGTCACCGGGGAGTAGATCTGGTCGACCGGGATGCGGCCGGCCTCTCCGCCGGAGTTAGGCATGGCCGGGACGTAACCGCGGCCGCGCTCGACGACGAGCTCCATCTCCAGGCGAGCGTTGTCGTTCAGCGACGCGATGTGCAGGTCCGGGTTGTGGATCTCCACGTCGGCCGGAACCTCAATGTCGCCAGCGGTGACATTGCCCGGGCCCTCCTTGGACACGTACATGACAACCGGCTCATCGGAGTCGGAGGACAGAACCAAGTTCTTGACGTTGAGGATGATCTCCGAAACGTTTTCCTTGATGCCGTTGATCGTGGTGAACTCGTGAAGCACACCGTCGATCTTGATCGAGGTCACTGCGGCGCCCGGAATGGACGACAGCAGCGTGCGGCGCAGGGAGTTTCCGAGGGTGTAACCGAAACCGGGCTCGAGGGGCTCGATGACGAACTTCGAGCGGTTGGTGTCGATGTACTCCTCAGTCAGTTGAGGACGCTGCGAGATGAGCATGAACTTCTCCTTTGTCGGCAACCACTATTTGATGCCGGTAGGAACGGATGACGGAAGGTGGTTCGAAGTAATTGGTTACTTCGAGTAGAGCTCGACGATGAGCTGCTCCTGCAGTGGAACGTCGATCTGAGCGCGCTCGGGCAGCTGGTGCACGAGAATGCGCAGGGTCTCCGGGACGACCTGCAGCCAGGCCGGGACGACGGAATCGACCAGGTTGTCCTGAGCTTCCTCGAACCAGATCATGGCGCGGGACTTCTCGCGGACATCGATGATGTCGTACTGGGAGACGCGGTGGGACGGGACGTTCGTCTTCTTGCCGTTGATGGTGAAGTGGCCGTGAGAGACGAGCTGACGGGCCTGGCGGCGGGTGCGTGCCAAACCAGCGCGGTAGACGACGTTGTCCAGACGGGACTCGAGGAGTACGAGCAGATTGTCGCCGGTCTTACCGGCGAGGCGGTTCGCCTCCTCGTAGTAGCGGCGGAACTGCTTCTCCATCACGCCGTAGGTGAAGCGGGCCTTCTGCTTCTCCTGCAGCTGGAGGAGGTACTCCGACTCCTTGATGCGGGCGCGGCCAGCCTGCCCCGGAGGGTAGGGGCGGCGCTCAAACGACATGTCTCCGCCGACGAGATCGACGCGGAGGCGACGGGACTTACGGGTAGCAGGGCCAGTATAACGAGCCATGATGTATTACCTCTTTTCCTTTCTGCCTTAAACGCGACGACGCTTCGGCGGACGGCAACCGTTGAACGGCTGGGGCGTCACGTCGGAGATCGAGGACACCTCCAGGCCAGCGGCCTGGAGAGAACGGATGGCGGTCTCGCGGCCGGAGCCGGGACCCTTGACAAAGACGTCGACCTTCTTCATGCCGTGCTCCATCGCCTTGCGAGCTGCATTCTCTGCAGCCATTTGCGCGGCGAACGGGGTGGACTTGCGGGAGCCCTTGAAACCGACGTGGCCGGAGGACGCCCAGGAGATCACGGCACCGCTCGGGTCCGTGATGGACACGATGGTGTTGTTGAAGGTGGACTTGATGTAGGCGTGGCCGGCGGCCACGTTCTTCTTGACGACGCGACGGCCGGTACGGCGCGCGCCGGAACGAGTCTTGGGAGGCATGCGTTACTTCTTCTTTCCTGCGATGGTCTTCTTCGGGCCCTTGCGGGTGCGCGCGTTGGTCTTCGTGCGCTGGCCGCGCACCGGGAGGCCACGGCGGTGGCGCAGGCCCTGGTAGGAACCGATTTCAATCTTCCGACGGATGTCAGCCTGAACCTCGCGGCGCAGGTCGCCCTCCACGGTGTAGGAGGACTCGATGGCGTCGCGCAGGGCGGCGAGCTGATCGTCGGTCAGGTTGTCGGTACGCAGGTCGGGAGAGATGCCGGTCTTCTCCAGCAGCTCCTTGGAACGGGTTGCACCGATTCCGTAAATGTAGGTCAGGGCGATCTCCATGCGCTTGTTGCGCGGCAGATCGACACCAGCTAGACGTGCCATGTGGGCCGTGCCTTTCAGGTTGGTACGGTGGTTTTCTCCCCACCCGCCCACGCCACGCGACGCTTTACCCGGTCCTAACCGGATGATGGGTCGTGATTGCGCGCGGCTCCGGCCACCGCGGCCGAAGGTGAGTGACGCACCGCCTTGCGACGGGGCGTTTGGGTAAGGAGGCGGAAAGTAAACTACTTGTAGCGGTAGGTAATACGCCCGCGGTCGAGGTCGTAGGGCGAGAGCTCCACGATCACTCGGTCCTCCGGGAGGATGCGGATGTAGTGCTGGCGCATCTTGCCACTGATGTGGGCCAGAACCTCGTGTCCGTTGTCGAGTTCGACGCGGAACATCGCGTTCTTCAAGGGCTCGACGATGCGGCCCTCAACTTCAATTGCGCCTTCTTTTGCCATACACTCCACTTCCTACAGCACCGCGTTGTCGCAGGTGCCCGACGTATTTTTACGTTGCTACACGGCGCGAGAGAGCATGGGAGAGCCCATGCGCTTACACACCGAGAGACAACTTTACCCGCCGACCTGCACAAATACAAACCCCTCCCTCCGCGCCACGCGGAAAGAGGGGTCGGGTCGCGCCGTAACCCTAGTAGACGACGACCTTGTCGCCGATCTGCAGGTCGTTGAAGTATCGTTCCGCATCCTGTCGGTACATACGGACGCAGCCGTGGGACTTGTAGGCGGGATCCCCCTGGTGGAAAGCAATTCCGTTGTAGGTGAAATAGGTGGCGAAAGGCATCGGCGCGTTGCCGAACTCCCAAGAGATCTCATCCTTGATCTTGCGGTTGACGTAAAACGTGCCGCGCGGAGTCTCGTACCCCGGTTTGCCCGTGGCGACCGTCACCGCACCGTAGTAAACCTGACCGCCATTCTGCAGCCACGAACGCTGGCCTGCGATGTCGACGCAGACCTTCGCATCTTTCGGGCAGGCTCCATAGTCGAAAGCTGGGGCCGGGGCCGGGGCGGGAGCGGCAGCGGGTGCCGGCGCCGGCTCCGGGCGCGGAGTGCGCTCAGCGATGAGGCCCGGGAAGAGCGCCTCGAAAATCTGGTCAATCTGCGCCCGAGCCTGCTCGGGTGCAGCCGGGTTAATCGCCGCGAGTGTGCCAGCCTGGGCGAGCAGGGTGTTGCGGACATACCACGCGTTGTCGCGCGTGGAGGTTGTCAGCGAGTAGTTGACGTGCTGCACAAACGCGTCCAGGCTGTTCGCCGAGGAAACGGGGGCTTCCTGTGCCTGCGCGACAGCCGGGACGCCTGCGAGGGCAACAAGGGCCCCGACAGATGCGGCGATAGCAGCTGCGCGCCGTTTTGCTCTGCTGGGGGCGCGGTGGCGGGGAGTGTTTGACATGTGTGCAGTATAACCGTTGGCGCGGAAAACGCTGAGCGCTTCGCTCAGCAATCGCTTCGCGGGGTTAAAATCCGGGGGCCTTGCGCGGTTGCCGCCACCGTGTGCTCCCAGTGCGCCGCGGGCGAGCCGTCGAGGGTGACCACCGTCCAGTCGTCGTCAAGCACGTCACTGTCAACCTCTCCCCCGAGGATGAGCATCGGCTCGATCGCAAGGACTGAGCCGTCCTGGATCTCCGGGCCGCGGTGCGGCTTGCCCTCGTTGGCAAGAAACGGCTTCTCGTGCATGGAACGGCCGATTCCGTGGCCACCGTAACCGTCGAGAATCCCGAGCTCCACTCCGAAACGTTGCTCGGCCGCGCGGGTAGCCGCCTCAAGTGCGTGAGAAACGTCGGTAAGCCTGTTGCCCGGCACCATAGCCTTCAGCCCCTCGTGGAGAACCCACTCGGTGGCCCGGTTGAGCTTGTCGACGTCGTCGGCGAGCTCACCGATCCCGAACGACCATGCCGAGTCCCCCACCCAGCCGTCGAGGGTCGCTCCACAGTCGACGGACACGAGGTCGCCCTCTTTCAGGATCACCTTGTTGCTTGGAATGCCGTGCACGACGACGTCGTTGACCGACGCGCAGATCGACGCCGGGAAACCCTGGTACCCCAGGAAGGTCGGCACTGCACCGTGCGAGCGGATCACGTCCTCCGCAACACGGTCCAGATCTGCCGTGGTGCGTCCAGGAAGGGCAGCCTTACGCACCTCCTGCAGCGCAACGCCGACGACGCGACCCGCCGCCTCCATGGCGTCGAGGTCGGCGGGCGATTTCGCGGGAATGCGCCGCTTGCGTGCGTTGAAAACCATCAAAGTCAGGTAACCGGGCCTACTTGCCCAGCTTCTCCAGCTCATCCATGGCGCGGGAGTTGACCTCGTTGACTTCACCGACGGCGTCGATGTTGATTATCTCGTCACCATAGTGGTCGATCAACGGAGCGGTCTCGTCGCGGTACACGCCGAGCCGGGTGCGGATCGTCTCCTCGTTGTCGTCCTCGCGGCCGCGGGCGAGCATTCGCTCGACGACGACGTCCTCATCAATCTGGAAGTTGAGCACTCCGTCGAGGGCGACGCCCTTCTTGTCCAGCAGGTCCTTGAGAATCTCGGCCTGCTCCACGGTGCGCGGGAAACCATCCAGAAGGAAGCCGTTTGCAGCGTCCGCTTCCTCCAGGCGGGCCTCCACCATGCGTGCGGTCACATCCGTCGGGACGAGGCGCCCGGCGTCGATGTACTCCTTGGCCTCAACACCGAGCGGGGTCCCCTCACCGATGTTTGCGCGGAACAGATCACCGGTGGAGATATGGGGAACACCGAGCTTCTCGGAGAGAATCGCTGCCTGGGTACCTTTGCCGGCACCGGGAGGGCCGAGTAGAACGAGACGCATTATCGCAGAAGTCCTTCGTAGTTAGATTGGAGGAGTTGGGATTCAATTTGCTTCACCGTGGTCAGCGCCACGGACACCATAATCAGGATAGCGGTGCCGCCGAATGCGCTCATGCCCATCTGGCCCGAACCGGTCACCCCGGCGTCGAACGCCAAGTTCGGCAGGATTGCGATCAAAGCGAGGTACAGCGCTCCCACGAACAGCAGGCGGTTCATCACAAACGCCAAGTATTGCGCGGTCGGTCGGCCGGGGCGGATTCCCGGAATGAAGCCACCGTACTTCTTCATGTTGTCTGCCTGCTCCACCGGGTCGTACTGGATGGAAACGTAGAAGTAGGAGAAGAAAACGATCAGGCCGAAGTACAGCAAAATGTACTGCCACGAACCGGGGTTCTGCAGCCACGCCATGACGTTGTTCATCCACCAGTTGTCCGGCGGAGTGGTCTTGTTCATGGTGACAATCTGGGAGATAAGAACCGGCACATACATCAGAGACGACGCGAAAATGACCGGGATGACACCGGCCTGGTTGACCTTGAGAGGCAGGTAGGTCGACGATCCACCGTACTGGCGACGCCCGACCATGCGCTTGGCGTACTGCACGGGGATGCGGCGCTGCCCCTGCTCCACGAAGATGATTCCGACGACGAGAACGATCAGCGCCGCCACGACGAGAGCGAAGGTCACCCCGCCCGACTGCTGGAGAATGAATGCGCCTTCGGTCGGGATCTGGGTTGCGATACCCGCAAAAATGAGTAGTGACATGCCATTTCCTACACCCTTCTCCGTGATGATCTCACCGAGCCACATGATGAGGATCGCCCCCGAGGTCATCACGATGATCATCATGATCAGGGTCCATATGTTGCGATCCTCCACCAGGACGGGCACTCCTTGGCCGAGGAGCTGCTCGCGGTCCGCAAGCGCCACAATGCCCGAGGACTGCAGGAGGGCGAGCCCGACAGTGAGGTAGCGGGTGTATTGAGTCATTTTTGTCTGGCCCGCCTGGCCCTCCTTCTTCAGCTCCTCGAACCGCGGAATCACCACCGTGAGCAGCTGCACGATGATCGACGACGTGATGAAGGGCATGATGCCGATCGCGAAAATCGAAAGCTGCAGCAGCGCACCACCTGAGAACAAACCGATAATGGAGAACATCGTCGCCTGGTCCCCCTGCGAGATGTCGTTGAGTCGCTGGCTGATCAGCGCGTAATCCACACCCGGGGTCGGGATCTGCGCACCGACTCGGTACAGGATCACGAGCGCGATGGTGATGAGGATCTTCTTGCGCAGATCCGCGTCCTTGAACGCCTGAGCAATAGCGGACACAAAGCCTCCTGGCCTCCAGGCGCACATCACCCGGAAGATCGTGGACAGGTATCGCCTGGAAACGGCCAGCGGCATGCGCGGCCATCCCGGACAAGTTTGACCTCAACAGCCTACCAGTCGAACGACATTCGTCGAACTTGCGGCGCCTACAACTGTGCACGATACTGGCACCCATGGACAATGAGCCTGGCATCCGGATCGGGGACCCAGAGCGGGCGCGAGCTTTCGACAGGCTCACCGAGCTCTTCACTAACGGGTATCTGGACGTAGCGGAGTTCGACCGACGAACCGCTCAGGCCGCCAACGCCAACTACCGCAACGATCTTACGGAACTGTTTGCCGACCTCCCCGACCACGAAGTGGAGCCGCTGGGCTCCGCCCGCAGCGATGTTAAACATGTTCCCGACGCGGATGCCGAATTAGACCGTGTTCTGGCGCGCGGCAAGAAAGTACAAGCCGCCGACGCCGTCATCTGGTCGGCGACGATGGTTCTATTCTTCTTGGGTTTATTTGTTTTCCACTTCAACTACTTCTGGGTGGTGTTCCCCATCGCGGGAATCGCCTCGATGGCGGTGCGCGGCGTTTTCGGCCTGGAAGATGAGGACGAGCAGATTTTCGATGAACTCACCGCGGCGGAGAAGAAGAAACGCGCGGAGCGCCTACGCCTCGCGGCACAACGCCGGAGAGAGTTAGGGCAGTAGCCGCTCAATCGCCAGCGCGTTTCTCCCGCTCGTCCCGGAGCCCTCGCCGTCCATAGCCTCACACTGAGACTGAGGAGCAGAAATCGGGCCGCCTCCCATCAGGGAAGCGACCCGATTTGTGCGGCCGAACGCTCGTTAGCGCTTAAGCCTCGGTGACGGTGCCACCGGCTGCCTGGATCTTCTCCACAGCAGACTTCGAGAACTTGGTCGCGGTGACATCGAGCTTGACGCTCAGGTCACCGTTGCCCAGAACCTTGACAGGCTCGTTCTTGCGAGCGAGGCCAGCGGCGACGATGTCGGCAATGGCGACGGAGCCGCCGTTGGGGAACGCCTTCTCGAGGTCGGCGACGTTGACGACCTGGAAAACAACCTTGTTCGGGTTCTTGAAGCCCTTGAGCTTCGGCAGACGCATGTGCAGCGGCATCTGGCCACCCTCGAAAGCGGCCGAAACCTGCTTGCGAGCACCGGTTCCCTTGGTACCGCGGCCCGCGGTCTTGCCCTTGGATGCCTCACCGCGGCCAACGCGGGTCTTGGACTTCTTTGCGCCCGGAGCCGGGCGCAGATCATGGAGCTTGATGATGTCAGCCATGTGTTATCTACTCCCCTGCTACTTCTTCGACGGTGACCAGGTGGCGCACCTTGAGGATCTGGCCGCGGGTCGCGGCGTTGTCCTGCTTAACCACAGACTGGCCGATCTTGCGCAGGCCTAGAGCCTCGAGGTTTGCACGGGTCATCGGCTTCTCGCCGACCTTGCCGTGGTGCAGCGTAATTTTCAGAGCCATGTGTTCTATGCCTCCTGTCCTGCGCGAGCGCGCAGCATACGAGCCGGAGCGATGTCCTCGACGGACTTGCCGCGCTTGGCAGCGACCTCTTCGGGGCGCACGAGCTCTTTCAGGCCAGCGACGGTCGCCTGGACGACGTTCAGTGCGTTGTCGGAGCCGAGGGATTTGGACAGAATGTCCTGCACGCCAGCGCACTCGAGAACCGGACGGACAGCGCCACCGGCGATGACACCGGTACCCGGTGCTGCCGGGCGGAGCATGACGATGCCGGCTGCGGCCTCACCCTGGACGGGGTGGGGGATGGTGCCGCCGATCATCGGGACGCGGAAGAAGTTCTTGCGTGCCTCTTCTGCACCCTTCTGGATTGCGGCCGGGACTTCCTTGGCCTTGCCGTAGCCCACACCGACCATGCCCTGGCCGTCGCCGACCACAACGAGAGCCGTAAACGACATGTTGCGTCCGCCCTTGACGGTCTTGGCGACACGGTTGATGGTGATGACGCGCTCGATGTACTTGTCGCGGTCGTCGTTCTGGTTGCGACGGTCGTCGCGGTCGCGGCGACCGCCACGGTCGTTGCGCCCGCCGCGGTCGTTACGTCCGCCGCGGTCGTTGCTGTTCTGGTTGTTCTGGTTGTCGGCGGAGCGTCCGCCGTCACGCCGTTCACGTTCGGCCATTACGCGTTCCTTCCGTTAATGGTGATGGTTGCGGTAATCATTAGAACTTCAGACCACCTTCACGAGCTGCGTCAGCGAGAGCTGCGACTCGGCCGTGGTACTTGTAGCCGGCGCGGTCGAATACAACTGCATCGATGCCGGCTGCCTTGGCGCGCTCGGCGATGAGTGCGCCAACCTTGGCGGCCTTGTCCTTCTTGTCGCCCTCTGCGTTGCGGATGTCGGCCTCCATGGTGGAAGCGGCAACCAGCGTGTGGCCGGCCAGGTCGTCGATGACCTGGACGTGCATATGGCGGGAAGAACGGTGCACGACGAGACGCGGGGTCTCCGGGGTGCCGCGCAGGGTCTTGCGGATGCGGTAGTGGCGACGTGCGCGTGCCTCGCGACGGCGGGACGAAATGTCCTTGCCGACCGGGGTGCGCTTGGTGTTCTCTGCGGTGTTGCTCATGATTACTTACCCGTCTTTCCGACCTTGCGGCGAACCTGCTCGCCTGCGTAACGGATGCCCTTGCCCTTGTAGGGGTCATCCTTGCGCAGTCGGCGGATGTTCGCGGCGATCTGGCCTACCTGCTGCTTGTCGATACCCTCGATCGAGAACTTGGTGTTGCCGTCGACGGCGAAGGTGATGCCCTCGGGCGCCTGGATCAGGATCGGGTGCGAGTAACCGAGGGCGAACTCGAGGTCCTTGCCCTTGGCCTGGACGCGGTAGCCGACACCGAAGATCTCCATGTTGATCTTGTAACCCTCGGTCACACCAACAACGAGGTTGTTGACGAGCGAGCGGGAGAGACCGTGCAGAGCGCGGCTGGTGCGGTGATCGTCCGGACGGGCCACCACGATTTCGTTCTCTTCAACGGAAGCGGTGATGGGCTCCGGGAGCTCGAGGGACAGGGTGCCCTTCGGGCCCTTGACCTCAACGTTGCGGCCGTCGATTGTGGTTTCAACGCCGTTCGGGATTGCGATGGGTGCTTTACCTACGCGTGACATAGTCTTTTCAACCTCCCTTTACCAGACGTAGGCGAGAACTTCTCCGCCTACGCCTTTCTCTTGGGCCTGACGGTCGGTCAGGAGGCCCTGCGACGTGGAAATGATGGCCACGCCAAGGCCGCCGAGAACCTGCGGCAGGTCGTTCGACTTTGCGTACACGCGCAGACCGGGCTTGGACACGCGGCGCAGCCCTGCGATGGAGGACTCGCGCGTCGGGCCGTACTTGAGGTCGAGGGTCAGCTGCTTGCCAACCTTCTCTTCCTCAACCTTGTAGTCGGCGATGTAGCCCTCCTGCTTGAGGATCTCCGCGATGTTGACCTTCAACTTCGAGGAGGGCATGGACACGGTCTCGTGGTGCGCATTGTTAGCGTTGCGCACGCGAGACAGCATGTCTGCGATTGGATCAGTCATCGTCATGAGATGTGACCGTCTACCTTTCTCGTTGCGGTTCCCATTGAAACCCACCTCGCGTTCTCCGTGTGGTATGTCGGGGGCTACTTCACGCTCCCCGCGCTCAATAACGCGGGGCGCTCGCCGCCACCCTTGCACCCGGTTCGCATCTCGGCGGGGGGCCTGCAACAAAGTTGGATGAGTAATGAATTCTTGAACTGTTGCGCGTGGGAATTCCACGCACAAGTCCAAACGAAAACCATACATTTATCCCGGCTTTCAGGGCAAATCGCTTCTCGACGCCCCCGCCAACGTGACACAGTCTCAACCACTACCTTGGGTGGCATGGGTATCAACCTCAACAACGCCAGGACCATTTTGTCGGACTTGGAATCCTCCCGCTCCGAGCGAGAGGACCTGTACAAGCACTTCCACCAGATCCCCGAGCTGTCGATGCAGGAAATTGAAACCTCCGCCCGGATTCAGGAGGAGCTCACCTCTTACGGCATCGACCACGAGCTCGTGGGGGAGACTGGCATCCTCGCCGTCATCGAGAATGGCGAGGGGCCAGTGGTGGCGATGCGCGCCGACATCGATGGTTTGCCGGTGAAGGAGGATTCGGGGAAGGACTACCAGTCGACGGCGACGCAGGTGGACAAGAATTCCGGTGCCGAGGTCCCCACGTCACATGCCTGCGGCCACGACGTCCATCTCATGAGTCTGCTCGGCGCCCTGAAGGCGTTCAACGACCACACCGATCAGTGGAGCGGAACCTTTGTCGGGGTGTTCCAACCGGCGGAGGAAACTGCGGAAGGTGCCGGCGACATGGTGGAGCACGGCATCGCCGACAAGATGCCGCGGCCCGACGTGTACCTCGGCCAGCATGTGCTCGGTTCACTACCGGGCGGGACCGTTGGCACCCGTCGCGGTGCGGTGCTGTCGCAGGCGTTCTCGGTGAAGGTGGAGGTCTTCGGCAAAGGTTCGCACGGGGCGATGCCGGAACTCGGCGCCGACCCGGTGGTGCTGGCGTCGACAATCGTGATGCGCCTGCAGACGATCGTCTCCCGCGAAATCGCCGCCCAGGAGACCGCTGTAGTCACCGTCGGTTCGGTCAACGCCGGATCGAAGTCGAACATCATTCCGGCGTCCGCCGAGCTGCTGATCAACACACGCGCGTACAGCCAGGAAGTCAGCGACCACATTAAAGAGGCCATCGAGCGGATCGTGCGCGCGGAATGTGAGGCCGCCCGCAGCCCGAAGGAACCGGAGTTCACCTACTACGACATCTACCCGCTCACTGACAACCACGTCGAGGCCACCGACACCGTACGCGCCGCCTTCGACGAGTATTTCGGTGACAAAGCGGTTGACCTCGACGCGGTCGCCGCATCGGAAGATTTCTCGGTGATCCCCCGCGAGCTAGACGTGCCGTACACCTTCTGGGGCCTCGGCGGGTTCGAATACCAGGAAAACGCCCCAGGCAACCACAACCCGGCGTTCGCCCCGGATATTCAACCCACGTTGGACCGCGGCGCCGAAGCCGCCGTCGTGGCCGCGGCTGCGTGGTTGACGACATCGCAGGACTCCTCTTCCGCTACCGGATCCTGTTAGATGGGTCGAGGCAACAGACGTTTCGCGGTGACAACGGTGACCCGATCCGGCGAGACGTTCACAACAGATACCCGGGCCGGTACGACCCCCACAGAGGAGCCGCTCGAGATTCGCTCCGGCGGAGCCTCCCTTCTGACCACAACCCGCACACCCGGAAACGACATTGAGCTGGCCCACGGCTGGTTGTACACCGAGGGCCTCATCTCCTCAGCCGCCGACGTCGGTTCCGCCCGCTACTGCGCCGGCGCGGTGGATACCGGCGGGCGCAACACCTACAACTTAATGGATGTCCATCTCACACGAAGCGTGTCGACGCCCCTCCCCTCCGCCCCGCTGTCCAACAGCTGCGGGATATCCCGCGACCAAGCCATCACTGAGATCCTGCACCGGGTGCGTTTCCCCATCAAATCACTCGCACTCAGCACCGACGAGTGGTTCCGTTTCCCTCCGCTCGTTCCCGCCCCGAGCCGCCGTGAGCCCACCCCTGCCGCGCTTCTCGCCACCGCCCGCGCAGAAACTGTCGCGTCGAGGTCGGACCTGAACATTGAACACGCCGTCGACAAGCTAGTTGGCGCACTCCTGCTGGACGGCGCGCTTCCGGCCGCCGGGCATGTGTTGGTGACGCGGGAGAGGGTGACATTTGGCATCGCCCGCAAAGCGATGATGGCAGGCATCCCCGCCATCATCACCACCGCGGGGACGACTTCGCTCGCGGTTGAACTTGCCCGCCACGCCGGCATGACACTCATCGCAGAGGCGACGGGCTCCCGCTTCAACGTGTACGCGGGCAACGAGTCCCGGTAGCTACAGGACGAACGAGCCCTCCCGCCCGGAGCTTCCGCCCTGGCTGCTGCCCGGCATGACGAGACCGCTCGACATCGGCAGCGAACTCATCGCCGAGCTCGCGTCGGCCTCGGAGGATCCTGCGTTGCCGTTCCAATTCGTGCACACCGCCGTTTCCTGCGGTGTTCGGCCGTGAAAGGCGTCCACGATGAACGGCATTCCGAAAGTGGCGCCCGAGACGGATTGCGCCACGTGGTTGTACTCCCCTAGGGTCCCGATCTCCGGGAGAAAGTCGTCACGGTAAAGCACCGGCACGCCCTTTGCACACCAGTTCTGCGCAAGGTGCTTCGCCTGGCCGTAGGCGACGTTTCGGTCGAAGCGCCCAGAGACGATCATGACCGGCACGTTCGGCTTGCCGGTACCGATCAGCTGAGCATCCATGGCGGCCTTAGCCTCCGGGTGCTCCTGCGCAAGCTCGGTCAGCGACCTCCCGCCGGTGATCCATTGGCGAGTAGTGGTGCCGCCGTATTCGTTCATGATGTCGTCGGTGCACATCTGCGCGACGTTTTCCAGTACCCGGCTGCCTTCGTCGGTGACGCTCGCGGCAATGATGGGCTCGAGATTCGGGAAACGCGCGAGGAGGCCATTGATAGTAAAACCGATGGCGCCCACCAGGTCAGACCCGTCGATATTGCGCTGAACTGCGTCGAGGTCGGCCGGCGGGGCGGACGCGTACGCCGCGACGAGGTCGATGTCGGGGGCGTAGGCCGGTTGCGCTTCGGCAGCCGCGCTCGACGCGCCGCCGCCCTGGGAGTGCCCGTAAAGGGCGACCGCGCCGAAAGTTTCCCCGCGCGCCTCGACGAGGCCGCGGGCCGCGCGCGCCGCGTCGAGCATCGCGTGGGCCTGGTCGTCCCGGTTCATGTAGGTGTGCATGCCCGGAGTGCCCATTCCGATCAGGTCAGTGACCACGACGCGGACGCCCTGGTTGGCAAACATCATGTCGTAGAGTCCCTCGAGGTTGACGAACCTTCCGGAGTAGACGGGGTCGGGCTGCCCGTCGAGCGGCCAGTTGCGCGAAGGAGCACAGTGGTCGCCTTGACCGACGGTGCCGCGGACGATAACGAGCGTGGGCCGGGGACCATCACCGCGCCACGGCACGGTCGGCTCTAGAACGTAACCTGTGACCGGGGTGAGAACTCCTGCGGTGTTCTGGGTGGTGTACATGATCTTCTGCACGCTCTTGGGCACCGCCCACGTGGAGTCCCCGAAGATGCCCGAATACGGGGCCTGCTGGGTGCGGAGGATCTCCCCCACCCGGGTCGGAGTGACATTCGACGTGTCGTAGAACGTATCGATATCCCCCGGTTGGACAACCGGGCGCGTGACCACAGATGAGCCGACGGAGGAGCCCTTGAGTGAACTTTCCTCTGCACCCGCCGAAGCTCCGAGCGGCAGGGCGACCGTCAACACGATGCTGCTGACTGCCCCCGCAATTCCCAGGCTACGCACCCGTCCAGCCCTCCCGAATAGACCTTTCATGTGACCTCCCTTTTACGGACGCTTGACTGAGGTGACAGTCACATTACCTTCAACGCGGGGTGATTATTTTGTTTTTGAAACATATTCCTTTTGGTCACAAACTTTACTGATTCAGAATGGCAGCGCCCTCCGCGCCCAGACCCGCGTCTGGCCGAGATCAGACCTGCTGCCCGCCTCCACGCCCTGGCCGTAGGCCACACCGTCGAATGAGCGCTGGGAGTGATAGTGGGAAAACAAGAGGCCGCGCATCGCGGCATACTCCTCTTGGGCCTGCTGGGCCTTTTCCACATCGTCGACTAGGACGAGCGCGTATTCGTCGCGGTCGTCCGCGACGCGATGCTCTGCCTCGCTCAGCCGCGCACCGATCTGCCGGGCAAACCCGGACATGAAGGACCTGCGCTTCACCACGGTCGACACGTCCTCCCACGCCTCGGCACTCACGCCGCGCGCCTGGGCGATCATCACCGGGTTGAGAAGGGTGAACAGCATCTCCACCCGGTCAAGGTGCCGGCGGAGCCCGAATACCGTCGCGGAGCTAATCCGAGTGGACCGGTGCACGCGCTGGGCGAAGCCGGTGCAGTGCAGCGACGACGACATCGCGAGCAGAAGTGTCGACTGCATCTCGGTGTAGGCGCCGGCGAACTCGAACACCTTGTGCACGACATCATCACCCTCGTCCGGCGCAGCGAGATCCCGCTCGTCGAAACCGTGCGACGCCATAAGCTCGAACGCCTTGCGGTAATAGATTTCCCCCTCCGCGGTTCCCTGCCGGTCCGCCGCCTGGTTCAGCAGCTTCTGCACCTTGCCCTTAATTTTGATCGTGCTGTTCGTGGTGTCCCCGGTCTGCATAACTACCCCCTGAAAAATTCGGTTTCACTCAGTTGTAGCCGACGCACCTGACGCCACCCGCCGGAGGAACCTTCACCTGTGGATAACTCAGCAATTGTGGATAACTGCGCCGCACGCAGCTACCGTGGCGGGCATGGTGGAACCGCGGAAACAAGTGCGTGGCGGGGCGATGCGCTCGCTGCTCCCCATGGTCAAGTACTCCAGCGAAACGGTCGACGAGCGCTACCGACACCTTGTCGCGCTCCGCGCCTCGGTTATCAACGACTGCAAGGCGTGCATCGCCACACACCGTCGCGACGCACGCCGTGACGGCTGGGATCACGACCGCATTTTGCGCGCCGAGGGCTGGACTAATTACCGGGACACTTTCGACGAGAAAGAGGTCCTAGCCCTCGAACTCACGGACGCGGTCACACACATCGACGGCTACGCCTCCGTCCCCGATGAGTTGTGGGATAAAGCCGAGGAACGCTTCGGCACAGAAGACCTGCACAACCTTCTGGTGAGCATCCTGGCTATCAACGTGTTCAACCGCGTATCCATCGCAACCCGCACGGATCCCCGGACGGTTAAGGGGGCGTCCGCCTTCGACCTCGACTTCTGAGCCGCACCCGCGCATAGCGAAACCCCCGGCCGGATGAACCGGCTGGGGGTTAACGCGTGGCAGTCGGGCGCTTATGCGCGCTGCATCTTGCCGTCCTTGTCCGCGAACGGGAAGCCGAGGTGGCGCAGCAATGCGCGGCCTTCGTCGTCGTTCGTGGCGGTGGTGACGAGCGTGATGTCCATGCCGCGGACGCGATCGACCTTGTCGATGTCGATCTCGTAGAACATGGTCTGCTCGTTCAGGCCGAAGGTGTAGTTGCCCGCACCGTCGAACTGCTTGTCGTTGAGGCCGCGGAAGTCGCGGATACGCGGGAGAGCAACGGACAGCAGGCGGTCCAGGAACTCCCACATGCGGTCGCCACGCAGGGTGACCTTCGCGCCGATCGGCATGCCTTCGCGGAGCTTGAAGTTCGCGATGGACTTCTTCGCGCGGCGAAGCTGCGGCTTCTGGCCGGTGATCGCGGTGAGGTCCTCGAGAGCACCGTTGATGACCTTGGAGTCGCGGGCTGCGTCGCCGACGCCCATGTTCACGACAATCTTGGTCAGGCCCGGGATCTGCATGACATTGTCGTAACCGAACTCGTCGTTGAGTTTGGTGCGGATGTCGTCCTTGTAGCGGGTCTTCAGACGCGGGGTGTAGTTCTCAGCCATGCTTAGATATCCTTCCCGTTCGACTTTGCCACGCGGACCTTCTTGCCGTTCTCGTCGAAACGGTAGCCCACGCGGGTCGGGGTGCCGTCGGAATCCAGGACCATCACGTTGGAGACGTGGATCGGTGCTTCCTGGGTGACGATGCCGCCGGACTCTGCACCGCGCTCGTTGTAGGAGTTAGCGACGTGCTTCTTGATGCGGTTGACGCCCTCGACGAGGACCTTGTCGCGCTGCGGGTAGGCCTCGATGACCTTGCCCTGAGCGCCCTTGTCCTTGCCAGAGATGACCTGGACCATATCGCCCTTCTTGATCTTCATAACTTAGATCACCTCCGGTGCGAGAGAAACGATCTTCATGAAGCGCTTGTCGCGGAGCTCGCGCGCGACCGGGCCGAAGATGCGGGTGCCGCGGGGCTCGGTGTCGTTCTTGATCAGAACGGCAGCGTTTTCGTCGAATGCGATGTAGGAGCCGTCCGGGCGACGGGTCTCCTTCTTGGCGCGGACGATGACGGCGCGGACGACCTCACCCTCCTTGACGTTGCCGCCGGGGGCGGCTTCCTTCACGGTGGCGACGATCGTGTCGCCGATGCCGGCGAAGCGTCGGACAGAGCCGCCGAGCACGCGGATGCACAGGATCTCCCGTGCGCCGGTGTTGTCGGCGACCTTCAGACGCGATTCCTGCTGAATCACTTGTGGTCTCCTGACCTGGTTAAATGTGCGCCAGATTTCCGTCCTGGACGCACGTGGTCACTTCTTGCCATGCCTCTCGCTTATCGACGAACCACTTTCACGCGGTCGAAGGGTCTCGGGGCGTTCACTCGGAAAAGCGTGCCCACCCCGACCAACTCGAGACAACGCCGCTTAGTAAACCACGCCCCAGGTGGGAAAACCAAATCTGCGTCACCTCCATCTGCAAGAATGAACGGGTGAATCCGAACCAGTCCCTCTCCTCACTGGACGCGGTGCGTGGCCTGCGTGACGCGCTCCTTGACACGCGCCCGGGCGGAGAGCATGCCGCCGAGGCGACGGCGCTCGCCTCCCAGCTCGACGATTACATCCTCCCACGCCTGGATAACATCGATGCACCCTTGCTTGCGGTCGTGGGCGGATCCACCGGTTCCGGCAAGTCGACCTTGGTCAACGCCGTGCTCGGTGAGCAGGTGACTAACCCCGGTGTGATCCGACCAACGACGCGCCAGCCGATCCTGGTTGTCAACCCGACGGACAGCGCGTGGTTCAACTCCCCGCAGGTGCTGCCTGGCCTCGCGCGCTCGCACGGTGCCGGTGACGAGCAGTCAACCACGCTGCGCATTGCCACCTCGCAGGCCGTGCCCGCGGGCCTCGCGCTTCTCGACGCCCCCGATTTCGACTCAATCGACGACCGCAACCGCGCCCTGTCCTCGCAGCTGCTGGCCGCGGCGGACCTGTGGATGTTCGTGACCACCCCGGCGCGCTATGCCGACAAGCTGGTGTGGAACTTCCTCCACGACGCCGCGGGGCGCAACATCGAGGTCGCAGTCGTGCTCAACCGGCTCGACCCGGACTCCGCCCAGACGGTGCCGGAGGACCTGCACCGAATGCTGGCCGAGGCGGGCCTCGGCGGCGCTCAACTTTTCACCGTCCCCTTCGTCGCCGGCCTGGAGGGGCGTTTACCCGCTGACCTGGTGGCGCCACTGCGCGCCTACCTCACCGAGCTTGCCCGGGACACCGCGGCCCGGCGCGAGGTGGCGGGCCGGACCGTCATGGGGGCTCTCGAGGCGGTTGCCCGGCGCGTCGATACGCTCGCTGCGGCGAAGGAGCACCAGGAGGAGTTCGCGGCGCAGCTCGCCGAGGCCGTCGACGCGAACTACGACCGCGCGACGGTGCACGTGATCGACGCTACCTCCGACGGGAAACTGCTGCGCACGGAAGTTCTGCAGCGCTGGCAGGATTTCGTAGGCACCTCCGATTTCTTCCGGGGCGTCGAGCGCTTCGTCTCTCAAGCCCGCGACCGCATCGGCAGCTTCCTGTCGGGCCAGCCAGCGCCGGTGCGCGAAGTCGCCACCGAGATCGAAAGCGGCCTGCACGCGGTGATTGTCGACGCCGCCGACACCGCCGCCACCCGCTCGTGGTCGCATCTGGGCTCGGTGGCGCCGAATCTGCGCGCAGACGCCGACCCGTCGCTCGCGCGAGCAAGCACCACGATTTCCGACGGCGCCGCCGCGCTCGTGCGCGAGTGGCAGGGCGAGCTCATGGCTCATATCCAGGAGACCGCCGGCGCTAAACGCCAGCGCGCTAGGGTGATGTCGCTTGGCCTCAACGTGGTTACCGTCGCGCTCATGCTCGTCGTCTTCGCCTCGACGGCGGGATTGACCGGCGGGGAGATCGCCATCGCGGGCGGCTCGGCCGTCGTCGGCCAGAAGCTGCTGGAGACTATCTTCGGCGAGGACACCGTGCGCCGCATGGTCAACCACGCCCGCGAGGACCTCAACGCCCGCTTGGTCGAACTGTTCGCAGGGGAACGCGGGCGCTACGACGCGGTCCTCGCGCCGCTCACCGCCGGTGCGACAGCAGATGAGCTGCGCACCGCGGCCGGCGCGGCCCTCGCGTCCGTTCAACGGAGGGTGGACAATGGCGCTGTTTAAGAAGAAGCCGAGCCTCGGCGGCCGTCTCGCCGCGCTGCAGGAGGCCGCGGAGCTCGGCGCCGCCTACCTCTCCCCCGGCGAGCTGCAGCGCCTCACTGCCGTGTCCGATTCGGCGGCCCAGCGCCGCGCGCTGTCGGCGGAGCACACCGTCGTCGGGTTCTTCGGCGCCACCGGTTCCGGGAAGACGTCGCTGTTCAACGCCGTCGTCGGCGAGGACCTCGGCGCCGCCGCTGCGCGACGACCCACGACCACCTCGCCGCTGGCCGCGGTGTGGAACCCCGAAGGCTCCGAAGAGTTGCTGGACTGGCTCGAGGTGGAGGACCGCCGCAACCGCCCCGGTGATTTCGCCTCGGGTGCGGGCCCGCTCATCCTGCTCGACCTGCCGGATTTCGACTCCGTCCAGGAATCCCACCGGGCCATCGCCACGCGTCTCGCGGGCCAGGTGGACGTTCTCGTCTGGGTCACCGACCCGGAAAAGTACGCCGACTCCGTTATTCACGAGCACTTCATCCGCCCGCACGCGAACCACTCCGCCGTCACGCTCGCGGTACTGAACAAGGCCGACAACCTCGCCGAGGCGGACCGGCCGGTCGTAGCGCAATCCTTCGCCGGGTTATTGCGTGACGACGGCCTGAGAAACGTCCAGGTCATCCCCACATCCGCCCGCACCGGTTACGGTGTGGACGAGCTGCGCGGCGCTATCGCCCGCGTTGCGCAAGCGCATACGGCGCAGACCGCTCGTATCGAGGCGGACCTGGAGGCGGTGACCGCGCCGTGGGCCGGGCAGAGCGCCCCGAGGGGCGTCGACAAGCGTGCGAAGCGGGAGATGGATGCGGTGCTGGTTCATGCCGCCGGCGCAGAGCGGCTGGCTGCGGCGACCGCGGCCGCGTACCGCAAGCGCCTACACCAGCGCACCGGTTGGTTGCTCACCTCGTGGGTGTCCCGGTTGCGGCCCGACCCGCTGCGGCGGATGGGGTTGCGCGAGGAAGCGGACGAGGTCGGTGTACACCGCACCTCTCTCCCCGAGCTCGACGCCGCGTCGCGCGCCACGGCCAACCAGGGTGTGCGCGGCTACGCCGCCGCCGCTGCCGCCGGCTTGCCCCAGGCGTGGGCGTCCGCAGTGACCGACCGCGCCGAGAACATCGCTGAGCAGCTGCCCGCCGAACTCGACCGGGCGGCGTCGCGCACCCGGTTGCCCGCGCAGCCGTCTAAGGCGTGGGGGCTGGCCACGGTCCTGCAGTGGCTCGCGCTTGTCGCGGCGCTGATCGGCGTGCTGTGGTACCTCGCCGCGGCGATGCTGCCCGGCGCGCTGCTGCCACTGATGAACACCCTCGGCTACGGCCGCACCCTCGTCCCGCAGATCGAGGGCTGGCCCATCCCGACGCTTCTCATCATGGGCGGCCTGCTCTTTGGCCTGGTGGTCGGGTTAGTTACCGGGGTGTTCGGCGGCGCGATCGGGGCGGGAATCCGCACCCGCACCCGGGCGGCGCTGCGCCGGGAGATCGAGGCGACCTCCGCGGAGCATGTGGTGGAGCCCCTCTCCGAGGTACGCGAGGACTACGCCGAATTCCTGGGCGCAGTTTCCGCCGCCGCGGGGCGCTGAGCGTGTAAAACCTTAAGGCATGACTTACCAGCAACCCCGCGTCCTCTCCATCGCCGGCACGGACCCGACCGGTGGGGCGGGCATCCAAGCCGATCTCAAGTCGATCGCGGCGGCGGGCGGCTACGGCATGGCCGTCGTCACCGCCCTGGTCGCGCAGAACACCCGCGGCGTGCGGGAGGTGCACACACCGCCGACGGAGTTCCTCACCGCGCAGCTGGCTTCCGTGTTCGACGACGTCACGGTCGACGCGGTCAAGGTGGGCATGCTTGGCGACGCCCCCACCACCGCCGCCGTCTCCAACTTCCTGACCGACCACCCCGTGCCGGTCATCGTCGTCGACCCCGTCATGGTCGCCACCTCCGGTGACCGCCTGCTGACCAGGGACGCCGAGGAGGCGCTGCGCCAGTTTGTGCGCGACCACGCCACCGTGGTCACCCCCAACATCCCCGAGCTCGCGGTGCTCACCGGAAGCGCGCGCGCCACAGACTTCGACGCCGCCGTCGCACAGGGTGTCGCCTACGCCGCCGACATCGGAGTAAGCGTCCTGGTCAAGGGCGGCCACCTCACCGGACCCGAGGCGTCAAACGCGCTAGTCACCCCCTCCGGCGACGTCCACGTCATCGCGGTACCCCGCGTGGACACCCCCAACACGCACGGCACAGGCTGCTCGCTCTCCTCTGCCCTGGCCACGCGGCTGCGTGTCGACGCCTCCCCCACCGCGGCCGCCGAATGGTCCTCGCGCTGGCTGCACGAGGCCATCGCCAACTCCGATGCCCTTAACGTCGGCGAGGGACACGGCCCCGTCGACCACTTCCACGCGCTGCGCCGCCTCGCCGATACCGCCTCGACGCACCCGTGGGGTGAGGCGGACCGATGGCACGAAGAGGGCGTCGACAAGCAGCTGCCCGAGCCGCGGATTGAGCCCGCCGGCGAGCATACGAGGCACCTATGGCAGATGGCGGCGCGGGTGGTGTGGCCGCAGATCCTGGACTTGAGCTTCGTCCGCGACCTGCGAGAAGGAACGCTTGCTCGCGACCAGTTCGAGTTCTACCTGGCGCAAGACGCCCACTACCTCAACGACTACGCCCGCGCCCTGGCAAGCCTGAGCGCGAAGGCGAAGACCACCGAGGACCAGATCTGGTGGGCCACCGCCGCCCGGGAGGCGCTCGTCGCTGAGCAGGAGATGCACCGCACCTGGTTCCGCGGCCGCGGCATTACATTCTCTGACGCGCGAATGTCGCCGGTGACGATGGGGTACGTGAACTTTCTCAAGGCGCACGCAACGCTCGAGGACTACCCGATCGGTGTCGCCGCGGTACTGCCCTGTTTCTGGCTCTACGCCGAGGTGGGCCTGCACCTGGCGGAGCACAACTCACCCGGCCACGTGTACAAGGCGTGGCTGGACACCTACAGCGGCGACGACTTCGTCACCGAGGCCCGCGGGGCCATCGAGCGCGCCGAGGAGGCGTTGGCCGCCGCGACCGACGACCAACGCCGCACAGCCGCCAACGCCTTTATGCACGCCTGCTACTACGAACGCGACTTTTTCGACCAGGCGAGCCGGGGGCTATAGGCCTACGCCTCGACGCCGATCTGCTTGCCGTCCTCGCGCCACGCCATAGCCACGGCCGGGCGCGGGACGGAGTTGCCACCTTCCGGCCAGTGCGAGCCCGGGTTCTCGAAGGTCGCGTCGTCGGACTCGCCCGGGTGCTGCACGTTAACCATCACGCGCTCCTCGGTGACGATCGGGCCGCAGGTCTCGGCGTCCTTGGGCACGGTGAGGAAGCACTTGACCTGGCCGCGGTTCTCGCCCTCGAGACCGACGGCGTAGAGGCCGTCATTGCTGTCCAGCGCGTTTCCATCCGTGGAGATCCACAGGTTGCCGTGCTTGTCAAAGGCCAGGTTGTCCGGGCAGGAGATCGGAGAAACCTTGTCCTTGTCGA